>JAUIID010000095.1 GCA_030431615.1 Alphaproteobacteria bacterium
CGTCATCACGCTGGCCGGGCTCATCGCCATGCTGGTCATTCCGACCGCCCAGTTCCCGGACATCGTGCCGCCCCAGGTCTCGGTTACGACGACCTATCCGGGCGCCGGCTCGGACGTCGTCGAGGCAACCGTCGGCCAGCCGATCGAGGCCAAGGTCGTCGGTGTGGAGAACATGCTCTACATGAAGTCGACCAGCGGCAGCGACGGCAGCTACACGCTGACCGTCAGCTTCGCGGTCGGCAGCGACGCGGACATCAACACCGTCAACGTGCAGAACCGCGTCGCCCAGGCGCTGTCGCAGCTGCCACAGGAGGTGCAGCGGCAGGGCGTCACGACGAAGAAGAAGTCGTCGGCCTTCCTGCAGATGGTGAGCCTCTACTCGCCCGATGACAGCCGCGACGTCCTTTTCCTTTCCAACTACGCCACCATCAACATCATCGACCAGATCAAGCGCATCCCGGGCGTCGGCGACGCCTATCTCTTCGGCGGCCTCGACTACGCCATGCGCATCTGGATCGACGACCAGCGGTTGACCGCGCTCGGCCTGACCCCGAACGACGTGACCCAGGCGATCCAGGCGCAGAACGTCCAGGCAGCGGTCGGCCGCATCGGCGCGCAGCCGATGGCCGATGCCGAACTGCAGATCAACCTCACGACCAAGGGCCGGCTGACCGACGTCGAGGAGTTCTCGAGCATCGTCATCCGGGCCAATCCGGACGGCTCCTATGTCCGCGTGCGCGACGTGGCCGAGGTCGAGCTCGGCGCCAAGAGCAGTGACGTCGCCGCCCGCTTCAACGGCGGGGACGGTGCGGTCATCGCCATCCAGCAGCTGCCGGGCTCGAACGCCATCGAGGCTGCGGCCGGTGTCCGCGAGGTGATCGAGGAGCTCAAGACGCGATTCCCGGCCGGCGTCGACTACTCCATCCCCTACGACACGACGCTCTTCGTGCAGGCCAGCATCGAGGAGGTGATCCACACCCTCATCGAGGCCTTCGTGCTGGTGATCATCGTCGTCTTCCTGTTCCTCGGCAACTTCCGGGCAACGCTGATTCCGCTGATCGCCGTGCCGGTCTCGCTGATCGGCACCTTCGCCGTCATGCTGGCGCTCGGCTTCTCCGCCAATACCGTCTCGCTGCTCGCCCTCGTACTGGCGATCGGCATCGTCGTCGACGATGCCATCGTCGTCGTCGAGGCGGTCGAGGCCAAGCTCGAGACCAAGCCCGAGCTGTCGGTCGCCGACGCCACAAAGGAGGCGATGCGCGAGATCACGGGGCCCATCATCGCCATCACGCTGGTCCTGCTCTCGGTCTTCGTGCCGGTCGCCTTCATCCCCGGCATCTCCGGTCAGCTCTATCAGCAGTTCGCGGTCGCCGTTTCAGTGTCGATGGTGATCTCGGCGATCAATGCGCTGTCGCTCTCGCCGGCGCTCTGCGCCGTCTTCCTCAGCCACCACCACGGCCCCAAGCGGGGGCCCATGCGCTACGTCATGGCGGCGATCGACAAGACCCGGGACGGCTACGCCAGCATCGTCAGTCGCCTCGTCCGGGTCGCCGTCGTCAGCCTCGTCCTGCTCGCCGGCTTCATGGTCGGCACCGGCTGGCTGGCCGGCATCGTGCCGACCGGGTTCCTGCCGGACGAGGATCAGGGCGCGCTCTTCATCGAGATGCAGCTGCCGGAAGGCGCCTCGCTCAACCGGACCATCGCCGCCTCGCGAAAGGTCGAGGACGTGGTGCGGGACAAGCCCGGCGTGGCCGACGTCACCGTGGTCAACGGCTACAGCTTCATCGACGGCCTCGCCAAGTCGAACTCGGCCTTCCTCGTCCTGACCCTCGCCGACTTCGCCGAGCGCACCGAGCCCGAGATGCGGGTCGATCACCTCCTGCCCGACCTGCGGCGCGAGTTCGCGGGCTTTCGCGAGGCGCTGGTCATTCCCTTCAACCTGCCGCCGATCATCGGCCTCGGCACCGGCGCCGGCTTCGAGTTCCAGCTGCAGGACCTGCAGGGCGGCAGCTCGGCCGATCTCGCCTCGGTCACCCGCGGCCTGATCGTCGCCGCCAACGAGGACGACCGGCTGACCGGCGTCTACACCACCTTCTCCGCCGCCACGCCGCAGATCTATCTCGATATCGACCGTGAGCGGGTGCAGACCCTCGGCATCAGCGTCAGCGACGTCTTCAACGCCCTGCAGTCGACCCTGGGCGGTTACTACGTCAACGACTTCAACCTCTTCGGCCGAACCTGGCAGGTCCTCGTCCAGGGCCAGGAGCAGGATCGGGCGGTCGTCGACGACATCTACAACATCCACGTCCGCAACGATGCCGGCCAGATGGTGCCGGTGCGCGCCTTTGCCGAGCCGCGGCTGACGCTCGGGCCGCAGTTCGTCACCCGCTACAACAACTTCCGCAGCGTGACAGTGGCCGGGACACCGTCCGCGGGCCACAGCTCGGGCGAGGCGATCGCGGCCATGGAGGGGGTCGCCGCCGAAACCCTGCCGGCCGGCTACGGCTACGAGTGGACCGGCACGGCGCTGCAGGAGATCGAGGCCGCCGGCCAGACCGGCACGATTCTCGGGCTCGCCATTCTCTTCGCCTATCTCTTCCTGGTCGCCCTCTACGAGAGCTGGATGATTCCGGTACCGGTCCTGCTCTCGGTCACGGTCGGCCTCTTCGCCGCCATGCTCGGGTTGATGCTGTTCGGCCTCGACAACAACATCTACGCCCAGATCGGCATCGTCGTGCTGATCGCCCTCGCCGCCAAGAACGGCATCCTGATCATCGAGTTCTCCAAGATGCGGCGCGAGGAGGGCCATCCGATCGGCGAGGCGGCAGTAATGGGTGCCCGCGAGCGGTTCCGCGCCGTGATGATGACCAGCTTCGCCTTCATTGCCGGCCTCTACCCGCTGGTCGTGGCGACCGGCGCCGGCGAGCTCAGCCGGCGCGGCGTGGGCACCTCCGTCTTCGCCGGCATGATCGGCGCGTCGGCCATCGGCATCTTCATGATCCCGACCCTCTATGTCTGCTTCGAATGGGTGCGCGAGAACAGCACGCGGCTCATTCCCTGGCGCCGCAAGCCGGCCGTGGAGGCGCCCAAGCCGGCGGAGTAGGCCGGACCTAGGGTGTCCAGTCGACCCGGTGCGTCGCCAGGTAGGCGTCGACGGCGGCGCCCAGGGTCGGGAAGAAGCTCGCCTCACCGAACTGGTCGAGCAGCTCGAAGCGGCGCAGCTTGTCCTTGACGGGATCCTTGAGCTCCGCGAAGCGCAGCTCGATCCCCTGCTCCCGCAGCCGCGTCTCGAGCTCGGCGAGCATGTCCGCCGCCGTCACGTCGACGCTGGTGATCGGCTCCGCGGTCACGACCACCTGGCGAACCGGGGTCGGTGAGCCAACGATCGCCTCGGTCAGGTTCTCCTGGAAGAACTCGGCGTTGGCGAAGAAGAGCGGAGCGTCCCAGCGGAAGATGACGAGCCCGGGCACCAGCCGGGCCTTGGGGTAGCGCTTGAGGTCGTGGTAACCGCGCAGGCCGTCCACCCGGCCGAGCACCGCCCAATGCGGCCGCCAGCCATCCCAGAGGAACTCGATCACTGCGGCGACGATGGCAAGCCCGATGCCCTCGATCGGGCCGAGCACGGCGACCGCCGCGAAACACACCATCGACAGCCAGAACTCCCAGCGCTGGATGCGATAGAGCCGGCCGAGATCGGCAAATTCGAAGAGTCCGATGGCCGCGGCGATCACGACGGCGGCGAGGGCACTCTTCGGCAGGTCGCTCAGGAGCCCCGGCGCCAACACCAGGAGCAGCATGACACCGACGGCGCCGATGACACCGGTGAGCTGCGTCCGCGCCCCGGCCGATTCCGCGACTGGTGTGCGCGACGAGCTGCTGCTGATCGGGAAGCCCTGGAAGAAGCCGGTGGCGAGGTTGGCGGCACCCAGGCCGATCATCTCCTGGTTCGGATCGACGCTGGTCTTGAGCCGGGCGGCATAAGAGCGCGACAGCACGCTGGTATCGGCGAACGAGACGAGCGCCACGGCGCAGCCGCCGACCACCACGGGCACGATGTCGGCCGGCGTCAGCCACGGCAGGGCAAAGGCCGGCAGGCCCTGTGGCAGGGCACCGAGCACGACGACGCCCGCGGTCTCGCCAAGGTCGAGGACGGCGGCGAGGACCGTGGCAATGATGACGCCGAGGAGAATCCCGGAGAAGCGCGTCCAGTGCTTGAGGCAGAGGATCAGCACCAGCACGCCGATGCCGATCGCGGCAGCCGGTCCGTTGGCGGCACCGTCGACCACCGCCCCGGTGATGGCGACCAGGTCCTGCAACGGCCCGGTGCTCTCGATCGAGACCTGCAGGAGGCTCGGCAGCTGGCTGATGATCACGGTGAGCGCGATGCCGTTCATGTAGCCGTAGCGGATCGGCTTGGAGAGCAGCTCGGTGACGAAGCCGAGCCGCAGCAGCCCGGCGAAGATGCAGACGAGGCCGGCCACCACGGCCATGGCACCGCCCAGCGCCATCGCGCGGACCGGATCGCCGCCCGAGAGCGGCAGGATGGTGGCGAGGATCAGGGTCGCCAGCGCGGAGTCGGGGCCAAGCACCAGGATGCGGCTCGGCCCGAAGAGGGCATAGACGAGGAGCGGGACGATGGTCGCGTAGAGCCCGCAGATCCCGGGCAGGCCCGAGGCCACGGCATAGGCGATGCCGACCGGCACCAGCATGGCGGCGAGGACGAGGCCGGCGACCAGGTCATGCGGCAGCCAGGCAAGCTCGTAGTGCCGCGCCGTGGCGATCCCCGGCAGCCAGCGCTGCCAGCCTTTGGTAGCCGGTGCTGCGACCAGTCCTTCGTTCATTCCAGCCCCCCGAGCTAGGGCGCCACTAACCTTGCGGCGTGAGGAAGAACGCTAGGCCAATAATCACATAGACGGCAAGGAGCTGGGCACCTTTCAGCCAGTCAGAGCGGCCGTCGCCGGCCACCTGTGCGGTGACCAGAACCGCCAGGAGCACCACGAGCACCTGCCCCTTGCCGAAGACGAGGTCCATCGGCGCCGGACCGATGACCAGGCTCGCCAGGACGAGCACAGGGGCGACGAAGAGTGCCACCTGCACGCTCGAGCCGATGGCGATCGAGAGCGAGAGGTCCATCCGGTTCTTGAGCGCCGCCGTGATCGCGGTCGCGTGCTCGGCTGCATTGCCGAGGATGGCGATGACGAAGACGCCGATGAAGATGTTGCTGAGGCCGAGGTCGTGGGCGCTCGGCTCGATGGCGCCGACCAGGATCTCGCTGAGCCAGGCGATCCCGATCGTCGCCCCGGCGAGCACAGAGATTGCCCTGCCCGGCGACCATGGCGCGGCGTGCCCCTCCCCCTCTCCCTGATGAGCGGTGCCGGCGAAGAGCGTTGCGTGGGTGCGCAGCGAGAAGAGCAGGAAGAGGCCGTACATGACGAGCAGCACGACCGAGATCGAGACGCTCAATGCCGCCTGTCCGCCGGGCACGTATTCGGCCACGAGCGCGTTGTAGGCGGCCGGCATGATCAGTGCTATCGCAGCCAGCATCAGCATGGTCGCTTCCGAGCGGGCCGCCGAGGCGTTGAACTGCTGCTCCTTGTAACGCGTGCCGCCGGCCAGCATGGCGGCTCCCAGCACCAGCAGCATGTTGCCCAGGATCGATCCGGCGATCGACGCCTTGACGACGTCCGGAAGCCCGGCACGCAGGGCCGCGAGCGCAATGATCAGCTCCGCCGCATTGCCGAAGGTGGCATTGAGCAGGCCGCCCACGCCCTCGCTGGTACGATCGGCCAGCTGCTCCGTGGCCAGCCCCAGCCAGCCCGCCAGTGGCAGGATCGCCAGGCCGCACGTGAAGAACACGAGGAGATGACGTTCGGGCGCAATGAACTCGAGGCCGATCGCAATCGGCACGAAGACCAGCAACCAGTTCAGCATCGTCGTAGTCCCCGAAATTGCCGGACACCCGCACCGGGATCGCCTCTCAGACTAGGATCGTGTTGCCGGACCGCCCAGCCGGTTGAAACCCGGACGCCCGCCGCAACCACTCTTCCCATCGCTTTTGCGGCCCCGTGTGACATTGCCGATCGTCCGGCCGGATGAGCCGCTTGCCGCACCGACAATGAAAGCCCTTGTCCCCAGCCCCGTGGCGGGGCGAGGATCGTCCGTACTCATGGTCCCAGCGTCCAGTCATCGGAACGTCGCCTTGCCCGACCCGCGCTCACTTGTCCCGCCCGACCGCCTGCGCCATCTCGCGCGACGCCGCGACCTGCCCGGGCTGGTGTTTCTCGGGCTGCATCTGTTGGGGCTCGGACTAACCGGCACCATCGTCGTGCTGACGCGAGACAGCTGGTGGCTGTGGCCGGCGATGATCGTCCACGGCATCGTCATCGTGCATCTCTTTGCGCCGTTCCACGAGACGGCGCATTCCAGTGCCTTCCGGAGCCGCCGGCTGAACACCGCCGTCCTCTGGGCCACCGGGCTCGCCCTCGGCCTGCCGCCCACGTTCTTCCGGCTCGAACATGCAGCGCACCACGCCCATACCTCCGATCCGGCCAGGGACCCGGAGATGGTGGCGGCGAGCGGGAGCGTTGCGGGCTATTTCTGGTATGCGACCGCCTTGCCCTATTTCTGGGCGCTCTTCTCCTCGCTCTTCCGCCATCCGGTTGGAGCGTTCACGGCCGTCGAGCAGGCCTTCATCCCGGCGAGCCAACGCCGCCGGGTGCAGCGCGAGGCGGTTTGGATGTGGCTCGTCTACGCAGCGATCGCCCTGGCCTCGATCGTCACCGGCTCGACGCTGGCGCTCACCTGCTGGCTGGTGCCGCGCGTCCTCGGCGAGCCCTTCATGCGGATCATCCGGATGAGCGAGCACGGCGCCTGCCCGCTGGTGCCGGACATGCTGGTCAATACCCGCACCGTGCTGACCCTGCGGCCGATCCAGTGGCTCAACTGGAACATGGCGTTCCACGCCGAGCACCATGCCATTCCGGCCGTGCCGTTCCATGCCCTGCCGGCGCTGCACGAGGATCTCGGCCCGCATCTGGCCGAGCTCGAACCAGGCTATGGGCGCACGCAACAGGTCATCCTGAGGGCCGCCCGCTCGGGACAGGAAGTGAACCGGGCCGCCGCCTGAGGCGTTGACGACGACGGAACGGAGCGTCGAAAGGGAGGAACGCCATGCGCAAGATCGATGTCGCCGTGATCGGCGCCGGAACGGCCGGCCTGAACGCCAGGAGCGAAGTGGTCAAATGCGGTGGCAGTGCGCTTCTGATCGAGCACGGCCCCTACGGCACCACCTGCGCCCGTGTCGGCTGCATGCCATCCAAGCTCCTGGTCGCCGCCGCCGAGCGCGCCCGGGCCGTACATGATGCACCGACGTTCGGCCTGCACGCGGCGGGCGGGCTCGAAATCAACGGCCGGGCGGTGATGGCGCGAGTGCAGCGGGAACGCGATCGCTTCGCCAACGGCATGGTCCGCTCGACCGAGGCCCTGCCGGAGGAAGAGCGCCTGCACGGCCATGCCCGCTTCGTCGGCCCGACCAGTCTCGAGGTCGAGGGCGAGCGGATCGAGGCCGGTGCGGTGGTCATCGCCGCTGGCAGCTCGCCCTGGCTGCCGCCGCCCTTCGATGATCTGGCCGACCGTGTCCTGACCAGTGACACGATCTTCGAGCTCGAGGACCTGCCGGCAAGCCTCGCGGTCATCGGCACGGGCGTGATCGCGCTCGAGCTCGGCCAGGCCATGGCGCAGCTCGGCGTCGCCGTGGCATTCTTCAATCCCTTCGACGATCTCGGGCCGTTTTCGGACCCGGAGCTCAAGGATGCCGCACGTTCGACGCTCGGCGCCGAGCTGGAACTGCATCTCGGGGCCGAGATCGAGGACGTGGAAGCTGACGGCGACGGATTCAGCCTGCGCTGGCGGGCGGCCGACGGCACCGGCCACGAGCGCCGCTTCGCGCAGGTGCTCGTCGCGGCGGGCCGGCGGCCGAATCTGGCCGGACTGAACCTCGCGGCGACCGGTCTGTCTCTCGACGACAAAGGCCGCCCCGAGTGGAATCCCGAGACGACGCAATGCGGCGATCTGCCGATCTTCATGGCGGGCGATGTTGCCGGCGGCAGCGGGCTCCTGCACGAGGCTGCCGACGAGGGGCGGATCGCCGGCGCCAACGCGCTGCTCTACCCGAAGGTCGAGCCGCACCGGCGCCGGACTCCCCTCGCCATTGCCTTCACCGACCCGCAAATGGCCATCGTCGGGCGACGCTTCGCCGATTTGGACCAGAGCGAGGTGGCGATCGGCGCCATTTCGTACGCCGACCAGGGCCGGGCTCGCGTGATGGCCGAGAACCGGGGCCTCGTGCGCCTTTATGCCAGGCGGGGCTGCGGCACCCTTCTCGGTGCCGAGATGCTCGGTCCCCGGGTCGAGCACATGGCGCATCTCCTCGCCTGGTCCTGCCAGCAGGAGCTCAGTGTGCCGCGCATGCTGGAGATGCCCTTCTACCACCCAGTGCTCGAGGAGGGCCTGAGGACGGCGCTTCGGGCACTGGCGAAGGAGCTCGCGATGGTGAGCGAAAGACGGTGCGAGGATGCGGCCGACAAGCCGGGCTGCTGAACGGCGGTCAGACGGTGGCGAAGGCCCGGCGATTCTGCGTGCCCCAGTGCGCAGCGCCACGCCAGTACTGCCAGTGGCCCTGGATCCGCCACAGATTGGCAAGCTGGCGGTAGCCGAAGTTCTCGATGATGGCGGCGATGGTGAGCACGACGAGGTCCCTGGCCCGGGGCAGGCGGCGCCGCTCGAACTCCTCGAGCACCAGGGATGAGACGGAGATGAAGACGCCGAAGGCGAAGGTGAGCGCCAGATAGGCGAGAAAGAACTGGGTGTTGATGGTGCCGGCGAGCCAGAAGAAAGGCAGCAGCAGATAGCCCAGCACCTCGACCAGCGGCGTGATCACGTCGAGCAGAAGGATGTGGCCGAGGCCGAGCCGACCGACCCGGCCATAGGTGCGGCCGACCAGCATGTCCTTGTGGCGGAAGAAGGTCTCGAGAGCACCGCGCTGCCAGCGCTGCCGCTGCCGGGCAAGCTCGCCGAGGCGCTCGGGCACCTGGGTCCAGCAAACGGGCTCCGGCACGAACTCGATCCGATAGTCGCGGCCGGTGTTGCACATCCGCCGGTGCAGACGCACCACGAGCTCGAGGTCCTCGCCCACGGTCTTCGTGCTGTAGCCGCCGAGCTCGATCACCACGTCGCGGCGGAAGAGGCCGAAGGCGCCGGAGACGATCATCAGGCAGCCGATGCGCCCCCAGGCGAGCCTCGCCATCATGAAGGCGCGCAGATATTCGACCGTCTGCAGGAGCGGCAGGAGGCGGCGCGGCAAGGCCACGTTGCGCACCCGCCCGGCCCGAACACCGCAGCCATTGGCGATCCGGACCGTGCCACCGACCGCGACCACCCGCTCCGGGTCCTCGACGAAGGGCTGGACCACGCGGAGCAGGCCGTCGGCCTCGATCAGGCTGTCGGCGTCGACCGCGCAGAAGAGCTCGGTCGTCACCTGGCCTAGCCCGGCATTCAGGGCGTCGGCCTTGCCGCTGTTGACCTTGTCCAGCACCACCAGATTGGCGTGGCGGGCAGACCTGTAGAGCCCTCTCGCAGGTGCATGCGGCAGGGCAGAGACGCCCTCGAGCGGGGCCGGTTCGAGGCCGAACTCGCGGACCAGCACCTCCAGCGTCGGATCGGTCGAGCCGTCGTTCACGACCACCACCCGAAAATCCGGATACTCGAGCGCCAGGAGCGAGCGGAGCGAGTCGGCGATCGTCTCGGCCTCGTTGAAGGCCGGCACGATGACGCTGACCGGCGGCGCACCGTCGACCAGGCCGTTCCAGAGTGCCCGGCTCTGATGCACGCGCGGCCGGCCGAGCATCACCGAAACCGCGGTCAGGAGGAGAACGAGATAGAGCAGGTTCTGCGACATGCTGACGACGATGACGAGGACGGCCGTCGTCTGGGCCAAAAAATCGAAGAAGGGCGGGAACGGGATCATGCCGGGATGGCTCCATCGGCGGTGGCGGGCCTGAGGCGGGCGAGGAGTCGCTCGGCGGCGGCGGCGATATCGGCGACCGGATCCCGTGCCAGGCCCGAGATCAGCTCGGCATCGCGGGCCCGGCCGCGTCGTTCCAGCACGCCGAGCGCGGCACGGCGGGAATCCGCCTCCGTTGCCGCACTCAGGGCGCGGGCACAGCGCAGAACCGCCGGATGATTGAGGCGATCGAGCGTGGCCAGTGCGGTCCGATCGACCGTGGCATCATGCCGGCCGAGCAGGAGCTCGATCTCGGTAGCCGCTGCCGTGTGACCGGCGTCGCCCAGCGCCTCGAGCAGCCGGACCAGGAGAGCCGCGTCGACGTCGGTGCGAGCGAGGCAGGCGACTACCGCCTGAGGCGCATTGGCGGCCAGCCGGTGCCAGAACCGCGCGGCAAGGCGACCACGCGACGCGGGATCAACGAGCAACCGCTCGACCAGCCAGGAAGCGAGGTCGGTATCCTGGGCTAGGGCCTCCGCCGCAGCCAGCCGATAACGGGCGTCGCCCCGGTCGAGCATGGCGGTCAGTGCGCCCCGTGCCGTCGGCGTGGCGAGCAGGCCGAGGCAGCGCACGGCGTCGAGCCGGCGAAGCGTGGTGGCCGAGCGCAACCGGCGGAGCCAGTAGCGCTCGATCCCCGCGCCGACCGCGAAGGCTCCGAGCCGCGTTCTGGCATCGCCGCGGACGATCTGGGCAAGCTCGTCGACGAGCCGTGCCGTCTCCGCCAACGGCAGGCCAGCCGGCACCTCCAGCGGACCGGCCGAAGGCCGGTTGAGGCTGGCGAGCAGCGCCCTGCGCAGGCCCTCGCGAGCCGGTCGGTGGCGCGCCGCCGCCCACTCCTCCAGGAGCCGGCGCAACACGAGGCCAGCGCTCAGGACGAGCCCGATGGCGACAAGCACCAGCGTCGCCTGCCAGATCAGCCGCATCAGGAAGTCGAGGGACCCGAGGCCGAGCATCAGAAACGCACCCGAAAGCCGAGACCGGCCGTGGTCTGACGGACACCATTGTCGCGATCCTCGAGCGCCAGGCTCAGCACCATGCCGAACCGGTCGGTGAACCAGTGGTCCAGGCCGATGAAATAGCTGTCGGTGGTGCCCATCCCCTGGGTGCTGTTGTCGTAGGACTGGCCGAAGCCACCGAATGCCCGGGTTTCCGGCGTGAGCTGCCAGTCGAGCCGGAGCCCGTAATTCGGGTCGAAGCTGCCACTGGTGCCAAAGCTGCCGCCCGCCTTGGCGGTGACCCAGACACGGCCTTCCCAGCCATACTGCACGAGCCCGACGTCAAAGCCTTGGACGAGGCCGTCCTCGTATTCGGCGAGCGACACCTCGAAGAAGCCGACACCGACGCCGAGCCGACCGACCCGGCCGGTTAGATCGAAGAGCTCGCGATCGAGCCCGCCGCGCAGCTTCCAGGATGGCAGGAAGTTGGCGGCCGGGGTGACCGCGGCACCGAGGAAGTAGCCGCTTCGCTCGTCAAGCCGCCCGTTCCAGACGACCGCCGCCTGGAAATCGGTGCTGCCGTAGCGATTGGCCACGGCGAGGCCGCCGGTAAGCTGGTGCCAGTCGTCGATGCGCCATGCGAGGCTGATCCCGCCTTCGCGCCAGTCGTCGCTGTCGTCGTTGAATCGACTGAACGAGAAATCCGTCGAGAGCTCGAAGCGGCGCTGCTCCGAGGCCAGCGAGTCGATGCGCTCACGCGCCACAGGCGCCGTCTCCGGCACCACCAATGCGCGCTCGTAGTTGAGCTGCGCAACGTTGATCACACCTTCGCTCCGGGCAACGTCGCCGAGTCCGAGCCAGGCGTCGCCGGAGCCCGGCTCCAGCACCGCCGCACGGGCAAAGGCGTCCCTCGCCAGTTCATGCTCGTCGGCAGCAAGCGCCGTCCGCCCAAGCAGGAGCTGGGCATCGAGACGAGCCACCTCGGGCGTCACCGCCGGCCGCAGCACCGCCAGGGCCGCGTCATGCCGCTCGGCATAGCCGTGCACGCGGGCCTGCATCAGGCGGATGTCGAGATAGTCGGGCGCCAGCCGCGCAGCCTCAGCCAGCGTCTCGAGTGCGCTCCGGTCGTCACCGAGAAAGGCCAAGATCTGACCCTTGATCAGCAGCAGGTCGGCGTCGTCCGGCGCCTTGGCCAGAAGAGCGTCCACCACCTCCAGCGCCTGCTCGAACTCGCCATCGGCCCGAAGCTGCAGCAGTGTCTCGCGGCTGACGCTGGGGACCGCCGCCATCGCCGGCGCGCCGGCGAGCGGCGAGAGCACCAGGCAACCAAGCAGCACGAGGGCCGGCCAGCCCGGATTGGTGGGAAGACGCGAAGCGGCCATCATGCGGGGACGCGCAGCGCCTTCTGGATGCGCATCGCCAGCTCCTCCGGCATGAACGGCTTGACCAGATAGTCGCTGGCCCCCTCGGCCAAGCCACCAACCACGTCGCGTTCCTGCTTGCGGGCGCTCAACATGATGACCGGCAGGTCGAGGCCCGCCTCGTGCCGCAGGCGGCGCAGGACATCGAGACCGTCAGCTCCCGGCATCATGCCGTCGAGCACCATCACGTCCGGCCGCTCGCGGACGGCGATCTCGAACGCTTCGGCACCATCCTCGGCGGTCAGCACCGTGTGCCCGTGGCCTTCCAGGGTAAAAGTCACGAGCTCGACCAGAAGCTCGTCGTCGTCGACGACCAGAACTTGCGCCATGTTGCCTCCAACCAGGGATCGGCCAGAGGCTCGTCGATGACGCCCAGTGGCCGGTACTCACGGCCGGGGATTAGAGGCTATTAAGGTTAACGGGCGGCTAACGCCCGTGCTTGTTCAACCAAGGGCGGGCGAGCGCAGGCCCCAGCGACCACGCTCCCACGAGCGCCCGGCAGCTGCCAGCGGCAGCAGGTTCTCGACCTGATGCTGCAGGGCTGCCATTGCCCGACGCGGATCGTCCGGCAGGCTGGCAACCGCTACCGGTGCACCATAGGAAAGCCGGAACGTCCTGCCGCGCTTGTTCAGCAGCTCGCGAAACAGCGTGACATCGCGCAATTCCCGGCCGAGCTGCGACAGCAGATAGAAGGCCGGCGAGTTGGCCGCCCGGATGTGCAGCGGCACGATCGGCAGGGCATGGCGTCGCGCGATCGACAAAACGGAGGGCAGCCAGGTCCGCTCCCGCAAGCCACGCCAACTGAGATGGGCGAGCCGCCCAGACGGGAAGACGACAATGACACGACCCCGGCCAATGGCATCCTTGATCTGCCTGAGCACCAATCGCGACGCTGCCCGGGTGCACTTTTGCCGATTGAGCTCGATCGGGATCATGACATCGGCAAGGCCGGGCGCCACCCGGAGCGCGTCGCCATTGACCAGAAAATGCACATCCTGTCGCCGGCGCCTGATGCTGTCCCAGACGGCGATGCCGTCCGCGAGGCCGGTCGGGTGATTGGCGACAATGATTGCCGGACCATGCGCCGGCAGCAGGGTACGGCCGGTGTCCTTCACCCGAAGCGCCAGCTCGGCGCTGAGCAGATCCAGGATGGCGCCACCAGAGAGACCGCGCACGCGGTCCGCCATCTCCCGCGCCTCCGCGTAGCGCAGGGGGCGCAACAGGAAATTGGCAAAGGCGCGGCATGCCACGGGATCGGCCAGAAGGTGCGGCGCCCGCTCGAGGATCAGCTGGTCGACGATATGGAGGCCATCGGCCCGGATCCCGACATCGGACATGAGATAGCTCCGCTGGCGCTATCCTGCCCCTCTATCGCTGTTGATCGACAATTCGATGGCAGCCCGCGCCGGGCCGCCTGCCACCTACGCTACGGCCGTCAGCAGCGGTCGGCCGGCGAAATGGGCGCGCAGATTGTCGACCACGAGCTGCGCCATGGCATCCCTGGTCTCGTCGGTCGCACTTGCGTGGTGCGGTGTCAGGACGACCTTCTCCATCTTCAGGAGGGCCTCCGGCACGCGCGGCTCGTCAGCGAAGACATCGAGCCCGGCGCCCCTGATTCGCCCCGCCTCGAGCGCCCTGACCAGGGCCGGCTCGTCGACCACCGAGCCACGGGCGATGTTGACGAGCCAGCCCTGCGGGCCGAGTGCGTCGAGCACCGCTTCGTTGACTAGATGATGCGTCGCCGCTCCGCCGGGGCAGGCGAGCACCAGGATGTCGGCCCAGCGGGCGAGCTCGACCGGTGTCGCGAAATAAGGCAGGTCGACGTCCGGGCGCCGGTTCCGGTTGTGGTAGCCGGGGATCATCTCGAGCGCCTGGGCCCGCGTCGCGAGCTCGCGGCCGATCCTGCCCATGCCGACGATACCCAGCTTCTTGCCGGTGACGCAGGTGCCCATCGGCATCGCATCCTCGAGCCAGGCACCGCGGCGCACGAAGCGGTCCGCCTCGGCCAGGCGGCGAAGCGTCATCAGGATGAGGCCGATGCCCATGTCGGCCACCTCCTTGCTCAGCACATCGGGCGTGTTGGTGACCCTGACATCGCGCTGGCGGCAGGCCCCGACATCGATCCCATCATAGCCGACGCCGAAGCAGGCGACGATCTCGAGCCGGGGCAAGCGGTCGATCAGGGCGGCGCTGACGCCCCGTTCGCCCGTGCTGACAATGCCCCGGATCTCCCCTCCCTCCGCGTCGATCAGGGCTTCGGGATCCGGCGAGCTGGAGAGGTGGACCAGGCGGAATTCCTGCTCGAGCTGAGCCATGGCGTTCGGCCGGATCGGCCAGACGACGAGGACCGAGGGCTGCTCGCCAGTGGTGGTTGCGGAGGTCATGCGGCGTTCCGGATGTTGTCTCGTTGGCGCTCGGGACTGGAGTAGCCCCGGCGCGGCCTGCCCACAAGCCGAGCCGCGTGCTCAGGTGGCCGGCTTTGGCGCCTGGGCGAGTGCCGTCGCTATCGTTCGGCTGAGCCGTGCAACCGCCTCGCTCATCGCAGCTGTTCGCTGCTCGAAGGTCGCCGGGCTCTCGACCGGCACGGTGATGCGTATCGGGGCCGTCTTCAGCACATCGAGCGATTCGCGCTTGAACAGCGTCCAGCGCCCCTCGAACACCGTCAGCTCGGGCACCTCCGCGGTGCCCGTAGTTGCCTCGCCCAGTTCGATGTCGAAGCGCTCGACGGCGATCTCGACCGTGTAGTCCAGCGGCAGCAGCCGCTGCTGCGGCAGGATGAAGACCAGATCGGTGCCGAGCAGCAGAGCGAGGTTGCGCGCCACGACGCGGCGCATCTGCAGGTCGAGAGGCTCGATCCAGTTCGAGCTCTCGGCGACCGTCAGTTCGTTCGGGCTGGTGCGCGTCACGATGCCGTTGCGATCGAGGTAGTCGGGCAGGGCGATGGGCGCCACGCCGATCACCTTGTCGGTCTCGCCGACAGGCTCCTCCTGGCTGACGGGTGTCAGCGCGTAGTAGCGGATCGGCTGAACCGGCGTGCAGGCAGTGACAGCCAGCGCAAGAGCCATGGTCAGGATACCGAGCTGCTTCTTGGTGCCCATGGTGGTCACTCCCTATCGTCCACGAATGATCGCGCTCGGGTCGCGATCGAGCAATTCGGCGAAGCTGCGGATCGAACGCGCCGCGGCAGTGAGTTCCTGCAAGACCCGCTCGAGCTGGTAGCGCAAGGTCGAGTTCTGGCCGAGCATGGCGTCGACCGACTGCATGGTCTGCTCCACTTGGCCAACTGCCGTCTGGGCCGATCGGGCCATCGGCCCGGAGGCCGCCTCGAGCTCGGCGATGAGATTGCGCAGATCGGACCCGGCCGCCGCCAGATCCTGCAGGCCGGCCGTAGCCTCGGGGCTGGAAACAAGCGCCTCGACGGTGGATGCCGAGCGTTGCAGGCTGTCCACGACGTCCTCGATGGGCAACGAGGACAACCGGTCGAGCAGCCCGCTGATCGAGGCGGTGAGCGCCTCGAGATCGGTCGGCACCGAGGGGATCAGCGGCACGCCATCGATCATCTCCACCTTGGCCGGTGGCGCGTCCGGCACGAGATTCATGGAGATGAAGAGGTCGCCGGTCAGGAGATTGCCGGTCTTGAGCTGGGCGCGCAGCCCGAGCGAGACCAGGTGCCGCGTCCGTTCGTACTGCTCCTCGATGGTGTCCGCCGGGTCGCTGTTGGCAAAGCGCTGCGGCTCGAGATCGACGAAGACCCGGATGGGCGCCTTGCCGCTCGTGAAGTCGGGAATGAGCTCGATCTTCGTCACCGTGCCGGTCCGGATGCCACGGAACTCGACCGGGGCGCCAACCTGCAGGCCGCGCACCGAGCCATCGAAGTCGATGACGTAGGGAATGTGTGCGGCGATCCGCGAATCGCTGATACTCGATTCGTCCGGAAAGAGCGTGAACGTCGTGTCGGCCGGTGCCGGCTGGCCCTGGCCGCTCGGCGAGGAGAACTCCACGCCGCCGGCGATCAGCGAGGCCACGCTGGCGATCTTCAGATCGATGCCGTCTGCCCCCGCCCGAAAGCTGATGCCGCTGACGTCCCAGAAATGGCTGTCGGGTGCCACCAGCTTGTCGTGCGGGCTGCGGACGAAGATGGGGATGTGAAACTGCTTGCCATCGTCCGACAACTGGTGGCCGAGGATCTGGCCCACCTCGAAACCCCGATAATAGACGGGCGCGCCGCGATTGACCGAACCGAGGTTGTCCGCGATCAGCTTGTACTGCGTGCCCTCGACATCGGAGCGGATCAAGGGTGGCTCCTCCAGGCCGACAAAGCTGCTCGCTCTTTCCCCCTCGGCTGGCTCGACCTCGATGTAGGCACCCGACAAAAGCGTTCCGAGGCCCGTCACGCCGCTGAATCCAACGCGCGGCCGCACCACCCAGAAGCGACTGTTCTCGGTGATGTTCGACGCGAAGCTCTTCTCGATCCGGGCATCGACGATGATGCCCTTGAGGTCGTCGGTCACCCGCACGGCCTCGACCGTCCCGACATCGACATCGCGATACTTCAACCGCGTCTTGCCGGCCTCCAGCCCATCCGCGGTGACGAAGGTCACGGCCACGAGCGGCCCCCGGTTGAGGACGGTCGTGACGGCGAGCCAGATACCGACTGCGGCCGCGACGATGGGCACGATCCAGACGAGCGAGAAGCCGCGGCTCTTGCGCAAAGTCGGCTCGGCGACGGTTCGGTCAGGCGGGGCTGTTGACATGATTCTTTCGCCTGTGATCCCAGATGAGGCGCGGCTCGAAGCTGTGCGCGGCGAGCATGGTCAGGATGACCACCGAGGCGAATGCAATGGCCCCTGGCCCCGGCTCGATCTGCGCAATCTCGCCGAGGTTCACGAGCACGGCAAGAATGGAGATCATGAAGATGTCGATCATCGACCAGCGGCCGACCTGCTCGATGACGCGGTAGAGTCGCGTCTGATCGCGAGCCCTGGCAGCCCAGCCGCGCTGCGCCGCGACGAGGAGCAGGACGAGGCCGACGATCTTGAGCACCGGCACGGTTATGCTGGCAAAGAAGACGAGCGCCGCGATCGGCCACATGTCGGCGTGGATCAGCTCGATGACACCGGAAAGAATCGTGTCCGGCTGGCCCTTGCCGAAGCTCGTGACCGTCATGACCGGGAGAATATTCGCCGGGATATAGAGCAAGGCCGCGGCGATGAGCAGCGCCCAGGACCGCGCGAGCGGGTCCGGCTTGCGATGATGCAGGGCGGCGTGGCACCGCGGGCAGTGCACGTCATGGGCATCGGCCGGCAGGGGCACGACCTGGGCACAGACGTGGCAGCCGACGAGCGGCTGGCCGGTGGCGACCAGGGCACCCAGCTTGTTCTGCGGCGCCAGCCGCCACCAGACGGCTCGCGGATCCAGCACGTTGTCGGCCGCCGCGGTGCAGACGATCAGGCCGCCAAAAGCCCACATCGCCGGGCCGAGGTCGATGGTCGCCAGATCGACGAGCTTGGTGTAGGCGACGAGCACGCCGATCAGATAGACCTCGATCATCGCCCAGGTCTGGAATCGCGAATACAGGCCGAAGAGCTCGAAGGTGCCAGGCGCCAGCCGGCCCATGGCCAGCGGCACGAGGACCCAGAGCCCGAGCGCAAGCCGTGCGAACGGCACGAGACTCGCCATGGCGAGGACCACAAGGGCGAGCTCCCAATACCCGTCGTGCCAGAGTGCGTAGACGCTGCCGAGGATCGTGCCCGAGGTCGAGTTGCCCTCCATCGTGAAGGTCATGAACGGGAAGGCGTGTGCGATCAGCAGCAGAATGAACGCTGCCAGGGTGAGCGCCGTTGCGCGACGAATGCTGTCCCGCCGCTCGCGAAAGAGCACGTTCCCGCAAACGCCGCACTGCGCCGTCACCCCGAACGGCACCCGCCGGACCGCGGTCAGCGTGTCGCATTCCTCGCAGATCAGGGCGGGGCGATCGGTTGCCATGCGCTCACCCTAACCCGCAGCACGGCCACAGCGCGCGGCTTTTCTGCGGGGGTGGGCAAGCCGACCGCACGCGGGGTGAGCACTGAGACGATTTGGCCGTGCCGATCGAACTTGCGGGGCACTTCGCAAAGGCTATGTTGCACTGCAACAGAAATGCAGGAGATCATCGATGCTGTCGGAGATGTCGCCGGGTCATTCATGGATGTCCTACTGGCTCGATGCCGCCCAGCGCTCGATCCTCACCCTCGATGTGCTGCGTCAGCGCGGCAACCAGTTCGTGGAGCACTACGAGGCCGGCAAGCCGCCGGTGCTGGTGTTCGAGCACGAAGTGGTCCTCGACGCGAAGGATCTGGACCGGCCATCGAACTACGTGCTGCTGCGAATCCTGCCCGAGGCGGACGCGCCGACCAATTCGAAGAAGCGGCCGTTCGTCGTCTTCGATCCCCGTGCCGGGCATGGTCCCGGAATCGGCGGCTCCAAGGAGGCCAGCCAGGTCGGTGTGGCCCTGCGGGCCGGCCATCCAGTCTACTTCGTCTCGTTTCGCCCCGAGCCCGTGCCTGGCCAGAGCCTGGCCGACGTCGCCTATGCCGAGTGGCGCTTTCTCCAGAAGGTCCAGGAGCTGCATCCCGACGCCGAAGCGAAGCCCGCCATCGTCGGCAACTGCCAGGCCGGCTGGGCGATCATGATGCTCTCGGCCTATGCGCCGGACCAGGCCTCGGTGATCGGCATCTCGGGCGCTCCCCTCTCCTACTGGGCCGGCGTCGAGGGCAAGAACCCGCTGCGCTATCTGGGCGGTCTCCTGGGCGGCAACTGGTTAT
>JAUIID010000309.1 GCA_030431615.1 Alphaproteobacteria bacterium
GCCTTCGTCGACGGCAGCTTCGGCCTGACCCGCCGGATCGGCCGCGCCTTCGGCCTCGTCGACCTGCCGGGCTTCCCGGACGTGCGCGTCTATGTCGACAATCGCGAGGCCGGCCGCACCGACGCCTCGGGCCGCCTCCTCCTGCCCGACCTCAGCCCCTACGAGCAGAACCGGATCAGCCTCGCCCTCGAGGACCTGCCGATCGACGCCGAGCTCACCACCGCCGAGACGGCAGCGGTGCCCTACGATCGCAGCGGCATGACGATCGACTTCGGCATCGTCGCCGTGCAGCGCGCCACCGCCACCTTCCTGGATCGCGCCGACCTCCCGCTGCCGCCCGGGCTCGTGCTCGCCAGCCAGGGCGGCGACCTCTCCGGCCTCGTCGCCCGCGACGGCTTCACCCAGCTCACCGGCCCGCTCGACACCAAAGCCTACCTCATGGGCGAGCAGGGCGGCCGCCGCTTCGTCTGCGCCGTGCCGGCCTTCGCCGGCAACGATCCCCTGCCTGACCTCGGAGAGATCCGATGCGCCGATTGATCTGCCTCTGGTGCAGCGCCGCCCTCTTCTGTGTCGTGACCGCCCGGCCGGCGCTTGCCGTCTGCCAGTTCGCCACGACTTCGCTGGCCTTCGGGGTCGTCGACGTCGCCCGCGGCGCCGACAGCACCAGCGAGATCAAGGTCTCCTGCGAGACGGCAACCAGGTTCGAGGTGGCCATCGTCGGCAATGGCAGTCCGGGCAACCGCTACCTCTCCGGCCCGGACGGCGCCAGGCTGACCTACGACGTCTATCCCGACGCCACCCGCTCGGTGCCCTGGACCGACGGCAGCGGCGCCGGCGCCGTGGTGGCGGCGAGCGGCAATCCCAGCGAGACGACGAAGCTCTCGATCTACGGCCGGGTCCCCATCCAGAAGGCGGTGCCGGCCGGGCAGTATCTCGACGCGCTCACCGTGTCGGTCACCTTCTGAGCGATGGCGATGCCGGGCTCGCCATGGTTGACGGCCGCTAACACACGGCAGGGCCAGTTGTGCTATGACTCCCCGTTACCGGTCGCAAGTACGCGGCCGATGAACGGGAGAGAGCCCCATGGTCGAGCAGGTAGCTCGCGGTCGGCTCAAGGTCGCGGCGGTCGCGGCCCTGGGTCTTGCCACGGTCGGAGCGACAACCCCGGCGGAGGCCGCCGGCAAGTCGACGACGATGCAGATCCGGGTGCGGGTCGTCGAATCGTGCCAGATCCGCATCGACAACAGCCTCGGTCGGCCCGCGCAGGTCTGCGGCGCCCCGAGCACCATCCCGCCGATCGGTGCCATCCCGCCGATCCCGCCAATCGCCACCATGCCGAAGATAACCTTCGACCTGCCGCCGCTGCCGACCCGGCCCGCGATGGAGCGGCCGGCCAGCCGCCTGACGCTGGCCTCGCCGGAACGTGTTCGCTTCGTCACTTTCACGTACTGAGCACAGACGGCGACTTGATCGAACTGTCGGTGCCGAGCATAACCTCAGGTAGGGAAATCTGATGGAGGCTCGGCGCTCGATGGCATTCGCAACACGCCTGATCACGGTGCGCGGCGCGCGGCGCTTGGCCGGGCTCGTCCTGGCCCTCGGCCTCGTCGTGCCGGCGCTGCCGGCCGCCGCCGCGACCGAGTTCGCGGCCTGGCTCGACGGCTTGCGCAGCGAGGCGCGCAGCAAGGGCGTCAGCGACCGCACCCTCGACCAGGCGCTGGCCGGGGTCGAGCCCATCCCCAGGGTGATCGAGCTCGACCAGCGGCAGCCGGAAGGCCGCATGACCTTCGTCGAGTATCGGGGCAAGGTGATCTCCGACGCGCGGATCAGGCAGGGCCGCAAGCTGCTCGCCGAGCATGGCCCGATGCTCCGGCAGGTGGAGGCCAGGTACGGCGTGCCGGCCGAGATCATCGTCGCCCTCTGGGGCATCGAGTCCAGCTATGGCGAATTCAAGGGGCGCTTTCCAGTCGTCGCCTCGCTGGCGACGCTCGCGCATGACGGCCGCCGCGCCGACTTCTTTCGCGGCGAGCTCCTGAGTGCTTTGCAGATCCTGGAGGCCGGCGACATCGAGCCCGACGCCATGTTCGGCTCCTGGGCCGGGGCGATGGGCCAGTCGCAGTTCATGCCGTCGACCTATCTCGGCTATGCCGTCGACGGCAATGGCGACGGCAGGCGCGACATCTGGGGCACGCACGCCGACATCTTCGCCTCGATGGCCAACTATCTGAGCAAGATGGGCTGGAACGCCGAGTATATCTGGGGCCGCGAGGTGAAGGCCGGCAGCGGCGTCGCCTCGGCCGGGCTCGACGAGGAGCGCCCGCTCGCCACCTGGCAGTCAAGAGGCGTGCGCAGGCTCGACGGCAGCGCCCTGCCGGCCGTCGCGATCGACGCCTCGCTTTTGAAGATGGATGACGGAAGCGGGCCGAGCTACCTCGTCTACGACAATTTCCGGGTGCTGATGCGCTGGAACCGTTCCACCTATTTCGCCACCAGCGTCGGCCTGCTCGCCGACGCCATCCGCACATGAGGGGCCGCAGCACCGGTCCTTTCCTCGCCCTGGCGCTCGCGGCCCTGCTGCTCGCCGCCTGCTCGGGACCACGCTCGACACCGCCGCCCATCGATCCGGTGAGCACGACCCCGCACGGCACCTACAAGCTCGGCCAGCCCTACAAGATCAACGGCATCTGGTACTTCCCCGAGTTCGACCCCGCCTATGACAAGACCGGCGTCGCTTCCTGGTACGGCCAGGATTTCCATGGCCTGCCGACCGCCAATGGCGAGGTCTTCGACATGCGCCAGCCGACCGCCGCCCATCCGACCCTGCCCTTGCCGAGCGTCGTCGAGGTGACCAACCTGGACAACGGCCGCAAGCTGCAGCTGCGGGTGAATGATCGCGGCCCCTTCCACGACAACCGCCTGATCGATCTCTCCCAGGCCGCCGCCAAGGAGCTCGGCTTCGAGGGCAAGGGCCTCGCCCGGGTGCGGGTCCGCTTCGTCTCGCTCCTGCCGGCGCATGGCGTGCCGCCGGTGGCCGGCACCACCACCCGCCCGGCCGCGGTGGTCGCCACCGCCGTCCCGGCCGCCGGCCCCGTCGCGCGCGCAGCGCCGGCCAGGGCGTCCCGTTCCGCTCCCGCGAGCACGCGCGGCTGCGGTGCCGACGACCATTTCGTGCAGGTGGCCGCCTTCAGCGAGCCGGTCAACGCGGCGGCGCTGCAGCGGCGGCTCAATGCCGTTGGCCCGGTCGAGGTCCAGAGCGCGCCGCCCGTCAGCCGGGTCCGCCTCGGCCCCTATGCCTCGCGCAGCGACGCCTTCGGCACGCTCGCCCGGGTGCAGGGCATGGGCTACCCCGATGCGCTCGTTGTCAGCTGCTCCTGAGCCGTCCTGCCGGGCGGCTCGAATCGAAGGGAAATCGAACACCATGATGCGGCTTCTTGCGGCACTCGTCCTGCTTGCCACAGCCGTTGCGAGC
>JAUIID010000096.1 GCA_030431615.1 Alphaproteobacteria bacterium
GATCAGCGAGGCGGTGCAGTTCACCCAGCACGCCGTCTTCATCATCGAGCATGTCCGGGCCCGCCTCGCGCGCCAGATCACGGGCTCGATCACCGGGCCGGGCGGCTACGTGCCGCTCCTGACGCTGTCGCCGGCCTGGGAGCAGGCGTTCGGCGAGAGTCTTGTCGGGCAGGGCGAGGACCGCCAGCTCGCCATGTCGCCGAGCCAGCTCCAGGACTTCATCCGCGCGCTTCGGGATGCCTTCGAGGCGCAGGCGATGCGCGGCGAGCTGCCGGTGCTGGTCACCTCGCCGGCCATCCGGCCCTATGTCCGCTCGATCGTCGAGCGCTTCCGCCCCGCCACCGTGGTGCTGTCGCAGAACGAGATCCATCCCAAGGCCAAGCTGCGCACGCTGGGGCAGGTCTGAGCCATGCGCTTGCGGATCTTCGAGGGCCGGACGGTGCAGGAGGCGATGACGCAGCTGCGCCGGGCCATGGGCGAGGACGCGGTGATCCTGGCGACCGAGGAAGGCGCCGGGATCGTGCGCCTCACCGCGGCCAAAGACGGGGGGCCTGACGATCTCGCCGACATCCTGACGTCCGGCACCTCGCTCGAGGTGATCGAGCGGCTGGCGGTCGTGCTGCGCGGCCACCGCGTCGCCGCAGCCCAGATCGAGCGGCTCTGCGTCGCCGCCCGCGAGAGCGGCTCCAGGGATGCGGAGGAGGTGCTCGCCTTCGCGCTCGCCGCCCATTGCCGCTTCGCCCCGATCGGCCGCCCGGCCGGCGGGCCGCCCGATCGGCCGGTTGTGGTGGCGGGTGCGCCCGGCGTCGGCAAGACCGTCATGGTGGCACGGCTGGCGGCCGCCGCCCGGCTCGCCGGCCGGCCGGTCCGGGTCGCCAGCACCGACCGCAGCCGCCGCGGCGGCACGGCCCAGCTCGAGGCCCTGCTCGCCGCCATGGGGCTCGAGCTCGAAGACCTGCCGCACCGGCCGGAGCCGGCCGACCGGGGCAGGTTGCTCCTCGTGGATACCGAGGCCGCCCATCCGCTCCGGCCCGACGCGCTGGCCGCGGCGGCCGGCCTGGCGCAGCAGCTGGGCGGGGAACTGCTGCCGGTCTTCGCGGCCGAGACCTGTGCGCTCGAGGCGCACGACCAGGCGCTCGCCTGGCGCGCCCTTGGGGCCACGCGCTATCTCGTCGCCCGGCTCGACAATGTGCGTCGGCTCGGCCTGCCGCTCGCCGTCGCCGATGCCGGGCTCGCCTCTGCCGGCGCCGGCATCTCGCCGCTCGTCGGCGAGCCCTTGAAGCCTCTCACGGCCGCCAATCTCGCGCGGCTGCTCCTGCATCGCGCCGCCTCGTTCGCCCAGGAGGGCTCGGCATGACCGGCCTCACCGTCTTGGCCTCCGGCAAGGGCGGGGTCGGCAAGACCTTCCTCGCGGTCTCGCTGGCCCATGCGCTCACCCATCTCGGGCGTCGCGTGCTCCTGGTCGACGCCGATCTCGGGCTCGCCAATATCGACGTGCAGTTGGGCCTCGACGAGTCCCTCGGCCTCGGCCGGGCAATCGCCGGCGGGCTCGACCCGGCGACCCTGGTCCAGGACCGGGGCGGCGGCCTCTCGACCCTGACTGGCGCCGGCACCGGAAAGGGGCTCGACGGCCTCGCCACCGCGCGGCTCGAGGATGCGGTCGAGCGTCTTGCCGGCCTCGCTCCGGGCTTCGACGACGTGCTGGTCGACCTGCCGAGCGGGCTCGAGCGCGTCGGCCCGGCCTTCATCAGGAAGGCAAGGCGGCTGCTCCTCATCGGCAGCAACGAACCGACCTCGCTCACCGACAACTATGCGCTGCTGAAGCTGACCCGGGGTGCCGCACCCCGGCCGCTCTTCGTCGCCAACGCGGTCGCCGATGCGGCGGAGGGGCGGGCGGCGCATGCGGCCCTGGCCCGGGCCTGCCGCCATTTCCTCGACCTCGAATGCGCCTATCTCGGTGCCGTGCGGCAGGACCGCCGGGTGCCCGAGGCGATCCGCCGGCAGATGCCGCTCTGCCTGCGTTCGCCCCAGGCACCGGCCGCCGCAGACATTGCCGTGCTGGCGAAACGGCTCACGGCCGAGACGCCAGCGCCGGCCAGGTGAGCACGGTCGGCCCCGTCGGCCCGCCGGCGCTGCCCGCAGGCAGCACCGGTGCCGGCACCGGTCCCGCCACCGTCAGTGCCGAGCGGCCGATCGCCGGGCAGGGGACACCGGCGGGTGCCGGGGCTCCCGTTCCGTCCGGCCCCGCCACGCTGCGCATTCCCGGCCCCTGGTTGCCGGCGACCCTGCTGCCGGGCGGAGCTGCCGGCCCCGGGCTTGCGGTCGAGCTCCGCCTCGCCACGGCTTCCGCCACCGCCGCATCGCTTCTCGGGCGGGTCCTTGGCGGCGGCAGCGGGCTCGTCCTCGACCAGGGCGGCCATCTCCTGACGCTGACGCCGCGGCTCGCCGCCCTGCCGGAAGGAGCGCGACTGCCGATCGAGCTGCGCGTGCCGGCCACCGGCACCGTCATCGACAATCGCGACGGGCTCGAACGGCTGGTGCGCCCGAACGCCGCGCCGCCGCCACCTCTGCCGGTGGCCCCGGGCGCCGGGCTGGCGGCGCGGCTCCTGGTCGAATGGCGCCGTGCCGAGAATGCCGGGCGGCCCGACCAGCCGGCCGAAGTGTCCGGTCGGCCGGCGGCCCCGGCCGAGGCCGCAAGCGGCTGGCGAAGCCTCTTCGACCTCGCGGGCGCCGGCTCCGTGCCGGTCGCACCCGTGCTGCTCTGGCAGCACCGCCCGGCGCCGGAGGACCCGGCCGGGGAGGCCGAGGCGGAGCATCTGCGCCTCGTCGTCGAGCTCAGCCGGCTCGGCAGGGTCGCGATCGACCTGCGGGTCGACGCGGTGTCGCTCACCACCTCGATCACCAGCGCGGAGCCGCTCGAAAGGGAGCTCCGCGCCGGCATCGGCGAGGTCTACGCCGCGGCGGTCGAGCTTGCCGGGCGCTCGGGCAGCCTCGCCTTTCGCGTTATGCCGGCCGCTTCGGCCGTCGCACCGGCCCCCGGCCCGATCGACGGGCTCATCATCTGAGGCGGGGCCGCGACGACAGGTTTTGTTGCAGTGCAGCGTGATCCCGACTAGCTTCTGCGCCGTTTCGTCTCCGAGCCCCCTCGTCCACGCATTCCCGAACCTACCTGGAGCGTTCATGCAGCGTCCGCAGGCCCGTCCCCTCAATCCCTGCTTCGGCTCGGGCCCGACCGCCAAGCGGCCGGGCTGGTCGATCGACGTGCTGCGACCGGCGCTGGTCGCCCGCTCGCATCGCTCGGGCGCCGCCAAGGCGCGGCTCCAGTCGGTCATCGAGAGGAGCAAGGCGCTCCTCGGCATGCCCGAGGACTATCGCCTCGGCATCGTCCCGGCCTCCGACACGGGTGCTTTCGAGATGGCGATGTGGTCGCTGCTCGGCCCGCGCGGACGGCGACTGGATCGCCGCCGACCGGAGCGGGCTCACGCTCTGCGACGCCACCTCGGCGGTCTTCGCCATGGAGCTTCCCTGGGAGAAGCTCGATGTCGTCACCTGGTCCTGGCAGAAGGTGCTGGGCGGCGAGGCGCAGCACGGCATGCTGGCGCTGAGCCCGCGCGCCGTCGAGCGGTTGCAGGCCTGGACCCCGCCATGGCCGCTGCCCAAGCTCTTCCGCCTCGCCAAGGGCGGCAAGCTGGCCGAGGGCGTCTTTCGGGGCGAGACCATCAACACACCCTCCATGCTGGCCGTCGAGGACGTGCTCGACGCGCTCGCCTGGGCCGAGGGGCTGGGCGGGCTCGAGGGCCTGATCGCCCGCTCGAGGTCCAATCTCGCCGCCGTCGCGGCCTGGGTCGAAGGCTCCGCCTGGGCCGGCTTCCTCGCCAACGACCCCAAGGCGTGCTCCTCCACCTCGATCTGCCTGAAGATCACCGATCCCCTGATCGCCGGCCGGCCGCCGGCCGAGCAGAACGCCTTCGTCAAGGCGATGGTGAAGCGGCTCGAGGACGAGGCTGTGGCCTTCGACATCGCCGGCTACCGCGACGCCCCTCCCGGGCTGCGCCTCTGGGGCGGAGCCACCGTCGAGACCACCGATCTCGAGCGGCTGCTGCCCTGGCTCGACTGGGCCTTCGCCGCGACCCGGGCCGAGTTCTGAGCTTGCCGCTCCCCCTGCCACTTCCCACTGACGGATTGCGCCCATGCCCCGCGTGCTGATCGCCGACAAGCTCAGCCCCGCCGCCGTCGCCATCTTCGCCGAGCGCGGCATCGAGGCCGACGTGAAGACCGGCCTCGACCCGGCTGACCTCGCCGCCATCATCGGCGAGTATGACGGCCTCGCCATCCGCTCCTCGACCAGGGTGACGCCGGCACTCCTCGCCGCCGCCACCCGCCTCAAGGTGGTCGGCCGGGCCGGCATCGGGGTCGACAATGTCGATGTCGATGCCGCCACCGAGCACGGCGTGGTGGTCATGAACACGCCCTTCGGCAATTCGGTCACGACGGCCGAGCACGCCATCGCCATGCTGCTCGCCACCGCCCGGCAGCTGCCGGCGGCCGACCGCTCGACCCGCGCCGGCAAGTGGGAGAAGTCGCGCTTCGTCGGCGTCGAGCTGGCCTCCAAGACGCTCGGCATCATCGGTTGCGGCAATATCGGCTCGATCGTCGCCAACCGGGCGCAGGGGCTGAAGATGCGGGTCATCGCCTTCGACCCCTTCCTCTCGGCCGAGCGGGCCAGGGACCAGGGCATCGAGAAGGTCGACCTCGACGAGCTGCTCGAGCGGGCCGACTTCATCTCGCTGCACACGCCGCTCACCGAGCAGACGCGGAACATCCTGAGTGCCGAGAACCTCGCCCGGACGAAGCCGGGTGTGCGCATCGTCAACTGCGCACGCGGCGGCCTCGTCGACGAGGCGGCGCTCGCGGCCATGATCGAGTCCGGCCACGTCGCCGGCGCGGCGCTCGACGTCTTCGTCACGGAGCCGGCCCGGGAATCGCCGCTCTTCGCCCTCGAGGACGTGGTCGTCACCCCGCATCTCGGGGCCTCGACCGCCGAGGCGCAGGAGAAGGTGGCGCTCGAGATCGCCGAGCAGATGAGCGACTATCTGCTCAAGGGTGCGATCGTCAACGCGCTGAACATGCCGTCCGTGACCGCCGAGGAGGCGCCGCGCCTGCGGCCCTACATGTTGCTCGCCGAGCAGCTCGGCTCGTTCGCCGGGCAGCTCACCGAGACCGGGCTCGAAGGTGTCACCATCCGCTATGCCGGAGAGGTGGCGCGCCTCAACACCCGCCCGCTCACCCAGATGATCCTCAAGGGCCTGCTCAGCCCGCTCCTCGCCAGCGTCAACATGGTGAACGCGCCGGCCGTCGCCCGCTCGCGCGACATCGGCGTCACCACGGTCGAGACCGAGGATCTCGAAGGCTACCAGACGCTGATCGCCGTCGAGGTGGAGACCGAGCGCGGCCGGCGTGAGGTCTGCGGCACGCTGATCCATGACGGCCGGCCCCGGGTGGTCCGGATTCGCGGCATCGAGATCGAGGCCCGCCTCGCCGACCACATGCTCTATCTGCGCAACAGCGACACGCCGGGCTTCATCGGTGCCCTGGGCCGTCTCCTCGGCGACGCCGGCGTCAACATCGCCACCTTCCATCTCGGCCGCGACCGGCCGGGCGGCGATGCCATCGCCATGCTCGAGGTCGACGGCCCGGTGCCCGAGGCCGTGCTCGCCCGCATCCAGGCTCTGCCGCAGGTGCTGCAGGTCAAGGCCCTAGCCTTTTGATCGACCTCGTCTAGGCCATCGTGCTATCGGGTCGATCCATGCGTACGCCCTACCTGGAACGGCCCGGCTATGTCGACATGCTGCTGATCCTGCGCGGATTGGCGGCGGTCGGCGTGCTGATGGTCCATTGCCTGGGCACCGGCGATCTCTCGATCCGTGCCTATCGCAACATGCAT
Organism: Alphaproteobacteria bacterium; assembly: GCA_030431615.1. GTDB lineage: Bacteria > Pseudomonadota > Alphaproteobacteria > Geminicoccales > Geminicoccaceae > SLRI01. The sequence goes on from JAUIID010000096.1 coordinate 5,945, forward strand.
TTCGCCGGCGACGGCTGGTCGGACTGGCTGGCCCACGTGCTCATCCCGAGCACCGGCATCAACTTCGTTCTCTTCTTCTTCATCCACAGCGGCTACCTGATCGGCAAGGTCTTCCTGACCGAGCGCTACACGCTCGATGAGCCGGGCATCCTCCACTTCTATCGCGGCCGCGTGCTGCGGCTGGCGCCGCTCCTCTGGTTCCACATGGTCGTGCTGCTGGCGCTCGGGCTCAACGAGCGCTCCGAGCTGGTCAGGATCATCGGCGAGGCCCTGTTCCTCGGCAATTTCACCGGCGACGCGGTGAACGGGGTCACCTGGAGTCTCAACTACGAGATGCAGTTCTACCTGCTGGCGCCGCTCATCATCATCTGGGTGCAGCCCGGCTCCCTGCGCACGCTCGCGGCGCTCCTGCTGGCGGGCCTCGCGTTCTGGGTGGTCTTCGTGCTCGACCGGGCGCTCGGCGGCATCGACCTGCGCGACGTCCTGCCCTTCGAGTACATGGGCTTCTTCCTCTTCGGCCTCGCCATCAACCTCGTCATCCGCAACAACCCCCGGCCCCTGCCGCGGCACGCACCGCTCTTCGGGCTCGTCTTCGGCTTCTTCGGCGGCCATCTCGCCTATTACGCCCTCAGCTACAGTGGCTTCGAGGTGGCGGGCCAGCTCGCCCTGGCGGTGCTCGGGGCCATGGCCATCGCGCTCGTGGAATGGCCGCGCCGATCCGGGGCCGAAGCCGGCGAGCCGACCCCCCGCCAGGTCCTTTTTCAGTTCTGGGGCCGTTTCTGGACCTGGCTCGGCATGCTCTCCTACGGCATCTATCTCTGGCATTCGCCGATCCGCTTCGCCCAGGAGCAGCCGCTGACCGGCCTCGCCCGCGAGGTGGCCGCATGGGCAGGCATCGATTCGGCGTTCGGCAGCTCCCTCGTCTACCATGCCCTGCAGCTGCCGATCATTTTTGGCGCCAGTGCCGCGCTTTCCTACCTGACCTTCATGCTGATCGAGCTGCGCTACCGGCCGAGCCTCTACGATACGGCGCTGGCCCGGGCGATCTCGCCGCAGGCACGGATGACGCGGGCGGCGGACGTCATCGGCTGGGTCCTGCGGCCGCTGGCCCTGCTCGCGGCGTGGCAGGCATCGGCCCGCCGAGCCGCCATCCAGCGGCCACCGGCCCTCTTGCCCGCCCCGAACCCGATGATGGTCGGGATGCTGCGGGGCACGTAAGGGCGGACACTCCCGAGGCCGGCCAGGTTCGGTCGACGGTAGCGCCATGACCGCCGAGATCTTGGCCGCGCAGAGCGAGCAGCCGCCCGGCTACGGTCGTCCTCTTCGACCCGCACGCCGACTAGATCGGGTTCTCGTCGAACAATCGTGTCACCAGTGCCGAATCGAGATAGGCGCGTACCTCGACGATCATCTCGTTGGAGAAACGCAAGAGCCAGCAGTACTTGTTGTCGAAGCGCATGCCATTCCTGGCGGTTGCCATGGACGCCAGCTCGACGACTACCCAGTCTCCACTCAGTAGCTTGCCAACCACGTGAAGCTGGGTGCCACCGGGCAGCACCTTCCCCAGCTTTGCAAACGTATGCGACAAGAACGCCGACTTGCTATTGTAGCGTCCCGCCAGCGGGTGCGTGCCTTCGACGGTCCAGTCGACGTCGTCGGCGACGCGCTCGAAGAATGCGGCACCGTCTCCCTCTTCCAGATGCTTGAAGATCGACCTGACGTAAGCCTCGGACACTGCCATTTTGCGATCCCCCTTTGTCTTTGTTCGAGATCCCTTACGGCGACCCATGTTCCATCACGGTGTCGATGTGGCGTGCAGCAATGCGCGTCTGGCCTGATCGAAGTCAGGGTACACGCGCAGCCGCTATAAGAAAACCCGCGTCGGCACGAGAAGAGTCTGGTAGAGGCGTGAGAATAGATCTTGATATCAGGCCAGCAGTGCTGCGCGCTCGGCGACTGCCGTACAGCGTCGATCCTGCTCCTTTCTCGCTTCAGGATTGGCAGGCCGTCAGATAGCAAGTGCGGAGCATGATCATCACGATAATGACGCAAAATATCAAAGCCATCTCTCATAAATTCGAAACTTCGGCATGGCGGCTTGTCGGGGTTGTCTCCTGTGAGTTTTGTTGGTAGCGCTGGATAGTCATCAATCTCTTGGTACGGCTTTAGCGAGGGGGCGCGATCCAGGATGATGATTGCCGGTAAGCGATTGTTCGGTATCTTCGCCTGTCACCTCGGCATTCTCGTGGTGGTCGTCCTGGCGCTTGGGGGGGCATCACCGGGTGTGGCCCAGACCCGGCTACAGGGGGTCGTCGAGAGCGCCGGGCACGGGCTCGAGGGCTATGTCGTCTCGCTCTACGCGACCCTGGCGCGCCAGCGCGGGTTCGAGTCGGCGTTCGGACCGGCGCGCGGTATCCCGAGACGCGGCATCGGCCCGCGACTGCTCGGCCGGACGATCACGGACGAGGCCGGCAAGTTTGGGCTCGTCTATATATCGCCGCAGAACGAGGAGAGCGTTCTCTACCTCGTCGCCCGGCGCGGTGCGGCCGTGCTCGCCACCGCTCTCGGCCCGCAGGTGCTGGCGCCGGGTCGCGCCGTGCTCAACGAGTTGACCACCGTTGCCACCGGCTACGCCTTCGCGCAGTTCATCGGTCCCGACGGAATTGCCGGCAACGCGGTGGGCGTGCGCAATGCATCGCTAATGCTGCGCAACCTGGTCGACGTCGAAAGCGGAGCACCGGGCGAGGTCCTGGCCGCGTTGCCGAACGGGCCCGCGAATGCCACGTTCCGCACCTTCAACACATTGGCCAACATCGCCGCGGGCTGCGTCGAGCGGCTGTCGGGCTGTACGCAGCTCTTCGTTGCGGCCCGCTCGCTCAACGGCTGGCCGGCGCGCAACACCCTGCAGGCGATGGCCAATCTCGCCGGCTACCCCGGCCAGAGCCAGAAGACGCTGTTCGAGCTTTCCGAGCAGGGCGGCAAGCCCAACCGGCCGGCGCTCGAGAAGGCGCCGGACGCGTGGACGCTCGCCCTGCGCTTCGAGGGCGAGCCGGACGCCAGCGGCAATGCGCTGATCAACGGCCCCGGCAACTTCGCGATCGATGCCGAAGGCACCTTGTGGGTCGCCAACAATTATGCGGCTGGCGCCCGTACGGATTCCGTCTGTGCCGCCCTAAACCTGCTGCGGTTCACGCCGGACGGGGCGTTCTTCCCCGGCTCGCCCTATACCGGCGGCGGGCTCAGCGGTGTCGGCTACGGCATCACCGCCGACCCCGACGGCCATATCTGGGCCGGCAATTTCGGCTTCCAGGCGCCGAGCTGCGTCGGCACGCCGGCCGAGGCGCCGCACAACAGCGTCTCCGAGTTCGCCCCCGACGGCACGCCGCTGTCGCCCGACATCACCGGCTACACCGAGGGCGACATCAGCTGGCCGCAGGGGACGGTCGCCGATCGTCGCGGCAATATCTGGATCGCCAACTGCGGCAATGACAGCGTCACGCTCTATCCCAACGGTAGGCACGAGGCGGCGCGCAACCTCGACCTCGGGCCGCTGGGCCTGGTCCGGCCCTTCGATATCGCCATCGATCACCGCAACCGCGCCTGGGTGACCGGCAATGGCAGCGATTCGGTGGTCGTCCTCGATGCGCATGGCAGGCCGGCGCTCGGCTCGCCCCTGACGCCGGAAGGCCTGGCGCGGCCGATAGGGATCGCCGTCGACAGCCGGGGTAACATGTGGGTCGCCAATTCGGGCATCGTGCAGGTGCCCTGCGACAACAACACCAGCAAGCTGCCGCTCAAGGAGTCGGGCGGCACCGTGACCCTGCTCGAGGCCAGGGGCGGCCGGGGCCCGGTGCGCGCCCGCACTTTCGATGGCGGTGGCATGGCCATCCCGTGGGGAATCACTGTCGACGGCAAGGACAACGTATGGGTCGCGAATTTCGGCGGCGGGGACGACACCGGCGGCAGCTATCTCTCGCGAATTTCGCATGTCTGCGGGACCAGGGCCGCCAACTGCCCGCCGCGCGCCACGACCGGCACGCCAATCTCGCCCGAGACCGGCTACACCTCGGCGGCGCTGAGCCGGGTGACCGCGGTCGCGGTCGATCCGTCGGGCAATCTCTGGGCCACCGACAACTGGCAGTTCGTGCCGCTGCTGAACAACCCGGGCGGCAACGCCATCGTGGTCTTCGTCGGCATCGCCGCACCGATCGAAACACCGCTCATCGGCCCGCCCGTTCCGGCCCGCTGACGCTGCGGGCGCCAGCGAGATCGGACCGGCGCCGGCTCAGTCGGCGAACTCGCCGATCCGGGCGATGAAGCGCTCGGCATAGAGGCCGCACTTGGTCTGGCCGACGCCGTCGACGGCAAGGAACGCCTCGGTATCCAGTGGCCGCTTCTGCGCCATGTCGGCGAGGGTCGCGTCGCTGAAGACGATATAGGCCGGCTTGTCGATTTCCCGCGCGATCTCGAGCCTGAGCGCCTTGAGGGCGGCGAGCAGCTCCATCGCCGCCGGCTCGACCGGCGCAGCGCTGGTGCTCCCCGCAGCCTTGCGGCCGCGGCGGGCCTTGGTCGGCGGTGCCGAGAGATCGAGCGCTATGGCGGCCTCGCCGCTCAGCACCTCTGCCGCCTTGCGCCCTGGCCTGAGGGCGCCGTGCCCGGCGATGTCCACCTCGACCACGCCCGACGCATAGAGCTGGCGGACGGCACCGCGGAGCACGCGCTTGTCCATGTCGGCGGCGGCGCCGAAGGCGGCGAGCCCGTCATGGCCGAGCGTGGCCACCTTTTCGGTCGCCTCGCCCCTGAGGATGTCGATCAGGTGCGCCTGGCCGAAGCGCCGGCCGGTCGCGTCGATGACGCCGAGCAAGGTACGCGCGAGGTCGCCCGCCTCGACCAGCGCCGGCGGGTTCAAACAGCGGTCGCAATTGCCGCAGGGCCCTGCGGCCTCGCCGAAATAGCCGAGCAGCGTCTGCTTGCGGCAGCCGCTCGTCTCGGTGAAGGAGAGCAGGGCATCCAGCCGCCGATGCTCGACCCGCTTGACCGCCTCGTCCGCATTGCCGCTGTCGATCAGCCAGCGCCGGCGGCGGATGTCGTCGAAGCCGTATAGCAGGATCGCCTCGGCCGGCAGCCCGTCGCGGCCGGCCCGGCCGATCTCCTGGTAGTAGGCCTCGAGATTGCTCGGCAGGTCGACATGCACGACGAAGCGGATATCCGGCTTGTCGATGCCCATGCCGAAGGCGATGGTGGCGACGACGACGAGGTCGGGCTCGGAGAGGAACCGGTCGAGCAGCTGCCGCCGCGTGCCGGAATCCAGCCCCGCATGGTAGGCGACCGCGGGGAAGCCGGCGTCGCGCAGGGCCGCCGCGGTCGATTCGGTGTCCTTGCGCGACAGTCGGTAGACGATGCCCTGCTGTCCGCGGAAGGGCTCGATCAGCTCGACCAGCTGATGGTCGGCGCGCTCCTTCGCCAGCACCTTGAGGGAAATGTTCGGCCGGTCGAAGCCCTGGACGAAAACCCGACCCGGTCGGTGGGCGAAGAGCTGGCTCTCGATGTCGGCGCGGGTCGCCACGTCCGCCGTCGCCGTGAAGCCGGCGATGCAGGCGTCCGGATAGCGCGCCGGCAGCTGGCCGAGATTGCGGTAGTCGGGGCGGAAGTCGTGGCCCCACTGGCTCAGGCAGTGCACCTCGTCGACGATGATCTGGCTGAGCGGCAGCCGGTCGAGTGCCGCCTGCAGCCGCTCGCTGCCGAGCAGCTCCGGCGAGAGGTAGAGGAGCTTGAGCACGCCGTCCTTGATCGACTGCCAGATCCGGCCGCGCTCGCCCCGGTCGGTGCCGCTGTGCACCGCCGCGGCCTCGATGCCGAGCAGCCGGAGCTGCGCCACCTGGTTGTCCATAAGCGCGATCAGCGGCGAGACGACGAGGCTGAGCCCGTCCTTGAGCACCGCCGGCAACTGATAGCAGAGGCTCTTGCCGCCGCCGGTCGGCATCACCGCGAGCAGGTTCTCGCCGCGCAGCAGGCTCTCGACGATCGCCCGCTGACCGGGACGGAACTGGCGAAACCCGAAGATCTCGTGCAGGGCCGTTTCGGGATCGGGATGGTCGGGCAAGCGGATTCCGGCGTTGGGCAGGGGACGCGATCCTCCTAGCGAACCCCGGCCCATCCGCCAAGCTGGCACGCCGGGCCGCTTTGCCCTAAAGGGCTCTGGTTTGTGGAACGATCGTGGGGACGGCAGCCAAATGACCAATGTGGCGGTGGTCGGCTCGCAATGGGGCGACGAAGGCAAGGGCAAGATCGTCGACTGGCTCAGCGAGCGGGCCGATGTCGTCGTGCGCTTCCAGGGCGGGCACAATGCGGGCCATACGCTGGTCGTGGGCGGCGTCACCTACAAGCTCAGCCTTCTGCCGTCCGGCGTGGTGCGCAAGGGCAAGCTCTCGATCATCGGCAACGGTGTGGTCGTCGATCCCTGGGCGCTGCTCGAGGAGATCGAGCGGCTGCGCCAGCAGGGCGTGGCCATCGGCTCCGAGACCCTGCGCATCGCCGAGAACGCGTCGCTCATCCTGCCCTTCCATGGCGAGCTCGACCGGGCGCGCGAGGAAGCCCGCGACAAGGCGAATAGCGGCGGCGGCAAGATCGGCACGACCGGCCGCGGCATCGGCCCGGCCTACGAGGACAAGGTGGCACGCCGCGCCATCCGCGTCTGCGACCTCGCCGACGAAGCGGTGCTCGAGCAGAAGCTGGGTGAGCTCCTCCTGCACCACAACGCGCTGCGCCGCGGCTTCGGCGTCGACGAGATCGACGGTGGCGCCCTGCTCGAGCGGCTCAGGCAACTGGCCCCTCTGCTCCTGCCCTTCGCCGAGCCCGTCTGGCTCCGCCTTTCGGAGCTGCGCCGGGCCGGCCGCCGCATCCTCTTCGAGGGTGCCCAGGGTGCCATGCTGGACGTCGACCACGGCACCTATCCCTATGTCACCTCGTCCAACACCACGGCCGGCATGGCTGCCACCGGCTCGGGCGTCGGCCCCGACACGGTCGGCTACGTGCTCGGCATCACCAAGGCCTACACGACGCGCGTCGGCTCCGGCCCGTTCCCGACCGAGCTCTTCGATGCCGACGGCGACACGCTCGGCGAGCGCGGCCGCGAGTTCGGCACGGTCACCGGCCGGAAGCGGCGCTGCGGCTGGTTCGACGCGGTGCTCGTCCGCCAGGCGGTCAAGACCGGCGGCATTCGCGGCCTGGCGCTCACCAAGCTCGACGTGCTCGACGGTTTCGAGCGGCTGAAGATCTGCACCGCCTACAACCTCAACGGCCAGACCCTGCACCATCTGCCGGCCGGCATGGCGGCGCAGGCGGCGATCAAGCCGATCTACGAGGAGATCGAGGGCTGGTCGGAGAGTACTGCCGGGGCCAGGAGCTTCGTCGACCTGCCGGCCCAGGCGATCAAGTACGTCAAGCGACTCGAGGAGCTGGTCGAAGCACCGGTGGCGCTGCTCTCGACCAGCCCGGCGCGCGACGACACCATCCTCGTGACGGACCCCTTCGCCGACTGAGCCTCCACCCGGCGCAGCAATTCCGCCACACTCGCCAGCGCATCGCCGGGCGGCGGGGCGCTGCGGCTTGCCCGGCGGAACAAAACTCTGAGACTATCTCCACAGCTTCTTGTTTGCCTTATGGTTTATATGGAGGCTGGTCATGCTGAGCCGGACCGGTCAGGATCCGCAAGTCGCCTTTCGTGCCGGGCTCGCCCATGCGGCACACACCAGCGCCGGGCCGGGCGAACGCTTGGTGCTCCGCATGCAGCGTCTGCCGGGGCTGGTCGAGCCGGGTGCCGCCTTCGAGGTCGGCCGGGCACTTCGGGTCATTGCCCGGCTCTTCGATCGGGCCGCCGCACCCGTCGTGATGGTCGAGCAGTTCCGCGACAATCTCGTCGGCGCCGCCATCGCCCAGCGCGGCCGGCTCGAGCGCAATGGCCGGTGCCGGCGCGGCTGGAACCTGCACGACACGATCGAGATGTTTGTCGAGATGTACGAGCGCCTGCTGGGCCACTCCGCCACCGGCTATGCCGAGATTCGGGGCTACGTCTTCCAGGCCGCAGCGGGGCCGGCACCGCGCATCCCGCCACCGGCATCGCGCGTGCCGCCCCGCTTCTTCCGTCGCGCCGCCTGATCGGGACGGCTCTGCCGGCGTTCTTCTCCTAGATGTGGCCGCCGCTGCGCAGCTCGGCGACGACCACCCGCTGCAGCATGGTCTCGCGCAGGCTCGTCGGTCGGTCGAGGCCGAGCCTCGCCAGATAGGGCAGGGCCGCGTCCGGCACGTCGAGGCCGGCGCCGACCGTCTCCTTGACGATGCCGGCGAGCCCGAGACGGCGGCCCATGCGCGCCTTCAGACTCTTCAGCGCCTGGCCCAGCACCAGCTCCACATCGGTGAGCTCGGAGCCGAAGGGGAAGGTCGGGAAATGGCCGGCAGCGCGCAGCGGCCGGAGCTCCGCCTCGAGCCGCTCCGGCGTGTTGGCGGCGTGGCGGTCGGGGATGCGATAGGTCGGTGCCAGCTTGCCGCTGGCCACGGCCTCGGCCCGCAGATCCTCTTGGAAGCGCGAATCGGCGATGTTCAGGAGGGCCGCGATGCACTCGTGGTCCTGCCGGCCGCGCAGATCGGCGATGCCGTACTCGGTGATGACGATGTCGCGCAGGTGCCGCGGGATGGTGGTGTGGCCGTAGCTCCAGACGATGTTGGAGGAAACCTTGCCGCCCTTGGTCCGCGTGCTGCGCAGCATGAGGATCGAGCGGGCACCCTCCAGCGCGTGCGCCATCGCCACGAAATTGTACTGGCCGCCGACGCCGCTGACGATCTGCTCGTTCGCCAGCCCGTCCGAGCAGGCTGCACCGCAGAGCGTCATCATCATCGCCGAGTTGACGAAGCGGGCATGGCGCCGCTGCGCCGCCGCCAGCGCCTCGTGGCCGTAGAGCTGGTTGACGAAGCCGATGCCGGTCATGTTGAACTTCGCGAGCTCCTGCTCGTCGAGACCGCGCAGATGGTCGTACATGGCCTGCGGGCCAATGAAGAAGCCGGCATGCAGGATCGAGCCGCCGGCGAGCCACTCGCCAAGGCATTCCGCCTCGATCGCCGCCCGGCTGCCGGCAGCGCCGAGGTCCGGGTCGAGGCGCTTGCCTGCCGGCGTGACGAGCGCCCCGTCGGCGAAGCGCGTGCCATCCCGCAGCACGCCGAGCCGCACAAGATGGTCGACCGCGGCGGCGTCGAGCGGGCTGGCGACCGCACCGGCCTCGACCAGCGCATCGAGCGTGCCGAGCGTGACCTCGCTGCCGATGCGGCCCGCGTTCACGAGCTGCTGGACGGCGAGATCGTCGTAGACCTCGCGGCGGAGAATGCCGGCCTGATAGAGGTGGCGAAAGCAGTCGGCGAACATCTCGGTGGCGCCGTAGAGCCCGGTCGCGAAGGGGCCGGTGCCACCGATCGCGGCAATGCTGTCGCCGCAACGCTCGGTGAGGCCCGCGGCCCGGAGTGCCTCGCGGTAGGTGGCGTTCTCCCGGTGGCGCAGGCAGAGCCCATAGGCGATGGCGTCGCCGAGCGAGCCGATGCCGATCTGCACCGTGCCGCCGTCCCTGACGAGGCTGCTGGCGGCGAGGCCGATCAGGTAGTCGGCGGTGTGGACGGGGCCAGCCGGCAGCGACAGCAGGTCGTGACCGAGGCTGCGGTCGTCGAGCACGAGGTCGAAGGTCGATTCCGGCACCAGGGCATCCCGGCCCATGAAGGGCAGGCGGTCGTTGACCTCGGCGACCCGGACGATCCGGCGGTCGGGGTCGGTGGCGTCCAGGAGGTTGAAGAGATCGAGCGAATCGCTGTTCGAGCTCAGGCTCAAGGCCGTCTCGCCATCCGTGTCGCGCTTCGCCACCGCCTGGACGAAGACGTTGACCCCCTGCAGCAGCAGGTCGCGGGCGACATGGGTGTAGTTCGAGCTGATATAGTGCTGCTGCGCCGTGGCGTTGTTCAAGAAGGCGCCGGCCCGCATGTAGAACTCGATGACCCGGATATTGGGCGGCAGCGCGTTCCGGCTGTAGGGGCCGACATAGGCGAGCTCGGGGCAGTTGCCGAAGAGGCGCTGGACGATCGGCCCCAGCATGCGCTTCTCGAGGTCGCTCCGCGCCTGCGGCCGGGCAAGGGAGAGGCCCGTGACGATGCGCAGCTCCAGCGTCGGCTCGGCGGCGGCGCGGCGGTAGAGGGCGTTCAGGAGATGCACCGGCTTGCCGAGGCCGAGCGGGGCGCCGACGACGATGCGGCGGCCGACCCGCTCGATGATCGCGTCGACCATGCGCTCGGGATCGGTGAAACGAGGGGATGGTTGACCGGTCATGCCGCTCAGAAGCCCAGGGTGAGGCGCTCCATCAGGTCGCCTTCCTGCTGGAGGTGAGTGGCTGCCAGGATGTCCCAGCTGTCCCAGGATTCGACCACCAGGCCATCCTTCAGGCGGTGGAAGCTCATGCCGGACGCGGCCCGGGGCATTTCCGGATCGGCATCCTCCGGCAGCTCCATGGTGATGGTCCAGCGGCTCGCCACCAGACCGCCCTCGGCGACCTGGCTCTCGATCGCGAACGCGGCCTCGCCATAGAGGGCATGGTAGGTGGCGACGAACTGCCGGTACTGCTCGATGCCCTCGAGCCGCATGCCCGCCGACGAGGCCTCGACGACGCAGTCGGCCGCCACCAGCTCCGGCAGCAGCGAGAGATCGCCGGCCCCCCAGACCTCCTCGAGCAGCCGCCGAACGACGGCCTTGTTGTCCTCTGCCATGATGGCGGCGTTCTCCCCTGCTGCACTGCTGGCGACGTTCTAGCAGAAGACGACATGGCCGGCACCTCAGCCCGGCAGCTGGCCGAGCGCCGCCAGGGCGGCCCGGGTCGGGGTGGTGAGCTTCTCCGGCAGCCGGTCGAGCGGGAACCAGCCGAGCCCGCCGTGCTTTTCCGGCTCCATGAGCCGCGGCTCGCCGGTGAAATTGCGGCAGAGGAAGACCGGGGCGACCCAGTGGTGGCCTTCGGCGGCGTCAATCAGGTCGACCATGCAGAGGAAGGACGGGTCGACGAGCCCGATGCCGAGCTCCTCCAAAACCTCGCGCCGGGTCGCCTCGAGGCTCGGCTCGAGCCAGTCCACCTTGCCGCCGGGGAGGCCCCAGTGGCCGGCCTCGGGCGGGCGCAGGCGCTCGATCAGGAGGATCGCGTCGCCGCGCAGGATGGCGGCGCCGCAGCCGACGCCGGGTTGCCGTTCGGGGAAGGGGTCGGTCGTGCCCAAGGGGTGCCTCCTGCGCTCGCACTGCCGGTCGACCCGGACGCCTCGGCTCGCTGCAGCACTAGCGCTAGGTGCGCTCGCGGGGCAAACATCAAGCCCGCCGCCCTGCGACCGAGTGGCGCCCGATTCCGGGCGGAGGCGGCCTTGCCGCGGCCGGTACGCTGTGTTAATCGCCACCCGTCTTTTCGGGAACGAAACGCACGCCTTGCCGCGCGGCCCTTAGCGTCGTCGTGGCCTTCGTGACCAGCCGGGGAACGGGAATTGCCCGCGACATCCGCCACCGCGACAGGCTTGGCCCAGCGCTACGCCACGGCCCTGCTCGATCTGGCCAGGGAGGAGAACAGGCTCGACGCGGTCGGCGCCGACCTCTCGGGCCTTGTTGCCCTGCTCGCCGAGAGCCGGGAGCTGCGACGCCTCGTCGAAAGCCCCGTGATCAGTCGCGAGGACCAAGGGCGGGCGATCCTCGCCGTCGCCGAGAAGGCCGGGACCGAGCCGCTCACGGCGAAGTTCCTGGGCCTGCTCGCCAGCCGCCGGCGGCTCTTCGCCCTGCCGGGCATCGCCAAGGCCTATGCGGCGATGCTGGCCGAGGAGCGGGGCGAGGTCGCGGCCGAGGTGATCTCGGCGGTGCCGCTCGGTGACGCCGAGCTGGAGTCCCTGAAGAGCGCAATCGCCGGCCATGTCGGGCAGTCGGTGAGCGTGGAGACGCGGGTCGATCCGGCATTACTGGGTGGAGTTGTCGTGCGTGTCGGTTCGCGCATGCTCGACGCCTCGATCCGCACCAAGCTGCAGCATCTCGAGCAGTCGATGAGAGGAATGGGTTGATGGACATTCGCGCCGCCGAGATTTCCGCGATCCTCAAGGAGCAGATCGCCAACTTCGGTACCGAGGCGGAGATCTCCGAGGTCGGCCGGGTCCTGTCCGTCGGTGACGGCATCGCCCGCTGCTACGGCCTCGACCAGGTCCAGGCCGGCGAGATGGTCGAGTTCGAGGATGGCACGCGCGGCATGGCGCTGAACCTCGAGGAGGACAATGTCGGCGTCGTCATCTTCGGCGACGACCGCAACATCTCCGAGGGTGCCATCGTCAAGCGCACGCAGTCGATCGTGGATGCGCCGGTCGGCAAGGGCCTGCTCGGCCGCGTGGTCGACGGCCTTGGCAACCCGATCGACGGCAAGGGCCCGATCGACGCCGCCGAGCGTCGCGTGGTCGACGTCAAGGCGCCGGGCATCATGCCTCGTAAGTCGGTGCACGAGCCGATGCAGACCGGCCTCAAGGCGATCGACGCCCTGATCCCGATCGGCCGCGGCCAGCGCGAGCTGATCATCGGCGACCGCCAGACCGGCAAGACCGCCATCGCCATCGACACCTTCATCAACCAGAAGCCCTACAACGCGGCGGCTGGCGACGACGAGCACAAGAAGCTCTACTGCATCTACGTGGCGATCGGGCAGAAGCGTTCGTCCGTGGCCAAGCTGGTCAAGACGCTGCAGGAGAGCGGGGCGCTCGAGTACACGATCGTGGTGGCCGCCACCGCCTCCGACCCGGCGCCGCTGCAGTACCTCGCCCCCTACACCGCCTGCACCATGGGCGAGTACTTCCGCGACAACGGCATGCACGCCGTGATCGTCTATGACGACCTTTCCAAGCAGGCGACCGCCTATCGCCAGATGTCGCTCCTGCTGCGCCGCCCGCCCGGCCGCGAGGCCTTCCCGGGCGACGTCTTCTACCTGCATTCGCGCCTGCTCGAGCGGGCGGCCAAGCTCAACGACGAGAACGGCAAGGGCTCGCTCACGGCGCTGCCGGTGGTCGAGACCCAGGCCAACGACGTCTCGGCCTTCATCCCGACC
>JAUIID010000097.1 GCA_030431615.1 Alphaproteobacteria bacterium
CGTCTACGAAACCCATGCCGCGGCCTGGGACCGACAGCGCTACAAGGGCCTGATCGAGCGGCCCTGGCTCGACCGTCTCCTCGCCCTGGCCGGGCCCGATCCCAAGGTCCTGGACCTCGGCTGCGGCGCCGGCGAGCCCGTCGCCCGCTATCTAGTGGAGCGCGGCTGCCGGGTCACCGGTGTCGACTTCGCCGCCGCCATGCTTGCCATCGCCAGCACCCGCCTGCCGGAGGCACGATGGCTCGAGGGCGACATGCGCGAGCTGGACCTCGCCGAGCGCTTCGACGCCATCGTCGCCTGGGACAGCTTCTTCCACCTGACCCGGGCCGAGCAGCGGGCGGTCATCCCCCGCCTCGCCCGCCATCTGGCACCCGGCGGTGCGCTTCTGGTCACGGTCGGCCCGGAGGACGGCGAGGTGACCGGTACGGTCGATGGGGCCGCCGTCTACCACGCGAGCCTGAGCCCGGAGGAATACGCGCGACGGCTCACCGCGGCCGGGCTCGAGCTCGTCGACTTCGTCGCCGAGGACCCGAAGAGCGATTTCCACAGCGTCCTGCTGGCACGACGCAACTAGGAGCGTCGCCAGCTCAACCGGCAGCGGGCGCCGCGAAGGCACGGGCGAGGCCGATCATCCCGTTCTCGATCTCGCTGCCGTGCAGCCCGGCATAGCCGAGCAGGAGGCCGCGGCGATCCGGCCGTTCCTGATAGAGGGCGGCGAGCGGCGTCACCTCCACGCCGTGTCGCCTGGCCCGCCCCGCCAGCGCCACGTCGTCGGCGCCGTCCTCGAGATAGCCCACCAGATGCATGCCCGCCTCGGCCGGCCGCAGCGCCAGCCGCTCGCCCAGATGGCGCCGGGCCGCTTCCAGCAGCAGCGCCTGCCGCTCGGCATAGAGGGCGCGCATCCGGCGGATATGCGCCGCCAGCGAGCCGTCCCTGATGAACTCGGCGAGCGCCGGCTGGACCAGCATCGAGGGATGCGTGTCGGTCAGCCGGCGGATCGTCGCGAAGGCGTCGACGAGATGCCGCGGCACCACCATGTAGCCGAGGCGCAGGGCCGGGAACATGACCTTGCTCATGGTGCCGACATAGATGACCCGGCCGTCCTCATCGAGGCCCTGAAGGGCGGCCAGCGGCCGGCCGGCATAGCGGTACTCGCTGTCGTAGTCGTCCTCGAGGATGAAGGCGTCCGCCGCCCGCGCCCAGTCCAGAAGCTCGAGGCGCCGCGCCAGGCTCATGGTGAGGCCGAGCGGGAACTGGTGCGAGGGCGAGACGCAGGCCATCCGCGCCGCGGCGGCACGCTGCCGGCCGCTGGCGACGTCGAGGCCCTGTCCGTCGACCGGCACCGGGACGACGGTCGCCCCGCCGGCGAGAAGGGCGCCGATCAGGCCGGCATAGCCCGGCTCCTCGACCCAGACCCGGTCGCCCGGGTCGAGCAGCACCCGGGCAGCGAGATCGAGCGCCTGCTGGGCGCCGGAGACGATGAAGACCTGCTCGGCCGTGCAGCGGACCGCCCGCGCCGCCCCGAGATGCGCCGCCAGCGCCTCGCGCAGCGGCCGGTAGCCGGCGGGCTCGCTGCCGATCAGGAGGCTCCTTGGCGGGTTGCGCCAGCTTCGGGCAAGGAGCCGCGCCCAATCCTCGAAGGGAAAGCTCGCGAGTTCCGGCAGCCCCGGCGCGAAGGCGCGCGGCCGGTTGCCGTGCTGCCGCAGGCGGGCAAGCCGGGCCCCGCGGCGCGACGGGCCGGGCGGCGTGGCGACAGCACCCGCCACGGACCCGCCGCTCGGCCGCCGGGCCTGGAGCGCTTCCTCCGGCAGCTGGCGGCTGACGAACGAGCCGGCCCCCACCCGGCCCTGGACATAGCCCTCGGCAAGCAGCTGGTCGAAGGCGGCGAGCACGGTGTTGCGCGACACGGCGAGATCGGCGGCCAGCGAGCGGGTCGAGGGCAGCCTGGCGCCCGGCGGCAGCCGACCTTCGAGGATGGCGGTACGCAGCGCGAAGTAGAGCTGCCGATGCAGCGGTGCGCCGCCCTTCGGGTCGAGTGCTATGGAAGCCAGATAGAGCGGGGCGTGGCGGGAGCGGGCCATCTGCCGATTCTTCCGAAAGACGGGCGCGCAGCACCCGAATGGCCCCGCCGTTCTTGTCCATAAGACCGCCATGGGCAAGCCATTTGCATACCCGCACTCGACCGTGACACCCGCCGCCGCATCGTCTATTGACGGCTCAAGCGTATCAGGGAGGACGGCATGCGACGTGGGCGCAGTGCGAAGATCGTCGCCACCCTCGGCCCGGCCAGCTCGACCGTGGAGGTGATCGCAGCCCTGGCGAAGGCGGGGGCCGATGTCTTCCGCTTCAACTTCAGCCATGGCAGCCACGAGGATCATGCCGATCGCCTCGAGATGGTGCGGGCGGCGGAACGCGAGATCGGCCGCCCCATCGGCGTCCTGCTCGACCTCCAGGGCCCCAAGCTGCGGGTCGGGCGCCTCGCCCAGGGCCGGATCGGGCTGACCCGGGGCGAGCGCTTCCGCCTCGACCTCGACGACGCCGTGGGGGACCAGCGCCGGGTGCAGCTGCCGCATCCCGAGATCTTCGCCGCCATCCATCCCGGCACCGTGCTCCTGCTCGACGACGGCAAGATCCGCCTCAAGGTCGAGAGCTGTGGCGCCGATCATGCCGAGACCACGGTGATCGCCGGCGGCGGGCTCTCCGACCGCAAGGGCGTCAACGTCCCCAACGTCGTGCTGCCGATCGCGGCGATGACGGAGAAGGACCGCAAGGACCTTCAGTTCGGCCTCGATCTCGGCGTCGACTGGGTGGCCTTGAGCTTCGTTCAGCGGCCGGAGGACATGGCCGAGGCGCGCCGGCTGGTCGCCGGCCGGGCGGCGCTCATGGCGAAGATCGAGAAGCCGGCCGCGATCGACCGGCTCGACGAGATCATCGAGCTTTCGGACGCGATCATGGTGGCGCGCGGCGATCTCGGCGTCGAGATGCCGCCCGAGGTGGTGCCGCGCCTGCAGAAGAAGATCATCCGTGCCGCGCGCGAGGCCGGCAAGCCGGTGATCGTCGCCACGCAGATGCTGGAGAGCATGATCCAGAACCCCGCCCCCACCCGGGCCGAGGCCTCGGACGTGGCGACCGCGGTCTATGACGGGGCCGACGCCGTGATGCTCTCGGCCGAGAGTGCGGCCGGCGAGTACCCCGTCGAGGCCGTCGCCATCATGGACCGGATCATCAAGGAGGTGGAGCAGGACGGCCTCTACCGCTCCTATATCGAGGCCTTCCACGCCGTGGCCGAGCGCACCTCCGCCGACGCCATCACGCTGGCCGCCAACCAGGTCGCCCATACCCTGCAATCGGCGGCGATCGTCACCTACACCACCTCGGGCGCCACCGCGCTGCGCGCTTCCAGGGAACGGCCGGACCGGCCGATCCTCGGGCTCATCACCCGCATGGTGACGGCACGGAAGCTGGCGCTCGCCTGGGGCGTCCACGCCGTCTTCTGCGAGGACGCCCACGATCTCGACGAAATGGTCCAGAAGGCCCGCCAGCACGCCAGGGCCGAAGGCTTCGCCGGCCCCGGCGCCAGCATCGTGGTAACCGCCGGCCTGCCCTTCGGCACGCCCGGCGCCACAAATCTGCTCAGGATCGCCTGGGTGACGTGAAGGCCGGGCTGGCTGACGCGCAAGCCGCCGCTACGAGTTCGCGATGGCGCCGCACAGACGCCGAATTTCTCGGAAGCGCCGGGTATAGAAGGATCCCGTCATCATCTTCCTCGCCAGTCTCCCGGGCCTGCCGAGGAGATAGCGGATGTCATTCAGCCAGAACCAGCATTGCCGGCGTACCGCGCCAACCCGGGTCATTTCGTGCTCCGGTTCGGCCACAATCGCCAAGAGCCACGCTCGCCGGCCCGACCTGCTCGCCCAGCGACTGCCGAAAGTCCGGTCCACAAGCAGCAGACACGCGGTTGCCTGCGGCTCGCAGCCGACTGCCGCAAAGCGCTCGCGGCACGCCGCGACGTCGCAGTCCGCGCGCGCCGCGAGGCAGTAGACCTCGAGGAGATCGCGAAGCCGGAGGCTGCCTGACCAATGGCCGCGGTGCTGCAGGAACTGATGACCGATGGCATGCACGAGCTGATGGTCGGTCGTCGGCACACGAAACCTCGCACCATCGACGGAAATGACATGCGAGCTTCGCCAGACTTCATCCGCCGGCAGAAGGCGACGCTCCCGCGGATGACCCAGCGCCGTATGCACCTCGATCATCCCTGCCCGTTCGGGGTGAAGCAGCGGCGGCAGGTGGTGATGATCCGGAATGCCTAGCGCATCGGCCACAACCTTCGCCCGATAGCCGAGCGTCTGCAGATGACGCCACGCCTCGTGCGCCTGCTCCTCCGGGAGCAGGATGTCGAGATCGGACATGTACCGCCAAGCCGGCGCCGGATAGAGGTCGTCGACCAGCCGGATGGCGCCCTTCAACAGACAGGCTTCCAGCCCCGCCTCGTTGAGGCTGCGCCCAAGCGCGCCAAGCTGGGTACGCAACGCCTCGTTCCGCAAGGCGTTCGCCTCTGACACCGTGGCGAGCACATCGACGAGCTCCGGATCGGCCGGCAGTCGATCCAGACGCACGAGCGCACGCTCCAGCGCCGGCAGGACGAGATGCCGGTCGGCGAGCCCGATCAGGCGGGGCCAGTCGATCGCCCATTGGGGCGGCGTCGCCTCGGCGACACCACCCCCCGGTCCCATGCCGGCAACCAGCAGACGGCCAAGCTGCTCGCGGTCGCTCACGCCCACAACTCCGCCGTCGAGCGGCTAGACGGCGAAAATGAAGTCGTCGACCACGAGGCTGGATACACCCTCCACCAGGATCGTCCCGTCCGTGTCATCGTCGGTCGGTACGATAAAGACACCGTCGGTGTCAACGTCGACTCGGGGGGTATCGGCAGCATCGACGACATCGTCATTGTTGCTGTCGATGTCGCCCTTTGTGACACCCAATGCCGACAGATCGATCTTGTCGCCACTCCCCGATACGAAGTCCTTGATGATGTCGTCGCCGAACATGCCGTCGAAGACGAACGTGTCGGCGCCCAGCGTCACCGTAGCGCCACCGGACGCATTATTGACCGCCAGGTCACCCCAGAGCTCGTCATCGCCGGCGCCGCCATTGATCGTGTCGTTGCCGCCGACGAAGCTGCTTCCGGCGTCGCCTTCGAAGATTAAGGCGTCACCGTAGATCTTGTCGTTCCCGGCGTCACCGAACAGGATGTCATCGCCACCGATCAGATCGAGCTCGTACCCGCGCAGCGCCGCCGCGGACGCATCCTGGATGTCACCGTAGATCTCGTCGTCACCTTCACCACCATGGATTTCGTCGTCGCCGCCCTCTGCCGTTGCCCCGGCGTGCAAACCGACATTATCAAAATCGCCGTACAGGATGTTGTCGCCATAACCACCGAAGATCACGTCAGCGCCACCTGTGAAGGTCCCGTCGAGCAAGCTCTTCACGTCACCATGAACTGTATCAGCCTCCGAACCTACCGCTCGAATGACATCGTCGCCGCCGGCTGTTGTACCGGTCGCAACATCGAAATCGCCGGAGATGGCGTCGGTGGCGAATGAGCCGACGATGTTGTCGTCGCCACCCTGTTGGACGGCGGACTGGTCCGAATTATCGATATCGCCATAAATGATCGTGAAGTTGCCAAGGTTGCCGGCCCAGATGGTGTCATCGCCATAACCGCCAGTGAGGTTCAGAATTGGCACCCCGTTGTAACCGTTGGTCGAAGTCGTACCTGTCATGTCGATGACGTCGTCGTTCGAGCTGCCGACCAAGTGTTTCAGCGACGTCCCGGTGATCCGCTCCTGGCCGTTGAGATGAAAAAGCCAGCTGACGCCGCGGCCTCCGAGGATCGAATCGTCGGCAATCAGCTCACTCGCCGTCCCATTTAGGGACAGGTCGTCGAAGGTGAATACCGTGCCAGTTCCATTTACAGTTTCGCCAGTAAAACCATTGGTCGCCAAGCCGTTCTTTGCGAGCTTGAGGATGTAGGTGGCCCGATCAAACATCGCCATTGACTTGATCTCCCCATGCGCTTGTGCGGGACGTTTCGTTGTGCGGCGAACAGCCGGCACGATGAAGGGTTTCGAAGAGGGCCGATTCGGCTTGGTTGGCGTCGCTGTAATTCAACGCATACGCGGGGATCTGGCCCGCCCAACGCAGGAACGCTTCCAGCGCGTCATCGTCGTCGGGAAAGATCGTTCCGGTATTGCCGAGCCCTGCAACCAGCTCGAGAGGCGTCAGGCGGAAGATCGTTGTCTCGACTTCGGCCTCGTACACTGGAAAGATGACAGCTGTAGGCAGCGATGACGGCTCTACGGCCCGATAGATGGTCTTCAACCGGACGAACCGCGTACCAGAGCGGGGAAGCGCCATCGGCGTATGGTCCGCCAGATTCTGCCAGGTGTCGTGCATTGCCTGCCAGCTTCCAGGTTTGACGCTGGTGCTCAGAGGCACCGGCCAGACTCCCCAGCTCGCCGCATCGATCGCGACCAGATCGTCGGCGAGCTGAAGCGCCCCGCTGCTCAGGAGCAACGCTGCCAGCGAGGTTTTCCCGGCACCCGAGGTGCCAGCCAGAACGATGTTCCAGCCCCCCTTGCGAACCGCCGCCGCGTGCAGCAACGCAAGCCAGTTTCGATCCGGATGGCTGAGACGCCAGGCTGTCCGAACGAGGTGCCAGTGGGCGGCGACACGGGTCTCGAACACCTCCGGCGAAGCATCGTCGACGGCGACCAGCCAGCTCCCCCCCTGCGTCCACAAGCTTAAGGTCGGCGACCCATCGGCGTGGTGATCGATGAGCGCTGGAGCGAACAAGGCATCGATCCACTGCGTGTGCATATCGTCGATAATCTGCAGTGAGACGGCGCGCGGGCCGAGCGCGCAATGAAATGTCTCGAACTTGGTCTCGACTGCCGCCGGTGATCGTATCGCACGCATCGCGGTACCGGCCTCGACGTCGATCACATGAGCTTCACCATCCACGTCACGCCGAGCCGGGGGCCACGCGCTCGATCCCGAACCATCTCCGAAGCCCTGAGCGAGCAGTTCGAAAAAATCGCGACGCCCCTTCGTCGATGCGGTCTGCGCAAGGTCGTATGTACCAGCATCCAGCCAGCCGATCTGATCGGTCTGGTAGTCTCTTACGACGTAGCCACCCGCAAACGGCAGGCCGCGAGGGGCCATCGGCATGGAGCGATCCTCACACAATGTCCAATCGGGCCTAGAAATTCTCACCGGTGTATTCGCCGCTCGCTGCCGCCTTCTTCCCCGCGAACAGCGCCAGCATCACGGGCGCCACGGCACCGACCTTGATCGCCTTTTCGACGACCCTGCGCCGCTGCTCGTCCATTGGCCGATCGGCAAGGTTCAGTTCCGACTCATCTCCGACAACGCCATGGGTTGTCTTTCCTTGATCCTGCGATTCGCTCATTGCGCTTTCCCTATTTCTCGCTGAAGCACTCGTACATGCACAGTTGTTCGACAATGGATATCAGTCAACCCCACGTTTGCGACATATTATAGTACGATAATCTATTTAAAGTTGATAACATCGACTTGTTCTGGGCGCGGCTATACTTGCATTGCCGGCAGCATGGCCGTGGCAACTACGCCCAAATACGACGAATTCGCGCGTGCAGCATCGCTGGCTACCGCGGCCCGCAGAAAGGGCAAGCGAAGACGATGAGGTCCGCTGTGGGTCGATCTCCTCCTTATAGTTGCTATCGATCGGAATCGATGCACTACCCGGAGTTGGCTAGGGGGCCGGTGACATGCGCGCAATCCACTATGCGCATTTTACGGTTTTGCGCATTCTGGCAGGTCGAAAATCAGCACCTCGTCAGGACTCCACACCTACAGCTCAGCCGAGGAGCGCCCAGAGCGAGCGCAGCACCAGCTCCAGCGCCAGCAGGGTCAGCAGGACCTGGATGATGCGGGCGAAGTGGCGGGGGTCGATCCGGCCGAGCAGCCAGCGGCCGAGGAGCGTGCCGGCGAAGCCGGAGGCGATCATCAGGGCGACCAGCGGCAGCCAGGGCAGGAAGGCGAAACCGAACAGGCCGAAGGCGAGCATCTTCAGCCCATGCTGGCCGGCCATCGCCGCCGCATGGGTGGCGATCAGCCCCTCCCGGCCGAGGCCGAGCGGCCGAAAGAGCGCCAGCACGTAGGGCCCGGTGGCGCCGACCAGCATGGTGAGGAAGGAGGCGATCGCCCCGCCCAGCGCCAGGCCCCGCCCCCTGATCGCCGCGAGGCCGGCAACCGGCAGCCAGAGGGTCTGCAGGATGAAGAGCCCGAGCACGAGGCGCAGCGTCTCGACCGGCAGGCTGACGGCGAGGCTGGCGCCGAGCGCGATACCGACGAGGCTGCCGAGCAGGAAGGGCACGAGCCGGCTCGTGTCGATCCAGTGCCTGAGCACCGCCGCCCGGCTGACATTCGAGCCGACCTGGACCACGGCATGGATGGGGATGATCGCCGCCGCCGGCAGCAGGCTCGCCATGGCGCCGAGCATGATGACGCCGCCGCCGATCCCGGCCATGGTGGTCAGCGCCGAGGTGAAGGCGGAGAGCAGGACGAGCGACAGCGCCGGCACGAGGCCCAGCCCATCTGGCAGGAAGGCGGCCGGCAGGAACCCGTCCACGACGAACCCGCTCAGAGCGCCTCGCCGCGCATCAGGCGGGGCAGGTCGCCGACCAGCCCCATGGCATGGCGCATGAAGAACCGCTTGGCCACGGGCAGGCGCTCGACCAGGGCGAGGCCGGCGCCGCGGGCGAGCTTCAGGGGCAGGACGTCATTGGCGAAGAGCCGGTTGATGCCGTCGGTGACGGCCACCAGCGCCAGGCTGTCGAAGGAGCGCCACGCGGCATAGCGCTCGAGCGCGTCGGCGCTGCCCGGGTCGAGCCCGAGGCGCAGCCGGTCGACGACGATCTCGGCGATCGCCGTCACGTCGCGGAGCGCCAGGTTCCACCCCTGGCCGGCGATCGGATGAATGCCCCGGGCCGCATCGCCGACCAGCACCGCGCGCTCGGCGACATAGGCGTGCGACCAGACGAGGATCAGGGGATAGGACCAGCGATGCCCCTCGAGCGTAAGCCGCCCGAGGCCGTCGCCGAAGCGCTCCTGCACCTCCGCGGTGAAGGCCGCGTCGTCGAGCCCCGCCACCGACTTCGCCAGGCCGTTCTCCAGCGCCCAGACGATCGACGAGCGATTGCCCGGCAGAGGCAGCATGGCGAAGGGGCCGTCCGGGAAGAAGCGCTCGACCGCCCTGCCCAGGTGCGGCAGCTCGTGGGCGAAGGTGCAGACCAGCCCGGTCTGCCCGTAGTCCCAGCGCCGGGCGCCGATGCCGAGCGTCGCGCGGGTGGCGGAGAAGCGGCCCTCGCAGACGGCGAGCAGGGCCCCCCGCACCTCTCGCCCGTCGCCGAGCCGTGCCTCGACGCCGCCGCCGGCGCGCTCGAGGGCGGTGATGGTCGCCGGTGCGGCGATGGTGACTGCCGGCCCCGCGGCGTCGATCGCCGCGAGCAGGCCCTGGCGGATCCGCTGGTTCGGCACGATCCAGCCCAGGGGCTCGCCGCCCACTTCGGCGGCATCGTAGTGGACGGCGCCCAGGGAATCCGTCTCGCCCACCTCGATCTCGCGGATCGCCTCGGCCGCGTCGGCCATGCCGGCCCAGGCGCCGAGCGAATCGAGCGCCTGCTTCGAGCCCCGGGCGATGGCGGTGACCCGGCCATCGAACCGGGCGGCCGTGGTCACCGGCAGCGGCCGCTCCTCGACCAGCAGCACCCGGCCGCCGACGCCACCCACCGCCGCCGCCAAAGCGAGGCCGGTGAGCCCGCCGCCCTGGATGATCAGATCGAAACGCTCCGTCACGCCATCGCCCCGACCCATTTGCCTAATAAATGATCACGAGATGAATTCCTGGGCACGCCGCGTGTCCGGATGGATGGCCAGTGCGTCGATCCCGGGCCGGATGGCTCCCTCGCTGCCTCTGGCACGGAGATTGCTCCAACCCAGCCGAGAAGTCGTCGCCACGGCCAAACCAGCGCGGCGTCGCACCAGACACTCAATCGCATCGGTATGGCGGGAGAGACGCATGCATCGATACCTATCACGGCGCGGGCTACCTGTCCCTGCCGGACTCGGCCTCGCCCTCGGGGTCGCCATCACGGGGACGCTCGCCAGCGCCCCGGCCTTCGCGCAGGACGCCACCGAGGCAGCCGTCGAGGCTGTCGCGGCCACCGGCGTCAGCCCGGAAAGCGCCTTCATCTTCAACACCCTCCTCTTCCTCATGGCGGGCTTCCTCGTCATGTTCATGGCCGCGGGCTTCGCCATGCTCGAGGCCGGCATGGTGCGCAAGAAGAGCGTCGCCACGCAGTGCCTGAAGAACGTCGCCCTCTTCGCCATCGCCGGCATCCTCTACTACCTCATCGGCTACAACCTCATGTATGACGGGGTCGATGGCGGCTGGATGGGCACGCTCAGCATCTGGAGCCCCGACGACAGCGCCATCGACGGTGGCGATTTCGGCGCCGGCTACGCCGCCTCGTCCGACTGGTTCTTCCAGATGGTGTTCGTCGCGACCGCCGCCTCGATCGTCTCAGGCACCGTTGCGGAGCGGGTCAAGATCTGGCCCTTCCTCGCCTTCGTCGTCATCCTGACCGGCATCCTCTACCCGATCACCGGCTCCTGGCAGTGGGGCGGCGGCTGGCTCGCCGAGATGGGCTTCTCGGACTTCGCCGGCTCCACACTGGTCCATTCGGTCGGCGGCTGGGCCGCCCTCGCCGGTGCCTTCCTGCTCGGCGCGCGGCGCGGCCGCTACGGCCGTGACGGCTCGGTCACCCCGATGCCGGCGAGCTCCCTGCCGCTCGCCACGCTCGGCACCTTCATCCTCTGGCTCGGCTGGTTCGGCTTCAACGGCGGCTCCCAGCTCGCCATGGGCAGCGGCGCCGACGCCGTGGCCGTCGCCAGGATCTTCATCAACACCAACATGGCCGCCGCCGCCGGCGTGGTCGCCGCGATGGTCGTCTGCCAGCTGATCTACAAGAAGATCGACCTGACGCTGGTGCTCAACGGCGCCATCGGCGGCCTCGTCTCGATCACCGCCGAGCCCCTCGCCCCGTCGCTGGCTGCCTCGCTGCTGATCGGCGGAGTCGGTGGCGTGCTGGTGGTCCTCGCCGTGCCGCTGCTCGACAAGCTCAAGATCGACGACGTGGTCGGCGCCATCCCTGCCCACCTCGTCTGCGGCATCTGGGGCACCTTGATCGTTCCCTTCAGCAATGCCGACACGAGCTACGGCACGCAGCTCACCGGCATCGTCGCCATCGGCATCTTCACGTTCATCGCCAGCTTCATCGTCTGGAGCATCCTCAAGGCGACCGTCGGCATCCGCGTCCACGAGGAGGACGAGGAGCGCGGCGTCGACCAGGCGGAGCTCGGCATGGAAGCCTATCCGGAGTTTGGCCCGAGCGCTGTCTGACCCTCCGGTCGGATAGCCACCTCATGGCCCGGGAGCCTCGCTCCCGGGCCATTTTTTCGTCACCGGCAACGCACCGTCGCCACGCCACCCCTGCCGGCCCGGCCTGTCCCACCCGATCTCTCATGCATGCCACCCTTGAGGAGAGGATCGATGCGGCTGAGCTCGGTGACCCTGGCCGTGCGTGACCTCGAACGCTCGATCGCCTTCTACACAGAGGCCATCGGCCTCGACTGCCTCAGCGCGACGGCGGGCACGGCCCTACTCGGCGGCGACGGCGCAGCACTGCTCCATCTCGTCGAGCGCCGCCAGGGCCGCCCCAGGGGCGACGCCGCCGGGCTCTTCCATGTCGCCTGGCTGGTCGCCGGCCGCGCCCATCTCGGTGCCGCCCTCGCCCGGCTCGACGCCTGCGGCGTGCGGCTCACCGGCGCTGCCGACCATCATGTCAGCGAGGCCATCTATCTCGACGACCCGGACGGCAACGGCGTCGAGATCTACGCCGACCGGCCCGGCACCGACTGGTACCGCAAGGGCGAGCTCGTCGCCGGCAACGCCCCGCTCGACAGGGCCGGCATTCTGGCTACCACCGACGCGGCCGGGCTCCGCCCCGAGCGAAGCGCCGATGGCCTCTCCCTCGGCCATGTGCATCTCGAGGCCGTCGACCTTGCCGCCAGCAGCCGCTTTGCCCGGGACGCGCTCGGCCTCGAGCTCCGCCTCGCCTGGCCCCGGGCAGAGTTCCTCGCCTGGAACGGCTACCACCACCATCTGGCCTACAATGACTGGCGCCGCCCCCGCACCCCGCTCGAGCCCGACCACGACCGCCTCGGCCTGGTCGGGATAGCGCTGGACGGTCCTCTGCCCGACCGGCTCGTGGACCCGAACGGCATCGTCTTCACGCGTGACGCCCGAGAGACCGCTCAGCAGCCGTAGCGGTAGCAGTCGTCGCCGGTCGGCGTGCCGCTCTGGATGCGGTTGTAGGCGTCCATGTCGCCGGCACCCCAGGAGTTCTGCGAAGCCGTGTCGTAGCCCGACGAGCTGCTGCTGCCGCTATCCGAACTGCTGCTGCTCGAGCTGGAGCTGCTGCCGCTGTCCCAGCTGGTCGAGTCGGCGCTCGAGCTGGACACCTGGCGGGCCGGAGCGAAGAGCCGGCGCAGCCCCTCGGCCGCCGCCTGCCACTGCGCGTTGTAGGCGGCGATGTAGCCCGAGAGGTCACCTTCGAGCAGCGTGCCGCCGACGCCATCCAGGGAAACGCCCCGCTTCTCGCCGCGGCTCGCCGAAACCTGCCAGGCGAGGATCGGCGCGTCACCCGGCTGCCAGATCCGGAGATTGGCGCGCGCCAGCGGCGGCATGAGGCCATGCTGGCGGGCGATCGCCCAGACCGCGGGCAGGTCGAGGAACCCGTCGGGAATGGCGCCGCTGCCCCAGTTGACGACGGCGTGCGCGAAGAACCGCGTGCCGTCGACGGCGATGGTCATCACCAGCCCGCCGCCCGAAGCCGGCGATACGTAGCTCAGCTGGACCTCGTCCCTTGCGTTCCACTGATGGTTGTCCCGCTGCTCGAACTCGATCTCTACAAGTTCCGCATCGGGGCGCCAGCCCTGCGCCACGCCCCGCGCCCGGCTCGCCAGATCGGGCAGGCCGGATGGCAGAACCTGGCCGCTCACCTCGATCACCGGCAGGATCAGGTCCGGCCGGATGCGGTTCCAGCCGCCCATACCGCTCCGGGCCCGGGTCTGCAGCCGCGCCCAGTTGGGCAGGGCATAGGTGCCGCCATCGGTGAAATTGCTGGTCGTCGCCGCCTGCTCCCAGTTGCCGCCCTGGGCGGTCATCGTCCCCGAATGGCTGAAGGGCCCGGCATCGATGACGTAGCTGCCATCCGCGGCGATCGTCCAGACCACCGCCACCGGCCCCTGCGGCGTCGGCAGCATGACCTCGAGCAGCCAGGTGCCGACCAGCGCCGGCGGGACGGGCCCGGCGGGGGCAACGACCTCGGCCTCGCGCCAGCGTCGGGCCGTCATCGTCACGCCACGGTCATTGGCGCCGTCCAGCCGTTCGCCATCGCCCGAGAGACGCAGCCGGTCGGTGATGCCCTGGGGCCAGGCAATGACGATCTGGCCGTCATTCGTGTCGCACGCCCAGGTCGCCGTGAAGACGGCGGGACCATCGGCGACCGGCGTCCAGGCGAGCTGCCCGCCCGGCACGATGGTGACGACACCGCCGGTCGGCCAGTCCCATTTGCCGATCGGCGAGCCGCAATCGGCGCTCAGGCCCTGCGCCCGGACACCCGCCCATGGCAGCAGCAGCACCGCAAGACCAAGGAATATGCTGGACGAGCGCCACATGACCGCCTCCCCGACACACCTCGGCCGTTGAGCCTATCACGACCACCCGGGGCGGCCAAACCGGCCGACCGCCAGGAGCCGGCAGCCCGCGGACGGGCGTCGGCTCAGCTGTAGGGGTCGGCCGCGTCGCGCAGCCCGTCGCCGAGGAAGTTGAAGGCGAGGACGACGATGATGACGGGTACCACCGGCAGCATCAGCCAGGGATAGATGGCGACGACGTTGACGTTCTGGGCGTCGTTGAGCAGCACGCCCCAGCTCGTCATCGGCGCGCGCACGCCAAGGCCCAGGAACGAGAGTGCGGTCTCGCCGAGGATCATGCCCGGGATGGAGAGCGTCGCCGAAGCGATCAGGTGGCTCATGAAGGACGGCACCAGATGGCGGCCGATGATCCGCCGCGGCTTCGCCCCCAAGAGCCTGGCGGCCTGGGCGAACTCCTCCTCGCGCAGGGACAGCACCTTGGAGCGGACCGCCCGGGCAAGGCCCGTCCAGTCGACGAGGCCGAGAATGAGCGTGATGCCGAAATAGACCCAGATGGGCGGCCAGGTCGGCGGCAGTGCCGCCGAAAGGGCGAGCCAGAGCGGGATCATCGGAAAGCTGCGGATCACCTCGATGAGCCGCTGCACGATATTGTCGATCCAGCCGCCGTAATAGCCTGATACGCCGCCCAGGATGATGCCGAGCGCGAAGCTGATGGCGATGCCGACGAGACCCACCGTCAGCGACACCCGCGCCCCGTAGAGGATGCGCGAGAACATGTCGCGGCCGAGCCGGTCGGTGCCGAGCAGGAAGAACGTGCCGTCCTCGGCCGGGCAGACGAGGTGGAAGTCGCCGGCCCACTGGCCCCAGAAGCGATAGTCATCGCCCCGGCAGAAGAAGCGCAGCGGCTGGACCACCGTCCGGTCCGGCTCGTAGATCCGCTTCAGCGTCGTCATGTCGAGGGTCATCTGATACCCGTAGGTGAACGGGCCGACGAACCGTCCTTCATGAAAGAGATGGATCGGCTGGGGCGGCGCATGGATGTGCAGCGGGTCCCGGGTCTGTGCGTCGTAGGGGGCCACCACCTCGGCGATCGCCACCACCACGTAGAAGAGTGCGAGGATCCACATGGAAGCCAGCGCCACCTTGTGGCGCTTGAAGCGCCACCACATCAGCCGCCATTGCGAGGCGGTGTAGTAGCGCTCCTGCTCCGGGGTCAGCGGCTGCTCGCGGTGCACGTGCCAAGGTTCGGGATCGACCCAGTGCTCGCTGTTGCCGACCGGCTGGGCGCCGGCAGTCTCCTGCGGCTGGCGGGGCTCGACGGCCATCAGCGGGACTGCCCGCCGCTGAAGCGGATGCGCGGGTCGAGCCAGGCGAGCAGGAGATCGGAGATCAGGACGCCGATCACGACGAGAAAGGCCTCGAGCATCAGGAAGCTGCCGGCGAGATACATGTCCTGGCTCTGCAGCGCGCGGACCAGGACCGGCCCGGTCGTCGGCAGGCTGAGCACGACGGCGACCAAGGCCGAGCCCGAGATCAGGTCCGGCAGGAGATTGCCGATATCGGCGATGAAGGGGTTGAGCGACATCCGCAGCGGATATTTGAGGAGCGCGCGACCCGGCGGGAGGCCCTTGGCCTTGGCGGTGACCACATATGGCTTCTGCAGCTCGTCCATGAGATTGGCGCGCAGGCGACGGATCATGCCGGCAGTGCCGCTGGTGCCGATGATGATCACCGGGATCCACAAGTGCTGCAGCACGGAGACGAACTTGCCCCAGCTCATCGGCTGGTCGAGATATTGCGGGTCCACCAGGCCACCGATCGAGGTGCCGAACCAGACATTGGCGAAATAGAGCATGACCAGCGCCAAGAGGAAGTTCGGCGTGGCGAGGCCGAGAAAGCCCAGGAAGGTCAGCCCGTGATCGCCCCAGCTGTATTTGTGGGTGGCCGAGTAGAGGGCGATCGGGAAGGCGACGATCCAGGTGAAGATCACTGTGGCGAACGAGATCACGACCGTGAGGAAGATCTTGTCGCCGATGACCTCGGTCACCGGCCGGTCATACTCGAAGGACCAGCCGAGATCGCCGTGCAGCAGGCCCCAGGCCCAGTGGAGATATTGCTGCCAGATCGGCCGGTCGAGGCCATAGAGCTCGCGCAGATACTCGATGCGCTCGGTCTGCACGCCTTCGCCCTGCGCCTGCAGCTCGCTGATCTGCGCCGAGAGGAAATCGCCCGGCGGCAGCTGAATGATGACGAAGGTGACCACACTGATGGCGATCACCGTCGGGATCATCACGATCAACCGATGCAGCACGTATCGAAGCACGCCCTCTCCCCTGCGATGGCCGGAGTTTAGCGCCTGACGCCACATCGGCCAGCCGTAAACGGCCCGCCATCACCGCGGCAGCAGCGCAATCTCGTGGATCAGGCGGCGCAGCAACAGCTGATCGGGTGCCCGTGCCCGCATGCACCGCCGCTCGGCCTCCGCCGCCAGCCCGAGCGCCGCCTCGAGATCGGCCGGCCGCCAGTGCGCCAGCGCCCGCTGCATGGGGGTTCTCTGGCTGAAATGCACGGGCGGCTTCAGGCTCTGCACCACTGCCTCGGGTGACTCGCCGAGGCGCACCCGCTGCGCCGGCGGCAGGAGGCGCACCAGCGTCATCGTGATCGCCCGGATCAGCCGCACCGGCGCCATCGCCTCGCCGAGCAGGCGATCGAGGATCGGCCCGGCCCGGCCCGGCCGCCCGACGAGGCAGGCCCAGACCAGCGCATCGACCTGCAGGGCGGAGCTGTTGCCGACCACCGCCGACGCCTCCTCTAGGGTGATCCGCGCCGCACGGCCCTCGCCCTTGTAGAGTGCGAGCTTCTCGAGCTCGTTTCGGGTCAGCTCCCGGTTGCCGCCCAGATGCTCGACCAGATAGTCCATCGCCTCCGGGTCGGCGCTGAGGCCGAGCCCCCGCAGATGCTCGCGGATCTGGCTCGCGAGACTGTTGCCCTCGACCCGGTAGCAGGCGATCGCAGCCGCCGCCTGGCTCTTCTCGGCGAGCTTGCGCAGGGCGGAGCCGGCGCCGAGCTCGCCCGCCTCGACGATGACCAGCGCCGCGTGGCCGCCCTCCTTGAGCAGGCCGGTGAGCGGCTTGGCCAGGGGCTCGGTCGCCTGGCGGAGCAGCACGATGCGCCGCCCGCCGACCAGCGAGAGCGCCTGCGCCTCCTCGAACAGGAGCCCGGGCGTCTCGACGACCCGCTCGCTGGCGAGCTCGGTCAGCCGGAACGGGTCGTCGGCGGCCCCGAGCACGGCCTCGATCAGCTGTCGCCGGCGATCGGCGACGAGGCCCTGATCGGGCCCGTAGAGGAGAACCAGGCCGACCGCCGGATCGGGCCGCCGGCAGAAGCCGTCGGCCGCCGCCGGCTGCACTTTCACACCGTGTCGCCCTGGAAATGGAGGGTCAGGAGGGTGCGAATGCCGCGGCTGAGCTCGGTCGCAGCGCGCAGCTCGGCGTCCTGCTCGGCCATCAGCGTGGCGAAGGGATCGGTCACGACGTTGTAGCTGGCGACCCGGCGGAGCGCCGACCGGTAGGCCGGCTCCGGCCCGGCCTCGCCTTCCGCGGGCGGAACTCCTTCTGCCGGCGGAACGCCTTCTGCCGGTGGAATCCCGCCCTCGTCGAGGTCGCGCAGCGAGAAGAACGCGGCGAGGGTCAGATCGAAACGCGTAATGGTCTCGTCAAGCTGGATCGCCAGCGCCGTCTGGGTGCGGCTCAACTCCACGGTCAGCCGATAACGCGGGGCGACGGTCGTGCCGGCCGGGTTGAGGTCGTCGAGCAGGCGGTTCTTGAGGATCTGCCCGATCCGCGTATCCGGTGCGACCACCTCGATCGAGGCGAGCTCGGCCGCGACCTCCTCGCCGGCGGAACCGCCATAAAGGGGGCGAAAGCCGCAGGCGCCGGCGGCGAGCGGCAGGAGTGCCGCAGCACCCAGGCGCCAGCAGTCGCGGCGCGCGAATGGCCTAGACCACGACATTGACGATCCGGTCGGGGACCACGATCACGCGGCGCACCGGCTGGCCGTCGATCGCCCGCTTGACCGCGTCGTGGGCGAGCGCCGCAGCCTCGACCGAGGTCTTGTCGCTGCCGACCGGCACGTCGATCGCTGCCCGCTTCTTGCCATTGACCTGGACCGCCATGGTGACGCTGGCCGCCGCCAGCCAGGCCGGATCGGCCACTGGCCATGGCGTGTCGGCGAGGATCGTTCGGTGCCCGAGCCGCTCCCAGAGCTCCTCGGCGAGATGCGGCAGCATCGGGCCGATCAACTGGACCAGGGTCTCCAAGGCCTCGCGCAGCACCTGCCGGTCGCCCGCGCCCGCCGGCTCGAAACCCTCGATGGCGTTCGAGAGCTCGCGCACCAGGGCCACCGCCTTGTTGAAGTGCAGCCGGTCGATCTCCGTGGTCACGGCGGCGATGCTGCGATGCACCAGCCGCTTCAGGCCGATCGCCGCCTCGCCCGCGGGCTCGCTCGCCGCGCTGCCGGCCGGCGGCAGCTCCCCGCGGCGCTCGTCGACCAGCCGCCAGAGCCGGTTGATGTAGCGCCAGGCGCCGTCGATGCCCTGGTCGGTCCATTCGAGGTCGCGCTCGGGCGGACTGTCCGAAAGCATGAAGAGCCGCGCCGTATCGGCCCCGTAGGCCTCGATGATGACCGTGGGATCGACCGTGTTGCGCTTCGACTTGCTCATCTTCTCGACCCGGCCGACGCTGACCGGGCGACCGCCCTCGGCGGTCACCAGCTCGCCGTCCGGCCCCTTCGTCACCTCGTCGGGCTGCAGCCAGCGCCCGTCCGGGTCGCGGTAGGTCTGGTGCGTGACCATGCCCTGGGTGAAGAGGCCGGCGAAC
>JAUIID010000098.1 GCA_030431615.1 Alphaproteobacteria bacterium
CCCCAGCCGACATAGCTGTGGGGGGTGGTGGCCTTGTAGAAGGGCACGATGACGTCGCGGGGGGCGCCGGCGTCGTGGGTGACGATGCTGTTCTCGAGGTCGAGCGTGTCGTTCAGGGCCTGGATCACGCGGTAGTAGCTGATGGGTTCCTCGTCGCCGGTGAGGATGGGCGTCCATTCGGCGAGCCACTCTTCCCTGGCTTTGGCAATGGCAGCTGCGGTGGCGTTGCGGTCGCCGATGCCCTTGCCGCCGGTCTTTTCCCTGATGCAGGCGATGAGGGCTTCGATGGTGAGGCGGGTGTCGCCGACGAGGCCAATATCGGCGGCCTCGTCTTTGTTGAGGTCGTCGGGGTTGATGGTGTTGTGGATGAGGGTCTTGCCTGGGTGGACCTTCTGGCCATAGGGGGTGCGGGTCAGGCTGCTGCCGAGGGCGAGCAGCACGTCGCTTTCGGTGAGCCACTGGTGGGCCGGGCCGGTGGTGGTGCCGCTGCCGGCGCCGAGCGCCAGCGGGTGGCGCTCGTCGAAGGCGGACTTGCCCGGCATGGTGCAGAAGACGGGGGTGGCGGTGAGCTCGGCGAGCTCCCGGAGGGCGGCGGTTCCGCCGGAGAAGAGGACGCCGGCGCCGGCCCAGATGAGGCCCCTTTTTGCGCCGATGAGGGCGGCGGCGGCGGCCTCGATCTCGGCCTTGCCGGGCTGCTGGCGCATGAGCTTCGGTGACTTGTAGGTCCGGGCCGCTTCGGGGACCTCGCGGGCGCAGACATCGACGGTGAGCTCGACGACGACGGGGCCGGGCGTGCCGTTACGGAGGGCGTGGAAGGCGCGGCGCATGACGTCGGCTGTCTGGTCCGGGGTGTAGATGGCCTCGACGCGCTTGACCCAGCCCTCGTAGTTGCGGGCTGCGGTGAAGTTCGGCCGGACCGCGAGGCGGTCGAGGGCGTTGCCGCCGACGAAGACCAGGATGGGGATGTTGTCGGCATTGGCCTGGGCGATGCCGCCCATGGCGTTCTCGGCGCCGGCCTGCGACTGGAGGGCGACGACGCCGAAGCGCTGCCGGTCGCTGATGCGGCTGTAGCCGTCGGCGGCCATGACGGCACCGCGCTCGTGGCGGAAGGCGACAGGGCGGATGCCGATCCGGGCTGCCGCCGAGATCAGGGGGTTGCTCGGGAAGCAGGAGAGCCACTCGACGCCTTCCTGCTTCAGGATCTCGGCGATGTAGTCGATGCCGTTCATGTCGTTTCCCCCCTGCCCGATCATGCCCGTTGTGTGCACCAGCGGGGGCCGGCCGACAACCGCGGCGACGCCA
Source organism: Alphaproteobacteria bacterium (assembly GCA_030431615.1). GTDB lineage: Bacteria > Pseudomonadota > Alphaproteobacteria > Geminicoccales > Geminicoccaceae > SLRI01. The sequence goes on from JAUIID010000098.1 coordinate 1,303, forward strand.
GACCTCGCAGCGGCCGATCGCCGTCTTATATTCTGGGGAAACCATGGAGATGCCGATGCAGTCGCTCTTGCAGCCCTTCGTGGCTGCCGTTCTGGGGATCGCCGGGCTGGCCTTGAGCCTGCTGCTGCTGCCGATCGTGCTGGCGCTGGTTCTCGCGATCGGGCTGGTGGCGGCCGGCGGCATTGCCTATGCGCGCTGGCGGCTGCGGCGCCAGCTGGCGGGCATGGAGGGCGCGGGCGGGCCAGCTCGGGCCGGGGCGGCCCGGCAGTCGGGCCAGCGCTCGCGCGGGCAGGTGATCGAGGCGGATTACGAGGTCGTGCGCGAGCGCTGAGCAGTCAGAGCCTGTTCTCAGGCCGGGCGTTCCAGCGACTGGCGGTACTTCTCGGCGTCCCAGCCGAGGAGCGCTGCTTCCTCGGCGGCGGTGAAGCTGATGAGCTGGGCGTCGTCGGGGACGCGGGCCAGGACCAGTGCCAGGCAGAGGGCGAGCTCGTCGGCGGCGGGCTGGGCGTCCTCGGGCAAGTATGCGCCCTCGCCCGGCACGAGCAGGAGGTGCTGGCCCGGGCGGCGGGTTTCCGGCGTGGCAGCGGCGGGGCCGAGGAAGATGACATGGTCGGGGTAGTAGGAGCCGGCGGTGGCCCGCTCGCGCATGCGCTCGTTCGTGGCGAGCACGTGGGCGGCGGCGTGGCGGACGGGCTTCAGGCCGTCGCGCGCCGGTGGGGTAGCTGACGCGAGCTTGACGGCCGGGGCGTCGAGGCGGCGCTCGACCTCGGCGAGGAGCTCGGCCGCCGCGTCGAGGTCGTCGGCGGCGACGACGAGGCCGTGATTGCCCATGACGATGACGTCGATGGGGCGGGAATCGATGGCGGCGCGGATCGCCCTGGTGAGCGGCAGGCCCGGGAAGACGTAAGGCACCCAGGCCCAGCTCAGGCCCTTCAGGCGCTCGGCGAAGCGGGCCTCGACGTCGGTGCGGATGGCGATGGCGATCGTCCGGACCGAGTGGGTGTGGACGACGAAGCGGTGCGGCAGGAGCGCGTGCAGGCTGGTCTCGATGGAGGGGCGAAGGCCGGAGGGGTTCTCCTCGGTGATGGTGGCGGCGCGCACGTCCTCCTCGTCGCCGCCGTCGATGGCATCGAGGACGCGGGCGGTGTCGACCGGGACGAAGAGGTCGCTCCGCAGGGCGTCGGCGAGCCAGAAGCCCGAGGCCTTGACCCAGAGCGTGCCGTCCTGCTTGAGCGAGGTGTTGCCGCCGCCCGCCTGCACCTGCTCGGGGTCGCTGCCGATTTTTGCCGAGAATTCGGCCAGAGCCTTCAAGTCGTTCATTTTTCAGATGCCTTTGCGGGCGAGGAGTGCGGTGCCGTAGGCGGCGTCGGTGCTGGGGGGTGCGAGCATCGGCACGGCCAAGTGGCGGGCGCGGATGCGGGTCCAGGCGTCGTTCCTGGCCCCGCCGCCGACCGTGCGGACCGAGCCGAGCGGCGGGCCGCCCAGTTCCTGAAGCCTTTGATAGGCCAGCGCCTCGACGCGGGCGATGCCCTCCATGAGGGCCTGGAGGAAGCGGGTGCGATCGGCGGGGACGTCGGACGGCTCGAAGGTCATCGCGGGGTCGGCCATGGGGAAGCGTTCGCCCGTGCCCGGCAGGGGATGCCAGTGGAGGTCGAGGGGCTCGTCGGGGCGGAGGCTTGGCGTGAGGGCCTCGATCTCGTCGGCCGCGAAGTAGCGCAAGAGCGCGGCGCCGCCGCTGTTCGAGGCGCCGCCGGCGAGCCAGGCGCCCATGAGGCGGTGGCTGTAGATGCCCTGGGCGGGGGCGAAGATGGGCCGGGCCGAGAGCAACTTGATGGTGAGGGTCGTGCCGAGGGCGGTCACACCGTCGCCCGGCTCGGACGCCCCGGTAGCGAGGAAGGAGGCGCAGCCGTCGGTGGTGCCGGCGGTGACCCTGGCGCCCTCGAGCGAGCCGTGGCGCACTTCGCCGAGGGGCGTGCCGGGCTCGACGACGTCCGGGAGGAGGTCAGGGCGGATGCCGAAGGATTCGAGCCAGGCGGGCCAGGTCCGCCGGACGGGGTCCCAACCGAGCTTGAGCGCATTGTTGTCGTCGCTTCGGCCGTAGTGGCCGGTGAGCCGGGCGGCGAGCCAGTCGGCCTGGTGGAGAGCGTGGACGGCTTCGGGATGGCGCTCCTGCAGGCGGAGCAGGCGGGCGGTGGGCGAGGTGGCGCCGTGGGCGGCGCTTTCCGGTGGAGCGAGCGTGGCGATGCGCGGGGCGAGGTCGGCGGCGGAGGCGTCGTTGTAGAGGAGGGCCGGGCCGAGCGGGTTGCCGGCGGCATCGGTGAGCAGCAGCGTGCCGGAGGTGCCGTCGATGGCAAGGGCGGCGATCGGGGCGACGGGGGCGAGCTCGGCAATGACCGCGTCCATGGCGGCGGCCCAGATGGCGGGGTCGGTGGTGCCGGCGGGGAACGGGCGATGGGCGCTGGCGACGACGGTGCCGGCGGCGTCGACGACGACGCCCCGGAGGCCGGAGGTGCCGCAGTCGATGCCCAATGTGCAGAGAAATTCAGGCATCGGAGGGGGCGGCCTGGCGGTCGTCGCACCAGGCCTCGAAGGCCCGGCGCTCGGCTGGGGTGAGGTGCAGGCCGTGCTTGGTCCGCCGGTCGAGGATGTCGGCGGCGGTCCGGGCCCATTCGTGGTGGCGGAGATGGGCGACCTCGCGCTCGAAGAGGAGGCCGCCGAAATGCCGGCCGAGATCGGCCATGGCGGTGGCGCCGTCGAGGAGGGTGCGGGCGCGCGTGCCGTAGAGCCTTGCGTAGTGCAGCAGGAGGTCGGCGGGGAGCCAGGGGAAGTCACGGGCGAGGCTGGCCCGGAATCGGTCGAAGTCGGCGTCCTGCATGTCGCCGCCCGGGAGGGGGGTGGTGGCGGTCCAGGGCTTGCCGAGGGCGGGGAAGAAGGGCTGGAGCTTGTCGAGCGCGTGCTCGGCGAGCTTTCGGTAGGTCGTGATCTTGCCGCCGAAGACCGAGAGGACGGGCGGCTCGTTGCCGGTCGGGGCTTCGGGCTCGACGTCGAAGACGTAGTCGCGGGTGACGGCGGAGGGGTTTTCGGCGGCGTCGTCGTAGAGGGGGCGGACGCCGGAGAACGTCGCGACGATGTCGGCGGGGGTGAGCGCCTGCTCGAAGTAGCGGTTGATGACGCCGAGGAGATAGTCGATCTCGGCCTGGTCGATGGCAACGCTGCCGGGATCGCCCTCGACCGGGATGTCGGTCGTGCCGATAAGGGCGAGGTCGCCCTCGTAGGGATTGACGAAGATGACCCGCTTGTCGGTGTTCTGGAGGAGATAGGCGTGGGGGCCGTCCCAGAACTTGCGGGTGACGATGTGGCTGCCCTTGACGAGGCGGACGCGGCGGCGGCTGGCGGCACCCTCGACGCGGCCGAGCATCTGCTCGACCCAGGGGCCGGCGGCGTTGACGATGGCGCGGGCACGGATGGTGCGGCGGCTGCCGTTCTGGCGGTCCTCGAGCTCGGCCTGCCAGTGGTCGCCCGCGCGCCTGGCGGCGGTGCAGGCGGTGCGGGTGAGGATCTCGGCGCCGCGCTCGTGCGCGTCGAGCGCGTTGAGCAGGACGAGGCGAGCGTCGTCGACCCAGCAGTCGGAATATTCGAAGGCGCGGGTGAAGGTCTTGCGGATGGGGGCACCTTCCGGTGCCTGGCGGAGATCGAGGTGCCTCGTCGGCGGCAGGCGCTTGCGGCCGCCCAGGTGGTCGTAGAGGAAGAGGCCGAGGCGGATCAGCCAGGCCGGGCGCTGCTCCCGGCTGTGCGGCAGGACGAAGCGCATGGGCCAGATGATGTGCGGGGCGGCGGCGAGCAGCACCTCGCGCTCGATCAGCGCCTCGCGGACGAGGCGGAACTCGTAATATTCGAGGTAACGGAGCCCGCCATGGACGAGCTTGCCGGAGCGCGAGGAGGTGCCCCAGGCGAGGTCGTCCATCTCGCAGAGGGTGACGGAGAGGCCGCGGCCGGCCGCGTCCCGGGCGATGCCGGCGCCGTTGATGCCGCCGCCGATCACGAGAAGGTCGATGACCCGTTCCGTCATCGGCAGCAGCGCTCCATCAGCAGGGGTTGAGGAAGGGCTCGCCCGCGCGCCAGCGGCGGATCTCCTCGGCGACCATGGCGGCGGCGATGCGCACGGTGGTGGTGGACGCACCGGCGATGTGCGGGGTCAGGGTGACGTTGGGGAGTTTCAGCAGCGGGGAATCAGGCGGTGGCGGCTCCTGCCAGAAGGTCTCGAGCATGGCACCCCGGAGATGCCCGGATTCGAGCGCCGTGCAGAGGTCGGGATAGTTCACCATGGGCCCGCGAGCGGTGTTGATGAACCAGGCGCCGGGCTTCATGGCGGCGAACTGCGCGGCGGCGAGGAAGCCACGCGTCTCGTCCGTGACGCGGGCGTGCAGGCTGACGACGTCGGAGCGCGCCAGGAGGTCGTCGAGATCCGTCATGACGACGCCGGCGGCTTCGTCCTCGGGCGCGAGCGTCTTGTAGGGGTCGTCCACGAGGATGCGGCAGCCGAAGGGCAGGAGCAGCTTCACCACACGGGTGCCGATCTGGCCGTAGCCGATGAGGCCGACGGTGAGCTCGGAAAGCTCGGGGCCGGTGAGGTCGGCGCGGTAGAGGTCGCCGCGCCAGATGCCCTGGCGGAGCGCCTCGTGGCCGGCGCGCATGAGGCGCGTCTCCATGAGGATGGCGCCGATGGTGAACTCGGCCACGGCCGAAGCGTTGCGGCCGGGAGCGTTGACGACCTGGACGCCGCGGGCGGCGCAGGCCGCACGGTCGATATTGACCGGGCCACCGCGGCTCACCCCGATCAGGCGGAGATTCGGGCAGCGCTCGAGGATCGAGGCGGAGACCGGGGCGAGGTGCGTCACCAGCACCTCGGCGTCGCCGATCATGGAAGCGATCTGGTCCGGCTCGCCCATGAACTCCTTGAGCCCGGCGAGCTCGCCCGTCTCGCAGGCATTGACGAAGGGCTCGTCCGGCCATGCCAGGCTGTGCAGCTGGCAGTCGAGGCCGTCCTTCGGCAAAGCTGCCTCGAAGACCGCGGGGGCCATGAAGCGGTCGCCGATGATCGAAACGCGGGTCATGGCCGCTCCACTGCTGCAAGCTCGCGCCAGACGCCCGGCATGGCCTCGCGGGTCGCCCGGTAGACGGGAAAGAGCCGGTCGTAGAGGGCCGTGAGCTCCGGGTCCGGTGCCACGGTGTCCCCGAGCGTCGGCGTCACCCAGCTGGCGGCACAGCTCGCCATGTCGGGATGCATGCCGATGGCGCAGGCGGCCATCATGGCGGCACCGGCGGCCCCGGCCTCCTCGCGACTGCTCTCGCGGAGCGGCACGCCCAAGGCACTCGCCATGATCCGCTTGAAGGCGCGCGAGCGGGCAGCGCCGCCGGCGATACGGATCTCCTCGGGCACATGGCCCATGGCGGCGTAGCAATCGCGGGCGGCGAAGGCGAGGCCCTCGTAGACCGACCGGACGAGGTCGACGAGCCCGGTCCGGGTCGAGAGCCCGGTCAGCATGGCGCGGGCGTCGCTGTCGACGAAGGGGCCGCGCTCGCCGGCCTCGAGGATGTAGGGATGATAGAGGGCGGCCCCCGGGCGGCCGTCGAGCACCTGGCCATCGAGCAGCTCCAGCGCCTCGCGGCGGCCGGCCTCGACGCCGAAGAGGGCGGCTGCCTCGCGCACCCGGTCGGTGATCCAGTCGACATTGATGGTGGCGGCCATGTTGGACTGCATCTGCACGACCGAGCCCGGCACCGGGAAGGGCATGGTGTAGCCCGAAGGCTCGGGCGCCAGCTCCACCTGCCGGGCGTCGGGCTGGAAGCGCATGTGCATGCCGGTGGAGCCGACTATGGAGCAGCCGACCCGGCGCTCGGCGTCGTAGATGCCGGCACCCAGGGCTGTGCAGACGACGTCGAGGAAGCCGAGGGCGACGGGTGTTCCGGCAAGGAGCCCGGTGGCGGTGGCGGCTTCATCGGTCAGCTCATGGGTCGTGGTCGAGCCGTCGAGCATCGGCGGCAGGAGGTGGCGGAGATCGCTGAGACCCAGGGCATCGAGCACTTCGTCCGCATATTCGCGGGTGCGGAAATCGCCGAAGGTGAAGGTGCCTTCCGAACGGTCGGTGGCGCGCACGCCGGTGAGCTGCAGATGCAGCCAGTCCTTGCAGTGGAAGGCGGTGGCGGCGCGCGCCAGGGTCTCGGGCTGGTGCCGCCGGAGCCAGAGGAGATGGGCGTTCTGCTGGCAGGCATTGAGGCCGCAGCCGGTATGGCGGTAGGCGGCCTGGCGGGCCCCGGAGCGCTCGAGCTCGTCGACGATGCCGGCGGCACGGCTGTCGAGCCAGAGCCAGCCCGGTGCAACGGGCTCGCCCGCCTCGTCGATCAGCCAGGTGCCGTCGCCCTGGCCGGTGACCGCGAGGGCGGCGGTGCGGCGGGGCAGGGCCGCAACCTCCTCGCCCAGGAGGCGCAGGACCTCGGCGGCCGTGGCCCAGGTGCGCGCCATGTCCTGCTCGGCGACGCCGCCCGGCCGCTGGTCATAGGCGTTGGGCCGGGCCGCGACGGCGACCTGTCGGCCGTCGTGGTCGAAGGCCACGGCCTTGATCACCGAGGTGCCGGCATCGAGGCCGATGATGAGCTCCCCTGCCCCGGTCACGACGCGGCCTCCGCCCCGTGGAAGAGGGCCCGGCCGTCCTCAGCGTCGAAGAGATGGACTGCGCGCAGCGGCACCTCGACGGCGATTTGCGCACCGAGGCGGGCCGGCACCTCGCCCTCGGCCACGATGATGCACTCCGTGCCGCCGATCTCGACGCCGACATGGGTCTGGTCGCCGAGCCAGCTGTGGCTGGTGACGATGCCCTGGACGGCACCCGCACGATCGCCGAGGCGGAGGCGATGCGGGCGCATGCCGAGATGGACGCGGGCACCATCGGCGAGGCCGGCGATCTCGGCCGGAAAGCGCAGCTCGAAGGCCGGGCGGCCGCCGGCGTCGAGGACGGCGAGGCCGAGGCCCGAACGGCTGCGGTCGACCCTCGCCTCGAAGAGGTTCATGGGCGGCTCGCCGATGAAGGAGGCGACGAAGAGGTTGGCCGGGCGCTCCTTCAGCTCGTCGGGCGAGGCGAACTGCTGCAGCACACCCTCTTCCATGACGGCGATGCGGTCGGCGAGGGCGATGGCCTCGGTCTGGTCGTGGGTGACGAAGACGGTCGTCATCTTCCGGGTAATCAGCCAGTCCTTGATGCGGGCGCGGAGCACGGCCCGAAGCTGCGGCTCGAGCTGCGACATGGGCTCGTCGAGGAGGAAGACGTCGGCCTTGCGGATCAGCGCCCGGGCGAGGCTGGTGCGCTGCTGCTGGCCGGCCGAGATGGTGGGCGGGTAGCGGTCGAGGGCCGGGACGATCTCGAGCAGCTCGGCGATCTCCTCGACCTGCCGCTTGACCTCGGCCCGGGGCTGGCGGTCGCGGAGCAGGGCAAAGCCGATATTGTCGCGGACGCGCAAGGGCGGGTAGAGCGCATAGCCCTCGAAGGCCATGGCGATGTTGCGCTCGGCCGGCAGGAGATTGTCGATCATCCGCCCGCCGACCTCGATATGGCCCGAGGTGACGTCCTCGAAGCCGGCGATCATCCTGAGCGTGCTGGTCTTGCCGCAGCCCGAGGAGCCGAGCAGACCGATGATCTCGCCATCGGCCACGGCCATGTCGACCGCGTCGACGGCGAGCACGGGCTTGCCGCGCGCGGCCTTGTAGACCTTGGAGACGGAATCGAGGGTGAGTGTCGCCATTACTGCCGCTCCCCGGGCCGCAGGCGGCGGCCGCCGGGATCGAAGAGGAGGAGGTCGGCGGCCCGGATATGGGCCTGGCCCTGGCCGTGGCCGCGCGGCAGCCGGCTCGCCTCGTCCTCCGAGCAGGTGGCGAGCAGCTCGCGGCCGTCGACGGTGCGCAGGAGCATGACGGCGCGCACGTTGAGCGGCGTCACGGCATCGAGCTCGACCGGCACGGCGTGGGTCGTCTCGCCGATGCCGAGATCGATCGGCATGGCGCCGCCGGGCGATGCCGCGTCGAGGGTGACGGTGATGCTCTCGGGGCGGATGGCGACCTGGCAGGCGCCGTCGGCGAGCCGGCCGGCGAGGGGGAAGCGGGCGCCGAGCGCGGTGACGGCACCCTCCCGGATCTCGCCCGGCACGAGGTTGACGGTGGGGTCGCCGAAGAGGCGGGCCACGTCGGTGCCGTCCGGGTCCTTGTAGATGGCCGCCGGCCGGTCGACCTGGCGGAACCCGCCGCCCATCAGCACGGCCACCCGGTCGCCCAGCGCCATGGCCTCCTTGTAGTCCTGGGTCACGTAGATCACCGTCGTCTCGAACGCCTTGAGCACGCGCGGCAGCTCGAGGCGCATCTCGTAGCGCAGCTTGGCGTCGACATTGCGCAAGGGGTCGTCGAGCAGCAGCACGCCCGGGTTGCCGGCCAAGGCCCGGCCGAGCGAGGTGCGCTGCTTCTGGCCGTTGGAGAGGGCCTTCGGCAGATGGTGGAGGACATGGTCGATCTTCAAGAGGCCCGCCACCTCGTGCACCCGGCGCTCGATCTCGGCGCGGCCGACACCGCGGGCACTGAGCGGGCTCGCGATGTTGTCGAAGGCCGAGAGGTGCGGGTAGAGGGCGAAGTTCTGAAAGGCCATGCCGACGTCGCGATGCTCGGGCGCGAGGTAGGTGACCTCCTGGCCGGCGATATGCACGGTGCCGGAATCCGGCTCGTTGATGCCGGCGATCAGCCGGAGCAGGACCGTCTTGCCGCAGCCGGAGGGGCCGAAGACGACGACCGTCTCGCCCCGCTCGACGTCGAGCGAGGCGCCGTCGAGCACGATCTCGTTCTTGAAGCGCTTCTTCAGCTTGTCGAGGACGAGGTAGCTCATCCCTTGACCGCCCCGAGCGAGAGGCCCTCGACCAGGTAGCGCTGGGCGTAGAGGGCGAGAAGCAGGGTCGGCGTCACCGAGAGCACGATGGAGGCGGCGATCTGCCCGTACTGGATGCCGGACGCGGTGACGAAGGCGAGAGCACCCACCGTCACCGGCTGCTTGTCGGCCGAGGCCAGGATCAGCGCGAAGACGAAGTTGTTCCAGGCGAAGATGAAGGAGAGCAGCGTCGCCGCGGCGATGCCGGGCTTGGCCAGCGGAATGGCGATGTGCAGGAAGGTCTTGAACCAGCCATTGCCGTCGAGCCGGTAGGCATGCTCGATGTCCTCGCTGATGTCCTCGAAATAGCCGCGCACGATCCACAAGATCAGCGGCAATGTGATGAGCTGGTAGACCCAGATCAGGCCGATATAGGTGTCGATCAGGCCCATCTGCTGGAAGTAGATGGCGAGTGGCAGCAGGACGAGGAGCGGCGGCGCGAAGCGGAACGAGAGCAGCGTGAAGGCGATGTCCTCGCCGAGGCGGAACTTGAACCGGGCGAAGGCGTAGGCCGCCGGGATGCCGAGCAGGAGCGAGAGGGCGACCGACGAGACGGCGAGGATCACGCTGTTCATGAGGTTGTTCATGAAGCGGATCTCGAGCACGCCGGCGGTGCTCTCCAGCCGCCCGGAGATCAGCGCCTTGTAGTTGCCGAGCGTCGGCTCGAAGAAGATCGAGGGCGGGATCCTGAGGATGTCCTGGTTCGTCTGGAACGACATCAGGAGCACCCAGAAGATCGGGAAGAGGAAGAAGAGCCCGACCAGGGTCAGGAGCATGACGCGGACGACGCGGCCGGTCGTGGTCTGCCGTTCCATCAGCCCATCCCCCTCGCCCGCTCGCGCAGCCTGAGCCACTGCTTGATGAAGAGATTCGAGAGCAGGAAGGTGATGGCCCAGAGCACCATGAGGATCGCCGCCGAGCGGCCGACATTGGTGTACTGGTAGCGCTCGAGATAGGCGGCCACCTGGAAGGCCATGAGGGTGTTGCCCGGCCCGCCCTGCGTCATGGCGTAGATGATGTCGAACTGCTGGATGCTCTCGAGCATGCGGAAGAGGGTGGCGGTGATGATGTAGGGGGTGAGCATCGGCAGGGTGATGCGGAAGAAGACGAAGCTCTGCGGCACCCCGTCGAGCTCAGCCGCCTCGAAGGGCTGGCGCGGCAGGGCGCGGAGCCCGGCGAGCAGCAGCACCATCATGAAGGGCGTGTAGACCCAGATGTCGATGAGGACGACGGTGAAGAGGGCCGAGGACGAGGCGCTCGCCCACTTGAAGTCGGGAAAGCCCAGAAGGCTCGCGAAATAGCTGAGGATGCCGAAGCCCGGATTGGTCATCAGCTTCCACATGAGGGCGGCGATCGCGGGCGCGATCATCAAGGGCAGCAGCAGGAGGATGCTCATCATGTTGTTGAAGAGCGAGCGCCGCTGCAGGAGCATGGCGATGCCGAGGCCGAGCACCAGCTCGAAGCCCACGGTGTAGAGCGTGTAGAGCAGCGATACCCGGACCGTGTTCCAGAACGCGGGATCGGTGAAGAGCAGCGTGTAGTTCTCGAGCCAGATGAACCCGCGGGTCATCGGGAAGGCGAGGTTGTAGCGCTGCAGCGAGTAGTAGACCGCCGTGCCGAAGGGAATGAGGATGCCGATGCAGACGAGCAGCGCCGGCAGGCTCAGGAGATAGGGCAGCGCCTTGCGCATGAACGGCCGGCGCGAGCCGTCCATGGCCGGCCTGCTCATTGCCTCGGTTGCCAACGCTGCTTCCCCCTGCGCTCGATGAAGCACCGGGGCCGGTCGTTGCCGGCCCCGGTCCGTTCAGTGGCCGATCAGATGCCGGCCTGCCGGAGCTGGCGGTTGACGCTCTCGGCCAGCTGGTCGAGGCCCTCGTCGACCGGCACCTCGTTGCCGACCATCTGCTGCAGCATCGACGCCCACTCGGTCGTCAGGTTGAAGAAGAGGGGCTGCGGCGTGAAGTAGATCTTCGAGCCCGGGGCCGAGGCCTCGTACTGCTCGAGATAGCCCGGGTAGCTCTTGGCGATCCGGTCCTGGAAGGCCTGGTCGTCCCAGACCGACTGGCGCACCGGGTTGACGAAGTCCATGTCGCGGGCGCCGAAGAGGGCGTGGTCGGTGCCCGAGGCCCACTGCATGAAGAGCCAGGCGGCCTCTTTCTGGGTCGAGAAGTTGCTCATGCCGAGCGACCAGATCCAGACATTGGGCGTCGGCGCGCTGGCCTCGGGGTTCGGGGCGAAGGCGTGGTAGGCGAGGTTGCCGGCCTCAGCATTCTCGCCGCCGTTCATGAAGTAGCCGAGGATATCGGCGTCGTAGATCATGCCCGAGGCCCCGGCGCCGAGGTCGGTGCCGACCTGGTACCAGGTGTAGGTGGCCCAGTCGCGCGGCCCGCTCTCCTGGATCATCTTGACCCAGTCGGCGTGGAACGACTTCGAGCCCGGCGTCGCCATGGCGGCCATGAGCTGGCCGTTCTCCATGGTGAAGTCGCGCTCGTTGAAGTTGGAGTAGCCGGAGAGGAAGCCCGGGTGGATGGTCGCCCAAGAGCGCGAGCCGCGCACGCCGACGCCATACATGCCGTCGACGTCGGTGCTGATCTTCGCTGCGGTCTCCATCAGCTCGGCCATGTTGTTGGGCGGCGTCAGGTTGTGCTCGTCGAACACGCGCTTGTTGTAGGCGATCGAATTGAGCTCGAAGCCCCAGGGGATCGCCCACTGCTTCGCCCCCTCGCCGCCGAGCTCCGCACCCGGCACGCCCGACCAGGCGGTGGAGGCGCGCAGGTTCGGCAGGATGTCGTCCCAGTTGTAGTTCGGGTTGGTGAGGCTGGCGTCGCTGATGAACTCGTTCATGTCGACCAGCCAGCCGGCCGGGCCGTACTGCCAGGTCTGGTAGGCGCCGGTCATGAAGGCGTCGTAATTGCCGCCGCCGGACGAGAGCTCGGCCGTCACCTTGTCGAAATAGACGTCCTCGGGAAAGACGTCATAGGTGACGTCCATCCCGGTCATCGACTTGAAGGTTTCGAGATTGGCGATCATCGCATCGGCATAGGGATGCTTGTTCAGGAGCAGCTTGATCGTCGTGCCGTTGTGCTTCTGCCAGTCGAAGTCCTGCGCCAGAGCGGTGCTCTGCGCCTGGTTCAGGAAGTAGGTGGCGGCGCTGGCGCCGATGCCGAGCTGGCCGGCGCGGCGCAGGAAGTTGCGGCGGTCGAGCTGGCGCCTGACCACCGCATTGGCGAGATCCTGGATCCTCGAGTACATTCCCTTTTCCTCCCTTCGTGGCACGCGCCCCGGTCAGGACGCGGTTCTCAACAACTCCGTCGGCGAGCCGGTGCCTTGCGGCCGGCCGTTATCGAGCTCGGCGAGCCGCCGCGCGGTCGCCTCGTCGGTGACGAGGCCGGTGAGCAGGCCGCTCTTCAGCACGGCGTGGATCGCCCGGGCCTTGCCCCGGCCGCCGGCGATGGCGGTGACCTCCCGGCCGCGCAGGTCGTCGGGCTCGAGCCCCAGCGCCCGGCCGTTGATCTCGGCGGCGACCGAGCGGCCGTCGGCGGCGAAGAAGTGGCCGAGCACCTCGCCCACCGCACCGGCCTCCGCCAGCTCGGCGAACTCGGCCCGGGTGATCATGCCGGTCTGCAGGAGATGCGCGTCGGCGGCGAGCTCGCCGATGCCGACGACGACGAGGTCGGCGAGGCGGGCGAGCGCGAACACGTCCTTGACGCTGCGCTGCGCCATCAGCACGGCCTTGTCCTCGGTGCTGTCGGCGAAGAACGGCACGGGCAGGAAGTAGCTCTCGCCGCCGACCTTCTCGGCCAGCCGGTGGATGACGTCGAACGGGTTGGCGGCGGCGTTGCGGGTCAGGCTGCCGAGCAGCGAGACGAATTTGAGGTCGGCGCGCGGCAGGCGCGGCAGGCGATCGACGACGGCGGCCAGCGTGCGCCCGTGGCCGACGCCGAGAATGCCGATCTCGGGCCGTTCGAGCACGCCGAGGAGGTAGCGCGCACCGGCCGCGGCCAGGGTGTGCAGCGGCAGGTCGGGATCGCCGAGATCGGGGGCGACGCGGCAGAAGGCGAGGCCGTGCGCGCGGGCGATGCGGTCCTCGAGCGCGACGCATTCGGCGGCCGTGCCCTCGACGAAGACCCGGACCAGCCCCTCGCGATGGGCGGCGGCGATCAGCCGGTTGACCTTGACGCGGGAGACCCCGAGCCGGCCGGCGATGTCCTCCTGGGTGTAGCCGCCGACATAGGAAAGCCAGGCCGCCCGCGTGGCGAGCCCTAGCTCGTCCTGTCCCCTGGTCGCCTCCCCGTTCATGAACTTTTATACATTCCTTGAACTTTCTTTCGGAAGCTTGCACAAGAATGCGGCTTGCTGTCAAGGGATGCCGATCGCAGGGGAGGACAAGGCATGGACCGGAAGTTCTGGCTCGGCACCGGCTGGAAGATGAACAAGACCCGCGCCGAGGCCCGGGCCTATGCCGAGGCGCTGCGGGCAGCACCCGGCCTGGACGAGCTGCCGCTGCAGCTCTTCGTGCTGCCGCCTTTCACGGCCCTCGCCGAGACGGCGGCGGCCCTCGCCGGCAGCGGGGTCATGGTGGGGGCGCAGAACTGCCACTGGGCCAGTGCCGGGGCCTGGACCGGCGAGATCTCCGCACCGCAGGTCGCGGAATGCGGGGCCGTCCTGGTCGAGCTCGGCCACAGCGAGCGGCGCGCCCATTTCGGCGAGACGGACGTCGCCATCAACGCCAAGGTCAAGGCGGTGCTCGCCGCCGGGCTGCGGCCGCTGGTGTGCGTCGGCGAGACGGCGGAGGAGCGGGCACTGGATGCAGCGACGGCCACCGTCGCCCGCCAGGCGCGCATGGCGCTGGCCGGCATCGCCGCCGCCGATCTCGACCGCGTGCTCCTCGCCTACGAGCCGGTCTGGGCGATCGGCGAGGGCGGCACCCCCGCCTCGCCCGACTATGCCGACGCCATCCATGGCGCCCTCAAGAACGCCGTAATGGACCTCCACGGCCGCACCGTGCCGGTGCTCTATGGCGGCAGCGTCAACGCGGCGAACGCCGAGGCCCTCTCCCGCCAGCCGGAGATCGACGGCCTCTTCGTCGGCCGCGCCGCCTGGACGGTCGAGGGGCTCGTCGGCCTCGCCCGAACGATCACCCCCATCGTCGAGGCGAGGCCCCATGCCAGAGATCGTGCCGATCGCAGCTGAGCACCGAACGCGCTGGCAGGAGCTCTATCGGGGCTACGCCACGTTCTACAAACGCGAGCTGACCGTTGCCCATGCCGAGACGGTCTGGGGCTGGCTCCAGGACCCCGGCCACGAAATGGAGGGGCGCCTCGCGCTGGTCGACGGCCGGCCGGTCGGCCTCGCCCATTTTCGCCGCATGCCGAGCCCGCTCCGGGGTGCCGATATCGGCTTCCTCGACGATCTCTTCGTCGACCCCGAGGTGCGGGCCGGCGGCGTCGGCCGGGCCCTAATCGAGGCGGTCGCCGAGATCGCCCGCGAGCGCGGCTGGAGCGTGGTGCGCTGGCTCACCGCCGACGACAACTACCGCGCGCGGACGCTCTACGACCGGCTGGCGGTGAAGACGACGTGGAATTTGTACGAGCTCACGCCCTGATCTTGCCGACAAACAGCGCGTTTGACAGGCGTAACGTTACAGACTACAAGGCGCCATGCCGATCAGGTCGTTCCGACACAAGGGCTTGCGGCGGCTCGTGGAGGACGGCGACCCGCGTGGCCTGCCATCGGCGCAGGTCAGGAAACTGACGCACATGCTGACCCTTCTGGAAACGGCGGAAGCGCCGGAAGACATGGGGCTGTATCCGGGCTGGCGGCTGCATCGGTTGAGCGGTGACCTTGCCGGCGCCTGGAGCCTGACGGTCACCGGCAACTGGCGGCTGGTCTTCCGCATGGCGGAAGGCGATGCCTTCGACGTCGACCTGATCGACTATCACTGAATCCCGATCCGTGGAGGGAGACGCGAATGAAGACCCCATCCCATCCCGGACCGATCGTCCGCCACGAAGTGCTCGAGCCGCTCGGGCTGAGCGTCACCGACGCCGCCGGGGCGCTCGGCGTGGCCCGGCCGACCCTGTCGAACCTGCTCAATGGCAAGGCCGCCCTGACGCCCGAGATGGCCATTCGCATCGAGAAGGCCTTCGGGCCGAAGGCGGATCACCTGCTGCGCGTCCAGCTCGCCTACGACCTCGCCGAGGTCAGGCGGCGGCAGGACCAGATCGACGTGCGCCGCTTCGAGCCGGCCTGATGTTGCTGGTCCCGCCCGGCCTCAGTCGAGGCTCACATGGCCGCGCCAGAAGTCGACCGACCCCTTCAGCGCGGCCACGACCTCGCTGTCGGTGGGCTCGCGTTCGCGGAAGGTGAACTCGAAGACGAGCTCGTTGTCCTCGCCGCCGCCCTTCTCGAGGGCTTCGATCAGCCGCTCCGGCACGACCCGGCCCCTGGCGTTGTACTCGGCCGTGAAGGGGCGGTGGCCGCCCTTGTCCATGGAGCTTTGCTTGATGTGGACGACGGGGCTCAGCATGGCCAGGGCCTCGGCCCAGGCGTAGGGGTCGGTGTCGGCGGGGTCGGGGGAGGTGACGTCGCCGTGGTCGATGTCGGCATTGATCAGGATCGGCAGGGGCGAGCCCTCGTTGAGGGCGGCGTGGTCCTTCTTGCAGGCCGCGATGGTCTGGCCGAACTCCCGGCTGATCGACATGGGCTCCCACATGAGGCAGGCGAGGCCGCGCCCTTTGGCATGCTCCGCCAGGGCGTGCCAGTGGTCGCGGGCTTCGGCGAAGCGGGCGGCGCGGCGGGCGGGGTCGCGGTCGTCGGCGTAGGTGAGGATGCCGATCTGGCTGCCGGTGGCTGCCCCGCCGAGGTCGGCGGTGATGTCGATCAGCCGCTCGAGCCAGGCCCGCCAGTGGGCGCGCACATCGGGGTCGGGGTGGCAGAGGCTGTTGAGGCGCGTGTAGTTGCCGGTGAAGGTCGTGGTGATCCTGGCCCCGTGCTTCGCGCAGGCGGCGTTCCAGCGGCGGACCTGGGCGGCGATGACCGAAGCCGGCCAGTCGGGGCTCAGGATCTCGGGTGTGAGCTGGATGCGCCGGAGCCCGATCTCCTCGACCACGGTGCGCACCAGGGCCTCGGGCTCGACGATGCGGTTGACGAAGGCGTTGGTGTTGACGCCGAGGGTGAAGGGCATCGTGCGGCTCTGTCGCTTCAGCTCATCCAGTTGCCGCCATCGACGTTGAGCGTCTGGGCCAGCACGTAGTCGGCATCGGCAGAGGCGAGGAAGACAGCGGCGCCGACATGGTCCTCGGGCACGCCCATGCGGCCGAACGGCACCTCCTCGCCCACAATCCGCTTCTTCTCGCCGATCGGCCGGTTCTCGTATTTGGCGAAGAGCCGGTCCACCTCGTCCCACATGGCCGTGTCGACCACGCCGGGTGCAATGCCGTTGACGTTGATGCGGTGCGGGATCAGCGCCTTGGCGGCGCTCTGGGTGAGCGAGATGACGGCAGCCTTGGACGCGCAATAGGCGCTCACCAGGGGCTCGCCGCGCCGGCCCGCCTGGCTCGACATGTTGATGATCTTGCCGCGCCAGGCCGGGTCGGCGGCGGCCTGCTCGACCATCCGCCGGCCGACTGCCTGGAGCGTGAAGAAGAGCCCCTTGGTGTTGATGTCGAAATTGCGGTCCCACTCCTCGCGGGTGACCTCGAGCAGGGGCGCCATGTTGAAGATGGCGGCGTTGTTGACGAGGATGTCGATCCGGCCCGCCCGGTCGACCACGGCCTTTACCATGGCGTCGATCGAGGCCTGGTCGGTGACGTCGAGCCCAAGGCCGAAAGCGCCCCGGCCGATGGCGTCTGCGGTCGCTTTGGCCTCGGCCTCGAGGATGTCGGCGATGACCACCCTCGCCCCCTCGTCGGCATAGCGCTCGGCGATCGCGCGGCCGATGCCGCGCGCCCCGCCGGTGATCACGGCAATTCTGTCCTGCAGCTTCAAGGCACATACCCCTCGACGATGACCATGTTCATTTCCGCCGCACTGGCGCGCAGCGCCTTGGCGACCTGGTAGTCTTCCGACGCGACGAAGCTCTGGGCGGCGGCGTAGTCGGCGAACTCGAGCAGCACCAGGCGGCTGCCAGGCAAGGCGCCCTCGGCGACGTGGCTCCGGCCGCCGCGCACCAGATAGCGCCCCCCATGCTTCGCGATCGCCGCCGCGGCGGCCGTCTTGTAGGCCTCGTAGGCCTCGGGGTCGCTGACCTCGATGGTCGCGATGACGTAGGCTGGCATGGTTCAGCTCCTCACCAGATGGTGTAGCCGCCGTCGACGACGACGACGCTGCCGGTCATCAGGCTCGATGCGTCGGACGCGAGGAAGAGCACGGCCGAGGCGATCTCGTGCGGCTCGCCCATCCGCTTC
>JAUIID010000099.1 GCA_030431615.1 Alphaproteobacteria bacterium
CGCGGATCGGCTCGATCGTGGCGTCACGGAAGGTGGCGCGCTCCTCGGCGGAGGGCAGGTAGACCTCCATGCCCTCGGCGCGCAGCGCCTCGACGGCGCTGACCCGGGCCTGGTAGTTGCGCTCGCCGAACTCGGTCATGGCACCTTCCTGGGCCCCGGCGACGACGACCTGGCGCAGCTCGGGCGGCAGGCTCTGGAAGAAGTCCTCGTTGATCATGATGGTGTTGAGGCCGAGCTGGTGATTGTCGACCGTGAGGTACTTCTGCACCTGGTAGAAGGAGTAGTCGAAGACGATGCCGACCGGGTTCTCCTGGCCGTCGACGACGCCCTGCTGCAGGGCGCCGTAGAGCTCCTCCCAGGGGACCGGCGTCGGCGAGCCGCCCATCGCCTCGACCATGGCGAGCGACATCGGACTCGGCGGCACGCGCATCCGGATGCCCTCGAGGTCGGCCGCCGTCTTGAGCGGGCGCACGTTGTTGGTGAACGAACGGAAGCCGTAGGGCGCGGCGGCGAGGAGGCGCAGGCCCGACTCGGACGCCATCTGCTCGCTCAGCTCCTGGAAGTACGGCCGGCGCAGGAACTCGAGCGCCTCGTCGCCATCCGCGAAGAGATAAGGCGTGGAGAGGAACAGCATGGGCGCGAAGAAGGGATCGAGATTGGCCTCGTCGCCCTGCGCCACCTCGATGGCGCCGAGCTGCGCCTGCTCGAGCGTGTCGTGGATCGAGCCGAGCTGGCCCGCCGGCAGCACCTCGACCTCGATCTGGCCGCCGCTCGCCGCCTCGACATAGGCGGCGAAGACCAGCCAGCCCTTGTGCAGCGGGCTCTCGGTCGATTCCGCGTGGCTGGCGCGGATGGTGAAGTCAGCCGCATCCGCGGCCGGGATGAAGCCCAGCACGCCAATGGCCGCGGTGAGCGCGAGACGTTTGATCACGACGTTTCCCTCCTGGTTGGTCGATCTGGCAATGACGACGGTGGTCGGAACGGGGTCGGGGCGTTCAGAGCACGCCGTATTTCGCGTAGACGTCGGCGAGCTTGAGCCCGCGCGCCAGCTCGTCGCGCGTCCGATTCTCGCCCTTGATCTTCTCGAGCGCCGCCGCGAGCACGGCGTCCTCGATCTCCTGCGGGATGACGACCACGCCGTCGACATCACCGAAGACGAGGTCGCCAGAACGCACCGGCACGCCGGCGCATTCGACCGGCACGTCGATCGCGACCACCCGCCCACGGCCCTGGCTGTCGAGCGGGCCGATGCCGCCGTGGAAGACGGGGAACTCCATGGCCCGGATCTGCCGGACGTCGCGCACCAGCCCGTCGGTGACGCAGCCGGCCGCACCCCGATAACTGGCGGCGGTCGACAGGAGCTCGCCCCAGGGCGCGATGCGGTCGGTCGGGCCGTTGCAGGCGAAGACCGCGACCTCGTCGGTCTTCAGGTCGTCGATCAGCTTGATCTCGAGCTCGTAGAAATTCTCGCCCGGGGGGATGTGGTAGATCGGCATAAAGAGGCCGGTGCGAGCCCGCCCGAACAGGACCGAGCTGTCGTCCAGGGGACGCACGAACGGCCGCATCGCCTGGCGGGGGTGGCCGAGCGCATCCAGGGTATCGGAGAGCACGGCGGTATAGAGCTCCTTGCGGAGCTTCGCGAAGTCGATTGCCACGTCATTCTTCCAAGATTAAACGTTTAACCTGTCCTAATCCGATGCGGATCGCTGTCAATCACGCTTGTCGTGATACCGTGCCTCCGCACGTTGGCACCGACGGGGAGAGACCGATGACGCTGCGCGTGGCTCCGACCAACCATCGGGCGGATCGCCTGCTGCTGGGCTTCAGCGATCTGCGCCGCCTGCGCAGCGAGCGGCCACTGGTGTTCGAGCGCGGCCGCGGCATCTTCATCATCGACGAGCGCGGCAAGGACTATATCGAGGCGGTCTCGTCCTTCTATTGCGCCACGCTGGGCTTCAGCGACGAGGAGCTGGCCGAGGCGGCGAGCCGCCAGCTGCGCACCCTGCCGATGTATCCCTCGGCGATCCACCGGACGACGACGCCGGTGCTCGAGCTTGCCGAGAAGCTGGCAGCCATCGCCCCCATACCGAACGCGCGCGTGCATTTCAGCACCACGGGCTCGGAGGTGAACGACCACCTCATCAAGTTCATGTGGTACGGCAACCACTTCGCCGACGAACCCCTGCGTCGCAAGATCGTCTCGCGGCTCGGCAGCTATCACGGCAGCACCATCGCCACGGCGGCGCTCGGCGGCGGCAGCGACCTGCATGCCAGCTTCGCCCTGCCGATGCAGGAATCGATCCTGGTCTCGCATCCGGCCTGGCCCAAGGCGGCCGAGCCCGGCGAGGACGAGGCGGCCTTCACCGACCGGCTGGCCCTGGAGCTGGCGCGGGCCATCGAAGCCGCCGGGCCGGAGACGGTGGGCGGGATGATCGCCGAGCCGGTCTCCGTCTCCTGCGGCATGTTCCCGCCGCCCGAGGGCTACTTCCCGAAGGTCAAGGCGGTGCTCGACCGCTACGGCATCAGGCTCTTCGTCGACGAGGTGGTCACCGGCTTCGGCCGCAGCGGCCACATGTGGGCGAGCGAGGCCATGGGGCTCGAGCCCGACACCGTCTCATGCGCCAAGGGCATATCAGGCGCCTACATGCCGCTCGCCGCCCTGATCATGGGCGAGGAGTTCGCCGGCCGGCTGGAGCGCGGCAGCGACACCAAGGGCTGGTTCGCGCATGGCGGCACGCATCAGGGCCACACGGTCTCGGCCGCCGTCGGTCTCAAGGTGCTCGAGATCTTCGAGCGCCGCGACATCCTCGGCCATGTCCAGCGCCTGATTCCCTACTGGAACCGCATGCTGGACCGGATGATGGCGCACCCGCTGGTCACCGGCAGCCGCCGGTTCGGCCTGATGGGTGCGCTCGAGGTGGCCCTGCCGGGTGGCGGGGAGAAGGGCATGGCCGCGAGCCTCGCGGTCGGCGGGCTGAGCAAGGCGGTCTACGAGGCCGGGCTGGAGCACGGCATCATCGTCCGCCCGCTCGCCGGCTGCATCGTCATGGCCCCGCCGCTGATCATCACCGAGGCCGAGATCGACGAGCTGGCCCGCCGGCTCGAGGCGGCGCTCGACCAGGTCCTGGCGGACTCGGGGAAGGTCGCCGAAGCCGTCTGACGCGACCCGCTCAGAGGCGCGGGCGGCGGCTCGAGAAGTCCGGCTGGTACTTGCGCATTTCGCTCGCGTCGTCGCGCCTGCGCAGCCCGCAGTCGAGATAGTCCTGGTGCATCCGGGCGAGAGCATCCTGGTCGAGCTCGACGCCGAGGCCCGGGCCCTTTGGCAGGGCGAGCGAGCCGTCTTTGATCGCGAGCTTGCCGCCCACGATCAGGTCGTCCTCGAGCCAGGGGTAGTGGGTGTCGCAGTCATAGGTGAGGTTCGGCGTGGCGGCCGCGAGATGCGCCATGGCGGCGAGGCTGATGCCGAGATGCGAGTTGGAATGCATCGAGAGGCCGAGGCCCCAGGTGGCGCAGATGCGGGCGAGCTCGCGGCTGGCGACGAGGCCGCCCCAGTAGTGGTGGTCCGAGAGCACGATGCGGACGGCGTCCTTGGCAATGCCCGGCGGCAGGTGGTCGAAGGCGACGACGCACATGTTGGTGGCGAGCGGCATGTCGGTGGCGGCCTGGATCACCGCCATGCCGGGAATGCCGAGCGTCGGGTCCTCGAGATATTCGAGCAGGCCCTCCATCTGCGGCAGGAGCCGCAGCGTGGTGTGGACGTGCCAGGCGCCGTTCGGGTCGATCCTGAGCGGTGCTTCCGGGAAGGCCGCGCGCAATGCCCGCATCGCCTCGATCTCGGCCTCCGGCTCGAGCACGCCGGCCTTCAGCTTGAGGGCGCGAAACCCGTGGAGCTCGACCATCCTCTTCGCCTGGTCGACCACTCCCTCGGGCGTGAGCACCTCGCCCCAGGGGTCGTCGGGAGCGGTTGGATCGAAGCGGTGCCGCTCGAACTTGTAGAAGAGATAGGCCGCGAAGGGCACGCGCTCGCGCACCTTGCCGCCGAGGAGGTCAGAGACGGGTGTGCCGGTGTGCTTGCCGAAGGCGTCCCAGCAGGCGACCTCGAAGGCGCCGAAGATGCGCGGCGTCAGCGTTTGGGGGCTGGTGCGGGCCGACGATTCCGGGTCCTCGATGGCGATTCCGGCGACCGCCTGGCGGACCCGGGCACCCAGCTCGTTGAGGTCGAGCACGTGCAGCCCGACGAGCCGTGGTGCCGCGTTCTCGAGGCAGCGCAGGATGGCCTCGTCGCCATAGGTCTCGCCGAGGCCGACCACTCCGCCCTCGATCCGGACCTGGATGATGTTGCGCTGGCACCAGGGCTCGTGCACGCCCATGGCGTTGAGCAGCGGCGGGTCGCGAAAGGCGACCGGGGTGACGGTGACATGCTCGATCCGGGCCACGGCCGTCTCCTCAGGATGACCGGCGGCGCAGCTTGCGGGCGCGGGCGAGGCGGGTCTGGAAGTAGACGTTTTCACCCACGGTGCCCGGCTCGTAGGCCCAGCCGTCATCCTCGGGCATGGTCGCGACATTGCGCACGCTCGGGTACTTGGTGATCTCGTCCAGCACGAGGTCGACGCCGAGCCCGGGCGTGTCCGGCACGCGGAGATGGCCGTCCTCGGTCATGAGCGCCGGTGTCACCACCTCGGCCCGGCCGGGCCAGTCGAACTCGACCCGCTCCAGCATCAGCGCGTTCGGGATCGTCGCCATGACATGGAGTGCGGCGAACTCGGCGACAGGGCCGAGCGAGCCCGAATGCGGCGCCATGGTGATGTAGTGCGCCTCGGCCATGGCCGCGATCTTGCGCATCTGGGTGATCCCGCCGGCCCGGCCCGTGTCGGGCTGGACGACGTCGACCAGCTCGCGCTCGATCAGCGGCCTGAGCCCCCAGATATTGGCGAGCCGCTCGCCGGCCGCCAGCGGGATGGCGACGGCATCCCGGATCCGCGCATAGCCGTCGTGATTGTCCGGGGCGATCGGGTCCTCATAGAAGAGGAGGTCCAGAGGCTCGAGCGCGCGGCCGACCTGGATGGCATCGGCGGGCGTCATCCATGAGGGCCCATGCGCGTCCACCATGACGTCGACCTCGGGGCCGACGGCATCGCGGATGGCGGCGACCCGGTCGATGTCGACGGCGCCGGTGAAGCCGACCTTCACGCCCTTGACGCCGAGGCCCATCAGCTCCCGGGCGCGCTCCGGCGTCTTGGCGTGGCCATAGACCCTGACGCGGTCGCGAAACCGGCCGCCGAGCAGGTTCCAGACGGGCTGGCCCAGCGCCTTGCCCTTGATGTCCCAGAGCGCCATCTCGATCGCGGTCATGGCGCCGCCGCCGACCGTACCGAGGGTGCCATGGCCCATCGAGGCCACGTACATGCGCTGCCAGAGCCGGTCGATATGGCTCGGGTCCTCGCCGACCAGCACGTGCGCGAGGTCCTCGATCGCGGCCCTGACGACGCGCGGCCAGCCCGAGCCCTCGCCGACACCGTAGATCCCCTCGTCGGTCAGGACCTTGACGAAGAGCCAGTTGCGCGAGCCGCCGTGGCCGTCCGAGCCTCGGCTCGTGCCGCTGACCGGGCGGGCGCCCACCTGCATGAGGTGGGTCTCGATGGCGGTGATCTTCATGTCTGGTCCGATCCGAGCGAGCGAAGGAAATGGGCGGCGCCGTCGAGCGACCGCCTGGCCGCCCGGACCATCCGGCCACGATTGATGAAGCCGTGCACGACGCCCGGCTCGAAGTGCAGGGTCGTGCGCACGCCCGCCTCGGTCAGCCGGCCGTGCAGTGCCAGCGTGTCGGAGCAGAGGACGTCGAGCCCGGCGGCGAGCAGCCAGGTCGGCGGCAGGCAGGCGACATCCGCAAGCAGGGGCTGGAGCAGCGGATCGGTCCGGTGCCCGCCGGTCGGGTCGTACTGGTCCAGGAAATAGCCCATGCGCTCGCGCGAGAGGCCGAAGCGGCCGTCGGCGAAGCGGCGGTAGCTGGCGGTTTCCAGATCGGCGCCGAAGACACCGTAGAAGAGGACGAGGCCGGCGAGCCGCTCGAGCCGGCCCGAGAGGGCGGCGGCGAGCGCCAGGTTGCCGCCGGCCGAGGTGCCGGAGATCGCCATCCGGCTTGGGTCCAGCCCGTACTCGGCGCCTTCGCTCTGCAGCCACTGGCCGGCAGCGATGACGTCGTCGAGGCCGGCGGGAAAGGGATGCTCGGGGGCGAGACGGTAGGTCGGGGCGGCGATCGCCCAGCCGGTGCGGGCGGCCAGCGTGCGGATCAGGGGCTCGTTCTGCACGACGCTGCCGAAGACCCAGCCGCCACCATAGACATAGAGCAGGACGGGGAGCGGCCGGTCAGCGACGGGGCGGAACACGCGCACCGGTACAGGACCACCGGGACCGGGAGCGACATGGTCCTCGATCGCCGCCATCTCGGGCAGGCCCTCGTTCCAGTAGGCGGCACCCGCCCGGCCCCGCGCCCGCTCCTCGTCGAGATCGCGAGGCGGCGGCTGTGCTGCATCGCGCGCAGCCTCGAAGGCCATGGCCTCGGCCATGTCGGGGTCGAGTCGTTCTCTCATGCACCTGCCTCGTAGCGATGGCGACCGAGCATGCCACGATGGCGCGGGTCGGGATGCGGGACGGCGGAGAGGAGGGCCTTCGTGTAGCCGTGCTGCGGGTTGGTGCAGACTTCCTCGGTCTCGCCGATCTCGACCACCTTGCCGCGAAACATGACGGCCACCCGGTCGCAGAAATAGCGGATTACGCTGATGTCGTGGCTGATGAAGATGAAGGAGAGGCCGAGCCGCTCCTGGAGCTCCAGGAGGAGGTCGAGGACCTGGGTGCGGAGCGAGACGTCGAGGGCGGAGGTCGCCTCGTCGGCGACGATGACGCGGGGCTCGAGCGCGATGGCGCGGGCGATGCCGATGCGCTGGCGCTGCCCGCCGGAGAAGGCGTGCGGGTAGCGCTCCATTGCCGCGGCCGGCAGGCCGACGACGTCGAGCAGTTGCGCGACGCGCGAGCGGAGCGCCGCGCCGCTGGCGACGCCGTTGACCAGGAGCGGCTCGCCGATGATCTGGGCCACGTTCATGCGCGGGTTCAGGGACGCGAACGGGTCCTGGAAGATCATGCGGATGTCGCGGCGGATGCGCTCGAGGCCGTTGCCGCTGGCGGTGGCGACATCGGCGACCGCACCGCCGCTGGCCCGGTAGAGCATCTCGCCGCGGCTCGGGTCGTGGACCCGGAGCAGGCAGCGGCCAAGCGTGGTCTTGCCGCTGCCGCTCTCGCCGACCACGCCCAGGTTCTCGCCCTCGTGCAGCGTCAGGTCGATATCGTCGAGCGCCTTCAGCACATGCCCCTTGCGCCGCATGAAGCCGTGGCGGAGGTCAAACTCCTTGACGAGGCCGCGGATCTCGACGACCGGGCCGCCGATCGCCTGGACGGCGCGGCGGGCGAGGCGCCGCTCGGACGGGCGGTCGAGGTCGAGCACCGCCTGCAGCAGCATCTTCGTGTAGTCGTGCTGCGGCGCGTAGAAGATATCCTCGACCGAGCCGCGCTCGACCAGCTTGCCGTGGCGCATGACCACGATGGAATCGGCCGTTTCCGCCACCACGCCCATGTCGTGGGTGATCAGCATCACGGCCATGCCGTGGCTTTCCTGCAGGCGCTTGATGAGGTCGAGAATCTCGGCCTGGGTGGTGACGTCGAGGGCGGTGGTCGGCTCGTCGGCGATCAGGACGGAGGGATTGCAGGCGAGCGACATGGCGATCATCGCCCGCTGCCGCATGCCGCCGGAGAACTCGAAGGTGTAGCGGTCGACGGCACTCTCGGGGCGCGGGATCTCGACCTGCCGAAGCAGCTCGATCGACCGGGCGCGCGCTTCCTTCTTCGAGACGGTCTCGTGCAGCCGGATCACCTCGGCGATCTGGTTGCCGATGGTGTGGACGGGCGAGAGGGAGCTCATCGGCTCCTGGAAGATCATCGCGATGTCGCGGCCGCGGATCGCCCGGATGGCCTTGCCGCGCGGCTCGAGCCGCGCCAGGTCGATCGTCTCCTCCGCACCTGTGCCGCGGGCGGTGCGATGCCGGTGCAGCAGCACCTCGCCGGCGACGATGCGGCCGGGCGTGTCGACGATCTGCAGGATCGAGCGCGCCGTGACGCTCTTGCCGCTGCCGCTCTCGCCCACGACGCAGAGGGTCTCGCCGGCCCGAAGATCGAAGCTGACGCCGTCGACGGCGCGAAAGGGACCGTGCCGGGTCGGGAACTCGGCGACCAGCCCCTTCACCTCCAGCACCACCTGGCCCGGATCGGCCGTGGCGATCCGCTCCATCAGCCGCGCTCCTGAGCGTAAGGATCGGCGGCGTCGCGGAGCCCGTCGCCGAGGAAGTTGAGCGCCAGCACGGCGACCAGGACGAAGGCGCCGGGGACGAAGAGCCAGGGCGCCTGGGCGATCGAGCGGATGTTCTGCGCCTCCTTGAGGAGGACACCCCAGGAGATGGTCGGCGGCAGCAGGCCGAGGCCGAGGAACGAGAGCGAGGTCTCGGCCAGGATCATGACCGGAATGGCGAGCGTCACCGAGGCGATCACGTGGCTCATCAGTGACGGCAGCATGTGGCGGAAGATGACGCGCTTCTCGCTGCAGCCGTCGAGCCGGGCGGCGACGACAAAATCCTCGCTGCGCAGGGCAAGGAAGCGCCCGCGCACGACGCGGGCGAGCTCGGTCCAGCCGACCAGCGAGAGGATCAGCGTGATCGCGAAATAGCGGGTGAGGGGCGGCCAGCTCGCTGGCAGGGAGGCGGTGAGCGCCAGCCAGATCGGGATCGTCGGCAGGGACAGCACGAACTCGACGACGCGCTGGATGACCATGTCGACGGCGCCGCCATAATAGCCGGAGATGCCGCCGAGCAGCACGCCGAGCAGCAGGCTGAGCGTCACGCCGACAAGGCCGATGGACATCGAGACGCGCGTGCCGAAGACCGTCCGGCTCAGCATGTCGCGGCCGAGGCGGTCGGCACCGAAGAGGAAGAAGCGCTCGTTCGGCTCGTCCGGCACCAGGAGACGCCGCTCGGCCGGGATGAGGCCGAGGAGCTTGTAGGGCGTGCCCTTGCCGAAGAACGAGAGATAGATCCGCTTGCCCTCGTCCGGCTTGAAGGTCGTCTGCAGGGTGAACTTGTCGCGTTCCAGCGTATAGGCCTGGACCCAGGGCTTGATGCGCCAGCCGTCGTCCGTGCTGTCGATGAAGTGGATCATCTGCGGCGGGTGATAGACGTGCTTCGCACTCGCCGACTGCGGATCGAAGGGGGCCACGAACTCGGCGAAGATGCCGATCAGGTAGAGCAGCAGCACGATGACGAGGCCGACCATGGCGAGCGTGTGCCGGCGGAACGACCACCACATCAGCCGCCATTGCGAGGCGATCTCGGTATCGGTGTGCAGACGCGGGTCGAGGACGGACGCCATGGGTTCAGCGATACCGGATGCGCGGGTCGAGCAGCGCGAGCAGGATGTCGGAGACCAGCATGCCGACGACTGTCAGCGTGCAAAGCAGGAGGATGAAGGCGCCGGCGAGGTACATGTCCTGCGCCAGCAGCGCCTGCAGCAGGAGCGGGCCGGCGGTCGGCAAAGACAGGACGAAGGCGGTGATGACGGCGCCCGAGATGAGCTGCGGGAAGGCCCAGCCGATCGTGCTGACGAAGGGGTTGAGGGCGAGGCGGACGGGGTATTTCAGGAGCAGCCGGAACTCGGAGAGCCCCTTGGCCCGGGCCGTGGTCACGTAGGGCTTGTTGAGCTCGTCGAGCAGGTTGGCGCGCATGATGCGGATCAGCGCCGCCGAGGACGAGGTGCCGAGGATGACGACCGGAATCCAGATATGCTTCAGGAGGTCGACGAACTTCGGCCATGACCAGGGTGCGGTCTGGTATTCGGGCGAGAAGAGCCCGCCGACATCGGCGCCGAAATAGACGACGCCGATATACATCAGCACCAGTGCCAGGAGGAAGTTGGGCATGGCGAGGCCGAGGAAGCCGAGCGTCGTGATCAGGTAGTCACCGATCGAGTACTTCCTGACGGCCGAGTAGATGCCGATCGGAAAAGCGACCGCCCAGGTGAAGAGCAGGGTCGAGACGGCGAGGCAGAGCGACAGCGCCATGCGCTCCCAGATCAGGTTGGAAACCGGCTGCTGCCATTCGAAGGAGATGCCGAAGTCGCCGACGAGGACGCCCGAGATCCATTTCCAGTACTGGACGATGAAGGGCTGATCGAGCCCGTAGCGGGTCCGGAGCGCCTCGAGCCGCTCCTGGTCCACCATGTCGCCCGACTGGGCGAGCGTGGCGGCGAAGGTCGTGAGGTAGTCGCCGGGCGGTGCCTGGATCAGCGCGAACGCGACGATCGACACCGCGAAGAGGAAGGGGATGGTCCAGAGGATCCGCTTGATGATGTAGGTCAGCAGCATCGGACCTGACCGCCTCAGGCTTCAGCGCGTGAGGCGGCTGGGAAGGGGTAGGGCCGCCGCCAATCCTCCCGGTGGCCCGGATGGTCCGGGGTCATGGTCAGATAGGGGCAGCGCCGGTCCTCATGGGCATGGAGCGACGCCTGCAAGAGCGCGTTCGCCAGCATCGCGTCGAGCCGCTCGCGGATGTCTGCGTGCGCCGGATCGGCGATGAGGTTCCGCGTCTCGGCCGGGTCCGAGGCGAGGTCGAACAGGGTCGAAAGCCCGGCCCGGTAGCGGGCCAGCCGGAAGCGGCCGTCGTCGAGCGCCAGCCCGTCGCCGGTCGCCCCCAGCACGAACTGCCGGCCGCCACCGCCCTCGAGGCCCATGCCGGGCAGGACGAAGGAGTCGTGGCCCGTCTCGTTCCGGAGCCCGGCGATCGCGAGAAACGTCGCGAAGAGATCGGTGACGGCGACGGTGGCGGCCTCGCGGCGGCCGGCCGGCACGCCGGGGCCGCGCACGATCAGCGGCACGTGCATCGACGGCTCGAAGAAGAGCGATTTGCCGAGGAAGCCGAAGTCGCCGACGAAATCGCCATGGTCGGAGGCGAAGACGATGATCGTGTTGTCCAGCATGCCGCGGGCTTCGAGCGCCGCCACGATGGCGCCGACCTGCTCGTCGATCATGGCGATGAGCGCTGCGTAATGCGCCCGCACCAGCCGCTTCGATTCGTCGGGGAAGCTCGAGAGATCGACCCTCGACGAGCCGCCGGCATGGCCCTTGAGGAGCCCGGGCGCCAGTTTCGCCGAGTCCTCGGTCGCCGGCAGTGGTGCCGGCATCCGGTCCGGCGCGAAGCGCGCCGCCTGGTCGGCCGGGGGGTTGTAGGGGTCGTGCGGGCCCGGGAAGCCCACCATCATCATGAAGGGGCGGTCGTCGCCGACCTCCTCGATATGGCGGACGGCCTCGCGGCCGACAAAGACGTCGACCTGATGCTCCAAAGGTATCGGGCTCACCGACGCCATGCGGTGCTCGGTATAGCCCGGCTCCTCCCAGCCCCGCAGCTTCCGAAGCTCGTGCCCTGCAAGGTAGTGGTGATAGTCGTCCTCGATGTGGATGTGCCGCTTGTCCTCGGCGATCACCCGGTGCTCGAAGCCCTCGCCGATATCCCAGGGGATGAAGTGCATCTTGCCGACGGCGGAGGTGTGCCAGCCGGCCTTCGCCAGGAGCTGGGCGAAGGTCGGCATGCCGCAGTCTGCGTGATCGGGCCTGAGCCAGTAATTGTTGCTGATGACACCGGTGGTGAGCGCGTTGCACCCGGTCAGCAGCGCTGCGCGCTGCGGCATGCAGACCGGGTGCGGGGCCAGCGCCCGCTCATAGGTCACGCCTTCCGAAGCGAGCCGGTCGATGTTCGGCGTCTCGATGAAATCCGCCCCGTAGCAGCCGAGGAAGTCCCAGCGCAGCTGATCCGGAAAGAGGAAGACGATGTTGGGGCGGTCCGCCATCGCCAGCCCTATTCGGCGAAGTAGTACTGCTGCGGCAGGGTCGGCGCCGGCGTCGGGTAGTCGAAGGAGGCGGGCATCGAGAGCGGCACGTTGCGCAGCCGCGTGCTGACGATGCCGTAGCGCGGCAGATCGGTGCTGGTGCCGATGATCTCGAACTGCTCCGCGGCGATGTCGGCCATCTCGTGCACGGCAGCCCGATACTCCTCGAACGTCACCGCGGCGCGCGAGGCCTCGTTGAGCTCGAAGCGGCGCTTGACGTGGTCGGGCGGCTCGACGCCGTTCGCGCCGTTGCTCTGGAACCAGTGCCACCAGCCGATGCCGTAGCGGGCACCCATCCAGATCGGCACCATCTCCTGCAGGAGCGTGCCCTGCTGCCAGCCCATGGCGGCCGGCCAGACGGCCCAGTCATGGTCCCAGTTGGATGAGACGCGCTCGAAGAAGAACGAGCGCTCGAGGCTGTTGATCTGCATCTCCACGCCGAGCTCCTGCCACTGCGCGGAGATCAGCTCGAGCATGTCGACGGCCTCGGCGAAGAGCACCGGGATGACGTCGACCTGGAAGCTCAGCCGGCGGCCGGACGGCAGCAGCCGGTAGCCCTCGGCATCGCGCTCGGTGTAGCCGAGGCCGTCGAGCAGCTCGTTGGCCCGGGCGGGGTCGTAGTCGAGAAACTGCGTGGCCATGCGCTCGTGGTAGAGCGGGCTCCCCTCATAGGGCCCGTACTGCCAGGGCTCGCCTTGGCCCAGAAGGGCGATGTCGATGACGGCCTGCCGGTCCATGCCGAGCGAGAGGGCGACGCGGAAGTCCTTCTGGTTGAAGACCTCGTTCAGCTCCGGGTCCTTGTGCGTCAGGTTCGGCTGCAGGAGGAGGAGCGTGCCGCCGGTGGCGTAGGTCTCGTAGAAATCGTAGCCGCCGGCCTCGCGGTTCTCGGCGAGCACCGGGCGATCCGCCGGGTTGTCGATATGGCGCGCCTGGAGGTCGATGCGCCCGGCAATGGCCTCGAGGATGACGGCCTGCACGTCGCGCAGCACGATGTTCTCGACCCGGTCGATATAGGGGAGCTGGTTGCCCGCCGTGTCGACCTGCCAGAAATACGGGTTGCGCTCGAGGACCACGCGGGTGGCGCCGCCCGTGTAGGGCTCGGCGATGACCCAGGGGTCGAGCGTCGGCTTCTCGGCATTGCCCCAGCGCGCCGGGATCTCGATGTCGCCGCACTTGTTCTGGAAGAGCGTCGGCCAGTCGGAGACGCCCTCCTGCTGCAGCAATGCGTTGATGTTCTCGACATAGCCGCCGTGGAACTGCGAGCAGTAGTGCTTGGGGTGCAGGACCGGATGCTGGCCGCGCGGCGAGGCAAGCTCGGCCGGGAAGCTGCCGAAGGGGGCGGCGAAGGTGAAGCGGACGGTCAGGTCGTCGATCTTCTCCACGCTCATCGGCTCGCCGGCGATGACATAGCGGGACGGCACCGGGCCGAAGTCCGGATTGAGCATCAGGTCTTCGACGTTGAAGAGAATGTCGTCGGCGGTGAAGGGATGGCCGTCCGACCAGCGCATGCCGGGCCGGAGACGGAAGACGAAGCTGCGGCCCTCGTCCTCGACCTCCCAGCCCTCGGCCACGTTGGGCAGGGGCTCGGTCCAGTCGGCGTTCCAGCGGGTCAGGCCCTGCGGGCCGACGATGCGCAGGATGTTGTTGTGGTCGTTGGAGCCGGCCAGCGCTCGCCTGATGACGCCGCCATACTGGCCGATCGACTCGTAAGGCTCGATGACTTCCGGCACTTGTGGCAGCCGCTCGGCCACCGGCGGCAGGGTGTCGTTCTCGACGGCCGCATCGAGCGTCGGCGACTGGGCATAATCCGCCGCCATTGCCGCTGCTGGCAGGACCAACCCCATGGTGAACAGTGCGATCAGGTTCTTCATGGGATCGGTCCTCCCGGCAACGGCTTCAGGTCGGTTCTCTTTTTTTGGGACCGGGTCAGTCGGCCCAGTACCAGGTCGTCAGCATGGTCGGCGCCGGGGTCGGGTAGTACCAGGAGCTCGGCATCGCCTCGGGCACGTTCATGAGGTTGGCCTTGGTGATGCCGTAGGTCGGCACGGCCTTGCTGACGCCCATCACCTCGAACTCCTCGGCGGCGATGTCGGCGATCTGGTGGATGAGCGCCCGGCGCTTCTCCTGGTCGGCCGTGGCCCGCGCCTGGTCGTAGAGCTCCATGCGCTGCTTGACCGAGGCCGGGGGCTCCTCGCCCTCGGCACCGCCGGTGTTGTACCACTGGCTCCAGGGGATGCCCCAGCGACTGTCGTGGTGGACCGGCACGAGCTGCTGCGGGATCTCGCCCGGGACCCAGCTCGCCTGGCCGCCCCAGACCGCCGCGTCGTGGTCGTTGCTGTTCGAGGTGCGCTCGTAGAAGAACGTCCGCTCGAGCGCGTTGACGTCCATGTCAACGCCGATCTCGGCCCAGTACTGCGAGATCAGCTCGAGCATGTCGACCTGCTCGGGCTGCAGGGTCGGGATGACGTCGACCTGGAACTTGAGTGGCTTGCCGCTCGGCAGCAGGCGCACGCCGTCCGTGCCGCGCTGGTCGAGGCCGATGCCGTCGAGCAGGCGGTTGGCCTCCGCCTGGTCGAACTCGAGATACTGGGTGCTGATCTTCTCGTGGAAGTTCGGATGATCCTCGAACGGTCCCTGCTGCCAGGGCTGGCCGTCACCGAGCAGGGCCGTGTCGATGATCGCCTGCCGGTCCATGCCGAGGGAGAGGGCGACCCGGAAGTCCTTCTTGTTGAAGAGCTCGCGCAGCTCCGGGTCCTTGTGGGTCAGGTTGAGGTTGATGATCATGTTGACGCCGCCGGTCGGGCTCGCCTCGACGAACTCGTAGCCGCCGGCCTCGCGGTTCTCGGCGAGGACAGGGCGGTTGGCCGCGGCATCGAGATGGCGGACCTGGAAGTCGATCCGCCCGCCGATGGCGTCGAGGATCAGGCTCTCGACATCCTGGGCGATCGGCGAGACCAGCTCGTCGATATAGGGCAGCTGGTTGCCCTCGGGGTCGACCTGCCAGAAGTACGGGTTCCGGGCCATGACGACGCGCACAGCACCGCCGGTATAGGGCTCGGCGGCGACCCAGGGATCGAGCGTCGGCCGTTCCGGGTTGCCCCAGCGGGCGGGAATCTCGATGTCGCCGCACTTGGCGAGATAGAGATTCTGCCAGTCGCTGGCATTGTTGGCCGCGACCAGCTCGTCGAGCTGCTCGTTGTACTGCGGCAGGAACTGCGAGCAGTAGTGCTTCGCGTAGAGCACCGGATGCTGGCCGAGCGGCGAGGCCAGCTCGGCGAGGAAGTCGCCGTAGGGTGCCGCGAAGGTGAAGGTCACCGTCGTGTCGTCGACCTTCTCGACCTTGGCCGGCTCGCCATTCGCCATGTAGCGCGGCGGGGTCGGCGCGAAGTCGCTGTTGAAGACCAGGTCCTGCATGTTGAACAGGATGTCGTCGGCGGTGAACGGCTCGCCGTCGGACCACTTCATCCCGTCACGCAGGTGGAAGGTGAAGACGGTGGCGTCCTCGTTGACCTCGTAGGACTCGGCGACGTTGGGGATCAGATCGATGTAGTCGGGGCTCCAGCGCACGAGGCCCTGCGGGCCGACCATGCGCAGGATGTTGTTGTGGTCCGAGCTGCCGCGCAGCCCGTAGCGGAGCTGGCCGCCATAGGTGCCGATGCTCTCGATCGGGGTCACCACCTCCGGATTGGCCGGCAGGCGCTCCTCGACCGGCGGCAGCGTTCCCGCCGCCACCTGCTCGGCGAGCGCCGGGGCCTCGTTGTATTCGGCGGCCAGGGCGCTGCCCGTCACTGCCAGAAGCGCAATGGCGCTGCCGAGCGACAGCCGGCGCGACATCGCTGCCAGAACATGCTTTCGCGGAACGTTCATCCGCACGCCTCCCATGTGATCGAGCCTCGATGGACCCTTGCATCGGCGCCGAGGTTCGTTGCCCCGCCCGGCTTTGTCAAACCATTTGCCGAGCGATGTCGCGGCCGGTGTGGCGAGTTGAATCGCGGCCGACAATGTGGCTCACTCCCGGCCCATTCGCCCGAGGGAGGCCCGATGAAAATCGTTCGCTTGAGAAGCTTCATGGCACGCGACCGCAACCGGCCGCGGGTGGTCGTCGCCATCGACACCGACGAGGGCATCACGGGCTGGGGCGAATGCTACAATCACGGGCCAGACCGGGCGCTGCCGCCCCTGCTCGAATACCTCTTCGGCCAGATCGAGGGCCACGACCCGCGCCGGATCGAGTTCCTGATCCTGAAGCTCCTGCAGCAGGCGCGCTTCCCGCCGGGTGCCCTCGGGCTCGCCGCGATCTCGGCCATCGACCACGCGCTCTGGGATATCTCGGCAAAAGCGCTGAACGTGCCCGTCTTCATGCTGCTCGGCGGCCATGCACGCGACCGCGTGCGGGTCTACGCGTCGCTCGGCGGCTATCACGCCAGGGACGCGGAGGCGGGCGTCGCGTTCATCGCCGAGCAGAACGAGAAGTGGGGCTTCACCGCCTTCAAGTTCAGTCCGTTCCGCACCGACCTGCACAGCCTGCGCTGGGGCAACGTGGTGCGCGCGAGTGCCGATTACTTCGGTCGCATCAGGGAGGCCTGCCCGAGCGAGTACGAATTCGCCTTCGATGCCCACGCCAAGATCTTCGAGCCCAACCAGGCGGTGCAGCTCGGCAACGCCCTCGCGGCCTACGATCCGCTCTTCTACGAGGAGCCGATCCGCCCCGAGCACGTCGCGGCCTGGGGCCGGCTCAGGTCCGAGCTGCGCTGTCCGCTCGCGACCGGCGAATCGCTCTACAGCCGCTTCGAGTTCCTCAACCTCCTGACCGCCCAGGGTGCGGACATCATCCAGCCCGACATATGTGCCGTCGGCGGCCTGCTCGAGATGCGCAAGATCGCTGCCCTGGCCGAGGCGCATTACGTGACGGTGGCGCCGCACAACCCGATGGGTCCGCTCGCGACCGCGGTCAACCTGCACTTCTCGGCAGCTCAGCCCAACTTCAAGATCCTCGAATACCTGCTGCCGGCGGACACGAACTGGGTGGTCGATCCCTATCTGCCGAAGGACGGCTATCTCGAGCTGCGCCACGACCGGCCGGGCTGGGGTGTCGAGATCGACGAAAAGGCGCTGGCGAAGGACGACTACGTCCACTGGGAGCGCAAGCTGCCGATCCGCCCGGACGGCTCGACCGGCTACTGCTGAGCTGCCCGCCTGCTGATCTACAGGGTCGAGCTCCGGGTTCGCGCATCCGGCCGTTCCCAGAGTTCGGCCGCCAGCTCGATCCCGAGCCCCGGCCCGTCGAGCGGGCGCGCCATGCCGTTCTCGATCACCGGCGCCGGCTGCATGACCTCGGCGTAGAAGCCAAGCAGATAGGCACGCACCGTCTCGAGGACGAGTGCGTGCGGCTGGCTGAAGACGAGCTGCATGTTGGCGGCGAGCATCACCGGGCCGACGCAGTCGTGCGGGGCGATGCAGCGGTCGTGGGCCCGGGCGAGGGCCGCCACGTCGAGCGCCTCGGAGAGGCCGCCCATCCAGCCGATGTCGAAATGGGCATAGTCGACGAGGCCCCGCCCGAACGCCTCGGCGTACCAGTGCGCCGTGCCGTGGTTCTCGCTGCCGGCGATGGCGAGCGGGGTCGCCTGCTTCAGCCGCGCCAGGTCGTCGAGCCGGTGCATCTCGATCGGGTCCTCCAGCCAGAAGATGCCGAAGGGCTCGAGCGCCCTGGCGATCCGGATGGCGGCCGGCAGGCGCCACATGCCGTGGCACTCGATCATGATGTCCATTTCGTCGCCGACCGCATCGCGGATGGCGCGGACAGGGGCGAGGGCCGCATCGAGGTCGGCGGCGGTGATCTCCGAGCCGCCGCTCCTGGCGGCGAAGCGGTCGAAGGGCCAGATCTTCATGGCCGTGATGCCCTCGGCCAGGAGCGAGCGGGCGAGGCCCCCCGGGTCGTCGAGCTGGGCCTGGAGATCGTCGAGCGGGGCCAGCGGTGCGGCGCCGGGCTCGGCCAGCCGCGACACCCAGCCGACGGTCGGGCTCGTGTTGTAGGCCGGGCCGGCGCAGGTGTTGTAGACGCGGATCTCCTCGCGCACCCGGCCGCCGAAGAGCTGCGCCAGGGGCACGTTCAGCTGCTTGCCGAGGATGTCCCAGAGGGCGAGATCGATGGCCGAGTTGCCGCGGATCTCGATCGAGCGCGACGGCGTGCCCATGAACCGGTTGCCGATGCGCCGCCCGATCGCCTCGCGGTGCGCGTTGATCAGGAGCGGGTCCTTGCCGAGGAGCCAGGGCGCCAGGGTCTCGTGGATGTAGGCCTCGGTCGCCTCGGCATTGCGGAAGGCTTCGCCGAGGCCGGTGACGCCGGCGTCGGTCGAGATGCGCAGCCAGAGCAGGTTGCCGATGGAGTCAACCCGCAGCGTCTCGATCCCGGTGATCCGCACGGTAGGTCAGCCGGCCAGCGCCGGGGCCCGGACGAGCGCCTTCTCGGCGGCCATCAGCGGCGTCAGCGCCGCCTCGATCGCCGGATGGTGCTCGGCCTCGAGATTGGAGAGCATCGGGTAGATCGGCCCGGTCTCCGCCACGCCGGCGAGGCGGACGGCCTCGTGCAGCACGCGGATCGGCGAGAGGCGCTCGCGCAGCCCTTCGAGCGGCCGGATCGCTTCCAGCGCCGGCTCGACGGCGGCGTGATCGCCGGCCTTGAGCAGGCGCAAC
>JAUIID010000100.1 GCA_030431615.1 Alphaproteobacteria bacterium
GCCGGTGGTCAGGAAGGACAGCGGCATCGACTCGATCGAGGACCTGCTCGCCAAGGCGAAAGCGGAGCCCGACACGCTGATCTTCGGCGCCAATATCGGGGCCATCAACCACATGGCCGGGATCATGCTGCAGAACCTGGAGGAGGGTGCCCAGTTCCGCTTCGTCCAGATCGGCGGCGGCACGGCGAACTTCACGGCTCTGACCGGCAACCAGACCAATGTCTCGGTGCTGTCGGCGGCCGAGGTCCTCAACTTCACCCGTATGCCGGACGGCAGCGAGAACCCGGAAAGCGAGATCAAGCCGCTGGCCTATACCGGCACGGAGCGCAGCGAGCGCCTGCCCGAGGTGCCGACCATGAACGAGCTCGGCTACGACATGCAGTTCTGCGTCGACAGCTGGTGGTTCGCGCCCAAGGACACGCCGGCGGAGGCGGTCGCCGGCATGGCGGACGCGCTCGAGAAGGCAACCGAGACCCCGCAGGTGCAGTCCTTCTTCACCGAGAAGGCCTTCGGCCCGATCTTCCTGCGTGACGCCGAGCTCCAGACGAGCCTCGACGACACCTATGCCCGCATCGAGCCCGTTGCCAAGCAGGCCGAACAGAAGTAGCTGCAACGTCGCGACCGGCGGCCCGAAAGGTCGCCGGTCGCCGTCATTCCAGGGAGGCCCCGGGCTTGCAGGATCGTGTCGACCCCCGCGTCGAGATCGGCGTGGCGCTGATGGTCATCGTCATCGCCGCGATCGCGCTCTTCGAGACCCGTGACATCCCGCCCGGCAGCTTCGAGCCGCTCGGCTCGGCACCGGTGCCGCAGGCGACGGCCGCCCTCATCATCGTCATGGCGGTGGGCCTGATCGTGCGCGCCTGCCTCGACCGCCGGCCGGTTGCCCGGCCGCCGCGGGAGGGCCTGCTCGATGCCGGCGCCGTGCTGCTGCTGACGCTGCTCTACGTTTCCGCCATGCATTACCGGCTCACCACCTTCGCGGTGATGACCACGATCTACCTGGTGCTGCTGATCGGCACGCTGATCCGCTTCAAGCCGCGCAGCATGCCGTTCGTCCTGGCACTTGCCGCCGTGGTCGGCTTCGGCAGCCAGTACATCTTCACGCGCGTCTTCGTCGTCGACCTGCCGGGCCTTTGAACATGGGGGAATTCTGAGCGATGGAAGCCGTGCTCTCGGGCCTCGGCGGCGGCCTCGGCCTCGTCTTCGCACCCATGGCCTTCTTCTTCGTCGTGCTCGGCACGGTGCTCGGCATCGTGGTCGGCGCCATTCCTGGCCTGACCGGGGCGATGCTGATCGCCCTGACCCTGCCACTCACCTACTACATGCTGCCGACCGACGCCGTGGTGCTGCTGATCGGCATGTATGTGGGCTCGATCACCGGCGGCCTGATCACCGCGACGCTGCTGCGCATGCCCGGCACGCCGTCCAACGTCATGACCACGTTCGACGGCTACCCGCTGGCCCGTTCCGGCAAGCCCGGCCGGGCCTTGGGCCTCGGCATCGCCGCCTCCTTCGCCGGCGGCATCATCTCCTGGGTCTTCCTCCTCCTCCTCGCCAAGCCGCTCTCGATCTGGGCCACGCGCTTCGGGCCGTTCGAGTATTTCACGCTGATCATGATGGCCATGGTGCTGATCGCCTCGGTCAGCCAGGGCAATCTGGTCAAGGGCCTGGTCGCCGGCCTGCTCGGCATGCTGGTCTCGATGCCCGGCGTCGATCCCTCCGCCGGCCAGCCGCGGCTCACCTTCGACTGGTACATGCTGAACGGCGGGCTGAAGCTCCTGCCGGTGCTGATCGGCGTCTTCGCCGTGAGCCAGATCATCAGCGACGTGCTCGACCTCGGCCGCAAGATCGAACGGGTCGAATCGCAGCGCACGGGCATCCTCCTGCCGATCCGGGACTGGATCAAGTACGGCGCCAACATGCTGCGCTCCGGCCTGATCGGCACGCTGGTCGGCATCCTGCCGGGTGTGGGCGCCTCGATCGGCTCGGTCATCGCCTACACCACGACCAAGAACCTCTCGAAGACGCCGGAGGAGTTCGGCAAGGGCTCGGAGGCCGGCATCGTCGCCTCGGAAACCGCCAACAACGCCACGGTCGGCGGGGCACTCATCCCGCTCATCGCCATGGGCATCCCGGGCTCGGTCATCGACGCCATCCTGATCGGTGCCCTGATGATCCACTCGATCACCCCGGGCCCCGCCCTCTTCATCACCAATGGCGACGTGGTCTACGCCATGATCGCCGCCTGCCTCGTCGCCAACTTCGTCATGCTGGCGGTCATGGTCGCCAGCACCGGCTGGGTGGCGAAGCTCGCCTACGTGCCGCGGACCTACCTCCTGCCGGTGATCATCGTCTTCTGCGTCATCGGCTCCTTCGGCCTCGACAACGTCATGTTCGACGTCTGGGTGATGCTGATCTTCGGCGTCATCGGCTTCGGCCTCGAGCGTGCCCGCTACCCCTTGGGCCCCTTCGTCATCGGCTTCGTCCTGGCGCCTTTGATGGAAGCGAAGCTCAGGACTGGCCTGATGATGACCGGCGGCTCGATCACGCCCATGTTCACCCGGCCGATCGCCCTCTCCTTCCTCATCGTCGCGATCGTGCTCCTGGTCTGGCCGCTCGTCGGCGAATGGCGCCGCCGCCGCGCGGCTGCGGCGTCTGCCACCGCCTGAGCGCCGCTCAGAGCAGCAGGATCAGCCCGGCAGCAACGAGGGCGAGCGTCCAGACCCGGTCGAGATTGATCCAGCCGCGGCGCAGGAAGGCGACGCCGACGACCTCGTAGACGGTGACCGCGATCGCCGCCGTGACGGCGAGCATCGCGAGCGTGTGCACGCCGAGTGCCGCCAGCGCCACCGGCAGCGAGCCCGAGGCCGTCAGCTCGCGCGCCGGCGTGGCGGCGAGGCAGAGCGACATGACGACGGGCAGCAGCATCAGCCCTGCCCCGTGGCTCGTCGCCATCAGGAACGACCAGAGCCCGAGCCCGGCCATGCCGGTGCGCATGCCGACCCGCACCCGCGCGCGATGGCCGAAGAGCACGTGATAGCCGGCCCAGCCCAGGAGCAGGAGACCGCAGGCGACCTCGAGGGCGCGCTGGTCGACGAAGAGGCCGAGCGTCACCGCGAGGGCGAGCACCAGTGCCACCGACAGCCCGTGGCCGATGGCGATCGGCAGGAGCGCCAGCCAGACGATGCGCCGGCTCTGCCTGTGCAGGCCCAGCGCCACGGCGAAGAGCCAGCCCATCGCCGGGTTGGCGCCGTGGAAGGCGCCGAGCCCGGCAACCGCCAGCCAGGGTGCCAACTCAGTCATGGCACCCCGTCAGAGCTTCGGCCCGCTCACGGATAGCAGTAGGAATCCGACGAGCAGTCGCCGCCCTCGAGCCGGATCTGATGCGGTCGGTGGCCCTTGGGCCAGTCGACGAAGAACTTCGGATCGAAGTCGATCCCGCCGTTCTCGCCGACGTCGAGCTTGACCATCCAGCCGTCGATGCCCTCCGGGTAGAACTGCGGGTCGATCGCCCCGTAGAGCGAGTTGGTGAAGTAGACCCGCTTGCCGTCGCGGCTGATCTCGACCATTTGCGGCCCGCCATTGAGGGCACCGTTCGCTGCGCCTGGATGGGTCGCCCGCGCGACGATGCCGCCGATCCGGACCTTGCCCGCGAGCTTCGGCGCGAAGGGATCGGAGACATCGTACTGGAGCATGTCGCCGGTGCCCCAGCAGGAGACGTAGAGGAACCGGTCGTCCATCGAGAGGTCGATGTCGGTGACGAGCGGCGGCACCGCCTTGAACCCCTTGAGCACGGGCGGCAGGTCATCCTCGTCGGCGGGCTCGGCCGGGATCTCGATGACCTTCTTCACGGCCCACTCGTCGCCGTCGCGATACCAGGTCCAGATCGACGAGGAGAGATCTTTCAGGCTGATGACGCAGCCGACGAAGCCATGGGCCTTCGTCGGATCGTGCGCCGGGCGCAGCTCGAAGACGAGCTGGTGCTCCTCGCCGAAATCGATCTCCTGCTGGTGCTTGCGCTTGTGCAGGTCCCAGAAATGCAGCCGGCGGCCGTACTTGCTGCCGAGCAGCACCTCCGGCACGAGGCCGTTCTCGAACGTCTCGGGCAGGCCCCACTCGCTGGTCACCATGGTGTCGTGGCCGAGATGCCACCAGAAGTCGTAGGCCAGCTCCTGCGGCCCCCGGTCCATCTCCCACCGCCCGAGCACGTTGAAGCTCTCGTGGTCGAGCAGGAAGATGCCGCCGGGCGCCTTGCCCTCGGCGTCGCCGAGCGCGTTGACATAGATGCCCTCGGGCCCGCAATGCGTCGTGTGCAGGCGCGAGTAGTTGGCCTTCTCCGCGATCTCCCCGGGCTCGATCACCTTGACGATCTCGGGCTTTCTCGGGTCGGCTTTGGTGTCGATGACGTAGATGCGCGACGAGCGCAGCCCCGGCACGATCAGGTAGCGGCGCTCGACATGCGGGTGCGGCGCGTTCGGGCAGAGGCAGGACGAGCAGGCGTTCCAGCCGAAATGATGCAGCTCGTCGCCGGTATTGGGCATCTCCACCTGTCCGACGATCCGGGAATAGCTGGCCGAAGCCGGATCGACATCGACCACCGCGATCGCATCCGGCTTCTTGCGTTCCGGATCGAAGGCCGCGACGTAGGCCAGGGTCTCCTTCGGCGCCTTGGCGGCCATGCGGGGCGAGGGGTAGAAGGACGGGTCCGGTTGCCAGGTAGCCATGCGTAGCTCCCTCCCTTCAGTGCCTCCCTTGCTGGGAGGCAACTGATAGAGCTACGCTTTCAGCTTGCGACAGGCAACGCGGCTATTGCCGGCGACTGTCAGATCAGGGTCAGCAGCCGGCCCGCCTCGTCGAACCGCAGCGCCTCGGCCTCTGCGTCCTGCCCCAGCTCGGCGAGCAGCGAGGCGGAGACCAGGACCTCGTCGAGGGTCAGCGTGTTCCTGATCTGGCAGTAGCGGCAGCCCACCCGGTCGTCGGCCCAGCTCGTCATGACCAGCGCCTGCACGGTCTCCCGCTCGGTCGGCAGGACGATGGGTATGCGCGCCTTCTCGCCGATCGCCGCGGTGATCGCGTTCTGGTACATGCTGACCAGATCGACCTTGTTGGCCGAATCGCGCGGCATGTAGTCGGCGATGCCGACGCCGATGGCGTTGCCGTGGGTCGCCTCGGTCAGCCGCAGCACCGCGAGCTTGTTGACCAGGATGTGGTCCGGGTTGGCCATGCCGCGGATGTCGGTGCGGCCGGTCACCGCGTAGTCCATGCCGGAGCCCGAGATCTCCTTGCCGAGCTCCTCGACGAGGAGCGCGTCCACGTTGCGAAAGGGCAGCCGCGCCAGCAGCGACTTCGCCTGGCGAAGCAGCCGCTCGTCGGCGGCGGCGAAGGCCGCGGGGGCCACCGCCTCGATGGTCACCAGCCGATGCGTCGCGTTCTCGACCACGGCGAGGCCGCAGGCGACGGGCGCCTTCGCCAAGCCGATGGCGGCCAGCTCCGGGATCGTCTCGGTGAAGCCGCGCGGGCCCAGCCGGTGGACATTGCGGGCACCCGCCTCCTTGCCGAGGCCGACCGCCAGGATCTTGCAGAGACCGCTCTCGATCGGCCGGTCGAAGCTGGTGTGCGACTTGACCCGGGCGATCACGACGATCGCGTCCGCCGCCGCCGCGTTGGCATCGAAGCGGCAGGGTAGCCCCCCCTTCGTCCGGCCGAGCTCGACCGTCTCCATGGTCGCCCTGACCGGCACGCCGACGCGCGCCTCGTCGATGCCGAGCCGCGAGAGCACCAGCGCCTGGCCTTCCGCCGTGGCCCCGCCATGGCTGCCCATGGCCGGCACGATGAAGGGTGCGAGGTTCTGCTTTTTGAGATAGTTGACGGTTGCACCGACCAGTCGCGGCAGGTCGGCGACACCGCGGCTGCCGACACCGATCGCAACGGAGCTGCCGGGCTTGAGGGCGGCAATCTCGGCATTGCCGGCCAGAGCCTCGTGCACAGCGCCCTCGATGTCGTCGATGGCCGGGGCGGTCGGCTGCTCGAGCTTCACCCGATGCACGAGCGGCAGCTCGGCCTCGGCCAGGTGCGGAATGTGAACCGCGGGAAAGACGGGGTGCTCCATGCCGGGGCCTCGACGATCTGTTGCAAAAGGGAGGACCCATCATGCGCCCATTTCTCGGCTTTCGTCGAGCCTCGGGCCGGCCTGGCGTGCGCAACCACACGCTGATCCTGTCGGTCACCGGGCTCACCACCCCGGCCGCCCGGCGCATCGCGCGGTCGCTCAACGGCGTCACCGTCCTCGGCACGCAGCACGATTCGGGCCTGCTCGGCCATGACCGCAAGGTGCATCGGGGTGCCCTCGCCGCCTTCGCCTGCCATCCCAATGTCGGCGGAGTCGTGGTGATCGGCGCCAACGAGCCGGTGGTGGAGATGGTCGCCGGTGCCGCCGCTTCCGCCGGCCGGCTGGTCGAGGCCATCACCCTCGACGCTTGCGGCCACGACGTGCTCACCCTCTCCGACAAGGCCCTTCGGGCCGCCGCCGGCTTCGTCCACCGGCTGTCCTGCCAGCGCCGCGAGGAACTGCCGGCGGCCGACCTCCTCCTCGGCCTCGAATGCGGCCGCTCCGACCCGAGCTCGGGCCTCGTCGCCAACCCGCTCGTCGGCGCCGTGGTCGACCGGCTGGTCGACGCCGGCGGGGCCGCAATCTTCGGCGAGACGACCGAATGGATCGGGGCCGAGGAGCCGCTCATGCGCAAGGCCCGGGACGCCACCGTGGCCGAACGGCTGAAGGCGGCGGCCGCCCGCCGGGAATCCATGGCCCAGGCCGCCGGCATCGACCTCACCGGCAACAACCCGAGCCAGACCAATATCGAGGCCGGGCTCTCCTCGATCGAGGAGAAGTCGCTTGGCGCCATCGCCAAGGCCGGCAGCCGCCCCATCCAGGGCGTGATCGGCTATGGCGAGGCACCCCCGGGCCCCGGTGTGTGGGCCATGGACGCCCCCGCCTACGCGCCCGAATCGCTCACCGGCTTCAGCACGGCCGGGTCCAGCATGGCGCTCTTCACCACCGGCGTCGGCAACAGCTATGTGAGTGCCCTCATGCCCACCCTGAAGCTCACCGGCAACCCGGCGACCGCCCGACGCGTCACCCAGCAGCTCGAGTTCGAGGCGAGTGCCGTCTTCACCGGCGAGGAAAGCCTCGATGCCGCCGCCGACCGCATGGTCGACCGCCTGCTCGAGATCGCCTCCGGTGCGCTCACCTGGGGCGAGATCCTGGGCGAGGGCGACGAGGCGATCAGCCGCTTCGGAGCCGTCCTGTGAGCGGCAGCACGGCGCTGCGCCTCGCCGCCGCCGACAACGTGGCGACCGCCCTCTGCGACCTCGAGGCCGGCGAGGTGGTCGAGCTCGAGGGCCAGAGTGTTACGCTCCTGGAGCGCATCCCGCTCTGCCACAAGCTGGCGCTCGCCGACCTCGAGCCCGGCACCGCCATCCTCAAATACGGCCAGCCCATCGGCCGCACCACGGCGGCGATCAAGGCCGGCGCCCATGTCCACGTTCACAACATGAGAAGTGCGCGCGCCGAGGCCACCGGCGGCCAGTGACCGTCAGTCCACTTCGAGGACGATCTTGCCGGTGTGCCCCTTCTCGCCGAAAGCACGCTGCGCCGCGCCGATGTCGCGCAGCTTGTAGGTCTCGGCCACCAGCGGCCTGATCGCCCCGCTCTCGATCAGGCCCACCAGCCGGCCGAAGACGTCCGTCTCGAGCACTGTGCAGCCGAAGAAGCTCAGGTCCTTGAGGTAGAGCGTGCGCACGTCCAGCTCGACGATGGGTCCGCCGATGGCACCCGCCACGGCGTAGCGCCCGCCCGGCCGGAGGACTTCGAGCAGCGCGGGCCATTTCGGGCCGGCCACCAGGTCGACCACCACGTCGACGCTGCTCGCACCAAGCCCGGCGACGAGGTCATCATTGCGGTCGAGCGTCCGCGCGGCGCCAAGCTCCCGCAGCGTCGGCGCTTTCGCCGGGCTCGTGACCGCGATGACCTGCGCACCCCGGGCCCGAGCCAGCTGCACGGTGGCCGAGCCCACCCCGCCCGAGGCGCCGGTGACCAGCACCGTCTCGCCCTCGCGCAACGCCGCACGGGTCAGCATGTTCTCGGCCGTCGAGTAGGAGCAGGGAAAAGATGCCAGCTCGACATCCGAGAGGCCGCAGTCGATCGCATGGGCATGACGATCGGCAACCCGGGTGTACTGCGCAAAGCCGCCATCGCACTCCGAGCCGAAATACCAGGGCGGGTCCAGCTCTCGGCCATCGGCCTCCCGCAGGCACGGCTCGATTAGCACCCGTTCGCCGATGCGACCTGGGTCCACCGCTGCGCCGACGGCAACGATCCGGCCGCAGACATCCGCCCCCTGCACACGGGGAAAGGTGAGCGGCTTGCCGGACCATGTCGCATCCTCGGCTGCCCCGTCACTTTTGGAGTACCACCCGATCCGCGTGTTGATGTCGGTATTGTTCACGCCCGCGGCCGCGACCCGGATCACCACGTCGCTCCTGCCCGGCACCGGCACCGCCAGGTCGTCGCGCCACGCCAGCATCTCGGGCCCGCCATGGCCGGTCAGGACGACGCCGTGCATGTTCCCGGGCAGGGTCATGGGAGGATCCTCGACAGGAAAGGGTGGAGTGCTGTCGCCGCCGATCGGCCGGGCGGCGATCGTTCAGGCGGCGGGATAGAGTCCCCGCTCGCGGGCGAGCAGCATAAGCAGCGGCAGCACCGTATCGAGCGTCGGCGTGGCCACCCCGGCCGCGCGCGCGAAGTCCTGGACGATCGCCAGCATGGTATCCACCTCGAGCGGCCGGCCGCGCTCGAGGTCCTGCAGCATCGAGGGCTTGTGCGCCGAGCCCTGGCCCGGGGTCA
Organism: Alphaproteobacteria bacterium; assembly: GCA_030431615.1. GTDB lineage: Bacteria > Pseudomonadota > Alphaproteobacteria > Geminicoccales > Geminicoccaceae > SLRI01. The sequence continues at coordinate 8,903 of JAUIID010000100.1, forward strand.
CGAGCTTCGCCGCATCGATGCCGAGGTCGGCGAAGCCGTGCGCCGCCGCCACGGCGATCCCGTCCTTGACCATGCCGCGCGCCACCCCGGCCATGCCGGCGGCATTCGCGAGCGCCGATTCGTCGGCGCGGGTCAGCACGGCCAGTGGTGCGGTGCAGAGATTGAGCAGCAGCTTCTTCCACATGGCGGCCCGGATGTCGGCCGGCAGCTCGAGCCGGAAGCCGGCATCGCCGAGGAGATCCGCTGCCCGGTCGAGCCGGCCGGCCGAAGCCGCAGGCCCGCCCAGGTGGAAATGGCTGTTCTGCATCGTGCAGCGAACCCGCCCCGGCGCCACCACCGTGTTGGGCGAGTAGACGACGAGCCCCATCGACCGCCCCCGGCCGAGGGCGGCGAGCCGGCCGCCCGGATCGAGCCGTGTCGTGTCGACCGGCACGCCCGGGTCGAAATCCTCGCCGTACCACCAGAAGACGCCGTTCTGGGCGAAGACCACCGCCGTCCCGTCATGCAGGAGCGGCGCGATGCCGGCGGCGACTGCCGCATTCGCCGTCGTCTTCAGCGTCACCAGCACGAGGTCGACCGGCCCGATCGCCGCCGGATCGTCGCTGGCCTCGAGCCGGACCGTGAAGGTCTCGTCCGGCAGCTCGAGCGTGAGCCCATGGCCACGAATGGCGGCGAACTGCTCGCCCCGTGCGACCACCACCACGTCACGACCGGCCCGCGCCAGCTGTGCCGCCAAGAACCCGCCGACCGCCCCGGCGCCGAAGACCGCGATCCGCGAGGGCTTCTTCGCTATCGACACATCACCCCACCGATGTTGATGATTCCTCCGCCACCCTGCTCATTCTTCGCCAGCTCCAGGGCGGTGTCGGGCTCGGCGCCTGCCACAAGCCCATCGACTTCGATCGCGCCCAGCGCTCCAGCTGGTTCAGCTTCACTTGCCGGTCCCTGGGCAAATGCTGGTAGCAGCGGCGCATCACCCAAGCATGCCCCAGGGTAACCATCTTCTCGTTTACATTGAACCACTGGTTCCTCTTGTCATGCCACACATGGATGGTGGCCAGCAATCTCCCGTGGCAGTCCAGCCCATGCTCCTCGAGAAGGACGTCCCGCCCGCCGATCAGCCGCACGAGCCCGAACTTGGCGGCCTCCCCCCAGGCCTGGCCGTGCTCTGGACAATCGATCGAATCGAGGCGGACCCTGATCTCGCACCGGCCTTTGCGGACAATGACGGTATCGCCATCGACGACCCTGAGAACCCGCGCCTCGACCCGGGTGGCAAAGCCTGGTGGGGCGGATGGTACCCACTCTGCCCTGCTGGGGGGCCCTGGCGGCGCAGCACCTGACCGATGGCGCGAGGCATCGCTGTCGCCAAGTAACAACCGGACGCATTTCAAAAGCAGGTTCAGGATCATGTTGCCGGGCCGCCAGCATCATCAAATGAAACGGCACAGAAATCGCAGCCGTGTGCACTCGGGCACACGGGTCTGCCTCCCGTTTCCTACACTCATTCATGGGGAAAAGCGGCCGAGGAATGGCGGCAGGGATATCAGGCTATGCCTGTAGTTTACCCTGACTGGTGACGACTGCCCCGCAGCGTCAGGGCCGCTGCCGCCAGAGTGCCTCCAGCGCCAGAGGCGCATTGGTCGTGATCTGGTCGCAGCCGGTTTCGGCCAGCAGTTGCAGCAGACCGTCCAGCCCGGCAATGCCCGGGTCGATGGTCCAGGCATCGACCTCGTGGCCGTGGCCGTGGGCGATGCCGACGAGATCGACACCGAACGCCGCCGCCGCCGGGATCAGCCGGTAGTGCATGTAGAGGATGGCCGCCTCCGGCGCCGCCTCGACCATGGCGGCAGCGAAGCGCTCGGCGGCGCCGCGGTCGGCGAGCCCCTTGCCGCCGGCCAAAGGCGAGGTCTCGAAGCCCGGCCGGATGCCGGGGGCCAGGGCCGCCAGCTCCTGGACGAGCGCCCAGTCCTCGCCGCCGAGGTCGAACCGTCCGGCGATGGGCGCCACCGCCGCCTTGAACCGCGCCCGGGCCAGCCCGTCCAGGGCCCGCCGGTCCAGCTTGAGGTCGAGCTGGATGCGGGCCCCCGTCGCCGCGGCAGCCAGCCGCTCGGCCAGCTCGTCGAGGAAGAGCGGCGCCGCCGCCAGCACCCTGCCGTCCGGGTGGCGCTGCTTCAGCTGCTCGATCTCGAAGCGCGACCGGCCGGCCACCGGGCCGCTGCCGGTCGTCTCGCCATCGAGGGTCGCATCGTGCAGGCAGACCCAGTGGCTATCGTCGGTAAGCTGCAGGTCAACCTCGAGCAGGGCACCCCGCCCCAGGCCCAGCATTAGGCTCGTGCGATCGTGGGGCGCCCGGCCGGCATCATCCCGCAACCGGTGCCATTTGAGGCGGATGGAGCCTGCCGGGGTGACGAGGGCGGGCGGGGTCGAAGGGGTGGCTGCCCCGGCTGGATCACTCGTCACGCGCTGCTGGTCCTTCGCTGATCGCCCGCTTCCGCACCAATGGCTGCCGGGCGGTGCGGTCAATGGGCGCCCGCCTCGACAGAATCATGACGGTTCCGCGGCGCCTGTGCAATCGGCCCGGCGGATCAGTCCCCGCCGGCGTAGATATCGAGCGTGCGGGCGAGGCGGATGAGCAAGGCGAGGACGGTGTCGAGCGTCGGCGTCGCCACCTCCGCGTCCCTGGCGAAGTCCTGGACGATGCGCGCCATGGTGTCGATCTCGAGTACCCGGCCTAGCTCGACGTCCTGCAGCATGGAGGGCTTGTGGTGGGGCCGCGAGCCGGGCCGCGAGAGGGCCTCGGGATCGATGCCGAGATCGAGGAAGCCGTGGGCTTCGGCCACGGCCAGCGCCTCCTCGATCAGGCGGCGCGAGACGGCAGCCGTGCCGGGCTCGTCGACTACGCCCGCCGCGGTCGCCCGGGTCAGCGCCGTCACCGGCCCGGTCGAGACGTTGACGAGCAGCTTCTTCCACATGGCCGCACGGATGTCCGCCGTTCGCTCCAGCAAAAAGCCGGCACCGTCCAGGGCCGCCACAGCGTCGTCGAGCGGCCGGGCCGGGTCGGCGGCACCGAGGACGAAGCGGTTCTTCGTCGAGCCGTTGTGGACCACCCCCGGTGCCCTGACCTCGTTCGGCGAATGGACGACGAGCCCGAGCCGGCGCTCCGGAGCGATCGCCGAAGCGAGCCGCCCTTCCGGGTCGAGCCGCGTGGTGCTCGCCGGCACGGCCGGGCGAAAGCCCTGGCCGTACCACCAGAAGACCCCGTTCTGGGCGAAGACCACCGGTGTCCCGGAACCGAGCAGCGGCGCGATGCCGGCGGCGACCGCCTGGTTCGCCGTGGTCTTCGCCGTCACCAGGACGAGGTCGACCGGGCCGATCCGGGCCGGGTCCTCGCTCGCCTCGACCGCAACCGTGAAGCGCTCCTCCGGAGTCTCCAGGGTCAGCCCGTTCGCCTGGATGGCTGCGAGATGTGCGCCCCTGGCGATCACCGCGACGTCGCGCCCCGCCTTGGCCAGCCGCGCCGCGAGGTAGCCGCCGACCGAGCCGGCGCCGTAGACCGCGATCTTCATGGCGTCAGCCTTCCGTCACGTCGAACCGCTCGAGCACCGCCGGATCGAGCGCCACGCCGAGGCCCGGGCCCGCCGGCAGCTGCAGCCGGCCGTCGACCACCTCGGGCGTGGGTGCGGTCAGATTGTCGAAGTTCGGGTTCGGCTTGCTGTCCATCTCGACGAGGTCGACGTTGCCCGGCAGGGCGGCGGCGACCTGCGCGCTGGCATAGAGCCCGACCGGTCCGCCATACATGTGGAGCGCCACCTGCTTGCCGGCCGCCTTGCCCATTGCGCAGAGGCGCCGACCCATGGTGATGCCGCCCGTCTTGGTGATGTCCGGCTGTGCCCAGTCGGGATCGATCTCGGCGAGCAGCGTCTCAAAGCCCGCCTCGCCATAGCTGTTCTCGCCCATCGCCAGCGGCGGCCGGCCGGCCATGCCGTGCCATTCGCGATAGGCGGCCGAGTCATCGACCGGAAAGGGCTCCTCGAGCCAGCCGAGCCGCGCCGCCTCGAGCACGTCCATGATGCCGGCGAGCTTCGCCGGCGTCTGACCCTGGCTGCAGTCCATCATCAGCGGGCGGTCGCCCGCAGCGGCACGCGCCTCGGGCAGCCAGCGCCGGCCCATGGCGGTATCGGCCGGCAGCTTCACCTTGAAGCGGACATGGCCCTTGGCGGCCATTTCCTCGATCATCTCCGGCCGGTCGAGCGGCAGGTTGGTGGCGTAGACAGGGGCGGAATCGGCGACATCGGCGCCGCCCAGCACGCGGCGCAGCGGCTGGCCCAGTACCCGGCTGTGCGCGTCCCAAAGCGCGATGTCGGTGCCGGCGAGCGCCTGGTGGAACGGGCCGATCGCCCCCATCTGGTTGGCGAGGCCGCGCATGCCCGCCGCCAGCTTCGCGTAGAGCCGGGCCGGATCGTCGAGCGTCTCGCCGACCAGCGCCGGGCGCACCACGCGGCGCAGGATCTCGACCCGCTCCGGGCAGCCCCAGGGCGGGAAATTGGCCCAGACCTCGCCGATGCCCTCGGTCCCGTCGGCGAGGCGGACGCGCACGACGAGGTTGTGGCGGACGTCGACCCGGCCGAACGGTGCGATGATCGGGACCTCCAGCGGGGACTTGATCAGGACGACCCGCAGGTCCTCGATGCGACGGCTCATTCGGCTGCTCCTCCCGTGTCTCCAGTGCCTGGGACCCGGTTAGCACGACCCGGCCGGTGCCACCATCACCGGCCGCGCCCGAGCCGCCGCTCCAGCGCGCGGAGCGCCAGCGACAGGCCGATCACCATGACGAGATAGGTGTAGGCGACGACATTGTAGGTCTCGAAGAAGCGGAACGAGCCCGCCGCATAGACCTTGCCCATCTGGGTGATGTCGGCGACGCCGAGCACCGAGACGAGCGAGCTGTCCTTGACCATGGCGACGAAGTCGTTGCCGAGCGGCGGCAGGATCACGCGGATCGCCTGCGGCAGGACGATCAGGCGAAAGCGCTGCCAGGGCGAGAGGCCGAGCGCCTCGGCCGCCTCGATCTGGCCCGGGTCGACCGCGAGGATGCCGGCGCGGAAGACCTCGGCAATGAAGGCCGAATAGCCGATGGTGAGTGCGATGATGGCCCGCCAGAGGAGCGACACGTCGCGCACCCGAAGCTCGCCCACGAGCCCCGCTTCCCGCGGCCAGGTGAGCAACAGGTTGGCGAGCCAGACGAGGCCCGGTGCCGCGACGAAGGCCACGTAGAAGAGCAGCACCAGCATCGGCACGCCCCGGATCACCTCGACATAGAAGCGGGCGGCCTGGCGGAGCGCAGCGAAGCGCGAGAGTGCCGCAAGGGCGATGAGGAGGCCGAGCAGGGTCGCCAAAGCGAAGGCGACGACCGTGACGAAGACGGTGATGCCCGCCCCCCGGACGACGATGGCGAAGATCTCGCGGTAGAGCCCGCTCGTCGCGATCTGCCAGCCCAGCACCGCACCGATGCCGAGCGCCAGGACCAGCCACCAGGGAAAGTCGCCCTCGCCCGCCGGGCGGCGCATCCGGCCCTCAGCCGCCGAGCGCGTAGTCGCGAAACCACTTCGTGTTGAGCGCCTCGATCGTCCCGTCGGCGTGCGCCGCGGCGATGGCGGCGTTGAAGGGCTCGACCAGCTCCGAGCCCTTGGGGAAGATGAAGCCGAAATCCTCCGAACCCAGGGGCTCGCCGACCAGCTTCAGCGCCCCCTCGGACGCGTCGACATAGCCCTGCCCCGCCGTGCCGTCGGTCAGCACCAGGTCGACATCGCCCGTCCGAAGTGCCTGCACCGCCGCGCCGAAGGTCTCGAACAGCCGGAGCCGGGGATTGGCCTCGTCGCCGTCGAGCACGTCGTAGACCGCCACATAGAAAGGCGTGGTCCCGGCCTGCGAGCCGACCAGCCCGTCCTCGAACGCGGCGAACTCGGCCGCATCGCTGAAACGATCCTCGTCGCCGCGCACCAGCATGAACATCTCCGAACGCATGTAGGGCTCGGAGAAATCGACCTTCGCCCGGCGCTCCTCGGTGATGGTGATGCCGGTCATGCCGAGATCGTACTGCCCTTCCGCCACCGCCGGGATCATCGCGTCCCAGGAGACGTTCTCGTAAACCACCTCGAAGTTCAGCCGCGCCGCCAGGTCGGCCACGAAATCATACTCCCAGCCGATCGCCTCGCCGCTCTTCGGATCGACGAACTGCAAGGGCGGGTAGGCATTCTCCGTCACCACCACCACCTCCCGCGCGCCGAGATCGGGAAGATCCTGCGCCGCTGCCGCCCCCGCCAGCCCCACCGCCACCATCACGCCCGCCAGGATTCCCAACCGCATCGCCCCTGCCCTCCATGCTCGCCCAGGCCTTGGTCCAAGTTTCACGAACGGCGGCCAGACGGCAAGCGGCGACTGCCGGAGCGGTCACCGATCCACGAGGTGGCGGGCCTCCGCCTCGCGATCGGCGTCCAGCCGCAAAGGAAAAGGGCATCACCATCCCGGAACGCCTGCTCGCCCGGGCCACGCTGATCGAGTAGCCTTGGCGGCTGGACGCGGCGTCCCGGCCAGGATGCCGTTATTGGACCGGCAGCATTCAGTCCCAGCGGTCGCCGATGACGAAGCCGCCGCCCGAGGCGTCGACATGGGCGCCGCTGATGAAGGAGGCGGCGGGGGAGAGGAGCCAGCGGACCGCCTCGGCGATCTCGATGGCCTCGCCGACCCGGTGCATCGGGATGGTCTCGGCGAGCTTCGCCTCGATCTTCGGATCGCCGAGCTGGTGGGCGGTCATGTCGGTCCGGGTCATGCCGGGGCGGACGGCGTTGACGCGGATGTTGCGCTTGCCGACCTCCTTGGCGAAGCCCGTGGTGAAGCTGTCGACGGCGGCCTTGGTCGCCGCGTAGGCGCTGGCCCCGGCGCGGCCGCCGATGGGTGCCGCCATGGACGAGATGTTGACGATCGCCCCGCCCGAGGTCATGCGGCGCGACGCCTCGCGGCAGCAGAGGATGAGGCCGATGACGTTGACCGCCATCAGCCGCTCGAGGGCGGCGGCCTCGAAGTCGCGGACCGCCGACTTGATGCTGATGCCGGCACTGTTGACGAGACCGGTCACCGGCCCGAGCGCCTTCTCGGCCTGGTCGAACATCGAGATGATGTCGGCCTCGCTGGCGACGTCGCCCTTGACCGGGGCCGCACGGCCGCCGGCCGCCTTGATCTCGGCCGCCAGCGCCTCGGCCGCATCGGCCCGCTCGCGATAGCCGATGGCGACGGCCATGCCGTCCTTCGCGACCAGGCGCGCCGTGGCGGCGCCGATGCCGCGGGCACCTCCGGTGATCAGGCAGACATTCGACATGGTTGTTCCTCCCTCGTTGTTCGGTGCTGAGTCAGTTCAGCCGGGCGGCGATCAGGTCGGAGGCCTTCTCGCCGATCATGATGCAGGTGGCGTTGGTGTTGCCGGAGATCATGGTGGGCATGATCGAGGCATCGGCGACCGTCAGGCCCTCGATGCCGCGCACCCGAAGCTCCGGGTCGACCACCGATTCCGGGCCCGTCCCCATGCGACAGGTCGAGATCGGATGGTACTGGGTCGAGCCCAGCTGGCGGGCCGCATCCAAGAGCTCGGCGTCGCTCTGCGGCCCGTCGTCGGGCAGGTACGCTTCGGGCCGGAACCTGGCCAGCGCCGGCTGGGCCATGATTCGGCGGACCAGCCGCATGCCGTCCACCACCACCTTCCGGTCGATCTCGTCGTCGAGATAGTTCGCGACCATGGCCGGTGCCTCGGTCGGCACCGGGCTCTTCAGCCAGAGCCGTCCCCGGCTCAAGGGGCGCAGCTGTGAGACGATCGGCGAGCAGCCGGGAAAATCGTGCAGATGCGCCGGCTTCTCGCCCGAGAGCGGGTTGAAGTGAAGCTGCAGGTCCGGGAGGTCGAGGGCCGGGTCGCTCTTGACGAAGCCGCCGCAGAAGGACGGCCCCGCCGCCAGCGCGCCCGTGCGAAAGAGCGCGTATTTCGCCGCCTCGCGCGCCTGCAAGAGGGGATTGCGCATCACCTCGTTCAGCGTCTCGACCCCGTGCACCTTGAAGATCAGTTTCACCTGCAGGTGGTCCTGCAAATTGTCACCGACGCCCGGGAGATCGACCACGGGCGTGATGCCGAGCTTCTGCAGGTCCTCCGCCTTGCCGATGCCGCTCAGCATCAGGATCTGCGGCGACTTGATGGCCCCCGCCGAGAGCACGACGTGGCGGGCGCGGATCGTGCCGTTCGCCAGCACCACCCCGGCCGCCCGGCCGTTCTCGATGAGCAGCCGATGCACCTCGGCCCGCGTGCGGATCTCGAGGTTGGGGCGCCCCCTGGCGGGCGTCAGGTAGCCCCGGGCGGTGCTGCAGCGGCGCCCGTTCCGGGCCGTGAGCTGGTAGTAGCCCACCCCCTCCTGCTCGGCCCCGTTGAAGTCGTCGCTGCGCGGGAAGCCGGCCTCGACCGCGGCCTCGATGAATCCGTCCGAGAGCGGATGCGGTGCCCGGCCATTGCTCACCGCCAGCGGCCCGCCGGCACCGTGATAGTCGTCCTCGCCCCGCTCCTGGTCCTCCGCCCGGCGGAAATAGGGCAGCACGTCGGCATAGGACCAGCCCGGGTTGCCGAGCTGCCGCCACATCTCGAAGTCGGCCGCCTGGCCCCGGACATAGAGCATGGCGTTGAGCGAGGACGAGCCGCCGAGCACCCGGCCGCGCGGCCAGATCTGGCTCCTGCCCTTGAGCCCCGGCTCGTCCTCGGTCTTGAAGTTCCAGCTCAGGTCCTTGTGCCAGATGGTCTTGAAGAAGCCTCCCGGGATGTGGATCCAGGGGTTCCAGTCCTTGCCGCCGGCCTCGAGCAGGAGGACGCGGCGCTTCGGATCGGCGGAGAGCCGGTTGGCGAGCACGCAGCCCGCCGAACCGGCGCCCACGACGATGACGTCGAATTCGGGTTCGCTTGTTCCCTCCATGGCTGGACTATCGGGCCTCCGCCATCCAGTCGCGGGTCCGGTAGTTGCTCTCGATCAGCCAGTCGCGCAGCGTCGCCAGCAGCTCCGCGCGGATCTCCGCATGGCCCGGGTCGTCCCAGAGGTTGTTGACCTCCTCCGGATCGGCCTCGAGATCGAAGAGCTGGCCGAATTCCGCCCCCTTGAAGTGCACCAGCTTGTGCCGCCGGTCGCGGACCATGGTGATGAACTCCGAGCCCGTGAGGTTGGTGTCGCCCGCCTGCTCGCAGAAGACATGCGTGCGTTCCTGCCACGCCTTGCCCTCCAGCGCCGGCAGGAGCGAGCGTGCCTCGAAGCCTTCCGGCACCTCGCAGCCGGCGAGCTCGAGGATGGTGGGGCCGAGATCGAAGAGCTGGCAGAGCCCGTCCACCTTCTGGCCGGCCTCGAACCGCCCGGGCGACCAGGCGATCAGCGGCGTGCGCGTCACGCAGTCGTACATCGACCACTTCTGGATCATCCCGTGGTCGCCCATGCAGTCGCCATGGTCCGAGGCGAAGAAGACGACCGCGTTCTCGAGATAGCCCTGCGCCTCGAGCGACTTCAGCAGC
>JAUIID010000101.1 GCA_030431615.1 Alphaproteobacteria bacterium
GGCCGAAATGGCGGCCGAACGCGACCGGCTGGCCGCCGAGGTCCGCTCCATCACCCGGATCCGCGAGCGTCTCGCGGCGGAGCTGGCCGCGCTCATGGCGAGCCAGGCGCCCCCGTCGGCACCGGCAACGACACCGCCGCCGGCCACGGACCTGCTGCCGGGGCCGAGCCTCACGCCGGACACACGCGCAGACCAGGCACCCGCCGGCGACCGCGGCGGGCGTCTGGTGATCCTCGACGGCCGGCGCACCGCCGTGGCGGATGGCATCAAGGCGTACCAGGCCGGCGACTACGACGAGGCGGCCCGCCTCTGGTCGAGGGCCGCCGCCGAAGGCGAGGTGCTCGCCCAGTTTCACCTGGGATCGCTGCTGCTCGAGGGTCGGACGGGCCCGCCGGACCGCGTCATGGCCTATGTCTGGCTGAGCCGGGCAGTGGCGGGCGGGCATCTGCCGGCCATCGAGATGCGCCGCCGGGCCCGCGCGGCCATGACCGATGAGGAATACGCATCCGCCTCCGCAATTCTCGGGGCCGGCTGACCGGCGCCCCGCCATAGCACCGCCGCCCCGGGCTTGGCGGCCGTGCCGTCCGGCTGGTACGGTGCCCGGTCAGCTCGGGAATCGCCCATGGTGATCAGCGTCTTCGACCTCTTCAAGGTCGGTATCGGCCCGTCCAGCTCGCATACGGTGGGGCCGATGTGGGCGGCCCACCGCTTCCTCCTGGCACTCGATGCGCGGCGGCTGGTCGAGCGCGTCGAGCGGGTCGAGGTCCAGCTCTACGGCTCGCTGGCGCTGACCGGCAAGGGCCACGCGACGGATCGCGCGATCCTGCTCGGCCTCGCCGGCGAGGTGCCGGACAAGGTCGATCCCGACGCGGCGGCGACGTTGGTGCAGGCCATCCGCGAGACCGGAGCGCTCCGGCTGATGGGCCGCCGCGAGATCGCCTTCAGCGAGGCGCTCGACCTGCAGTTCCGCCAGTTCGAGACGATGACCAAGCACCCGAACGGCATGCGCTTCCTCGCCCATGACGGCGACGGTGCGGTGCTGCTCGAGGAGGTCTACTTCTCCGTCGGCGGCGGCTTCGTGCTGAGCGACGCCGAGACCGAGCGGCCAGGGGAAGAGGGCCGCAACACGGCTCCGCCCTACCCCTTCGCCACGGCGGCGGAACTGCTGGCGCTGGGCGAGCGGCACCGGACGAGCATCGCCCGGATCGTCCTCGCCAACGAAGAGGCGTGGCGCGAGCCGGCCGAGATCCAGGCGGGCCTCGATGCGCTCTGGCAGGCGATGGAAGCCTCGATCGAGCGCGGCTGCCGACAGGATGGCGAGCTGCCGGGCGGCCTGCGCGTCCGCCGCCGGGCACCCAGGCTCTTCCAGGAGCTCTGCGAGCGGCCGGAAGCGGGCTTCAAGGACCATCTCACCGTCCTCGACTGGGTCAATCTCTACGCCCTCGCGGTCAACGAGGAGAACGCCGCGGGCGGCCGCGTCGTCACGGCGCCGACCAACGGCGCCGCCGGCGTCATCCCGGCGGTGCTCGCCTACTACACCCGCTTCGTGCCCGGCGCCGGGGCGGAGGGGGTGCGGACCTTCCTCCTCACCGCCGCGGCGATCGGCCAGCTCTACAAGGAGAATGCCTCGATCTCCGCGGCCGAGGTCGGCTGCCAGGGCGAGGTGGGCGTCGCCTGCTCGATGGCCGCCGGTGCCCTCTGCGCCGTCATGGGCGGCAGCAACCAGCAGGTCGAGAACGCCGCCGAGATCGGCATGGAGCACAATCTCGGCCTGACCTGCGACCCGATCGGCGGGCTCGTGCAGATCCCCTGCATCGAGCGCAACACCATGGGGGCGGTGAAGGCCATCAACGCCGCCCGGCTGGCGCTCCGCGGCGACGGGCGGCACCACGTCTCTCTCGACAAGGTTATCGACACCATGCGAGAGACCAGGCGCGATATGAGTGCCAAGTACAAGGAGACCGCCCAGGGCGGTCTCGCCGTCAATCTGGTGGAGTGTTGAGCATGGCCCAGGCAAAGCCGGTCCCGACGCGCGGCAGCGGTTTCTTTACCCGCGGCCTGGCCGAGGCCGATCCGACGATCGCGCGCGCCGTCGACCAGGAGCTCGACCGCCAGCAGCAGCAGATCGAGCTGATCGCGTCCGAGAACATCGTCAGCCGGGCGGTGCTCGAGGCGCAGGGCTCGGTGCTGACGAACAAGTATGCCGAAGGCTATCCGACCAAGCGCTATTACGGCGGCTGCGAATATGTCGACATCGCCGAGGCGCAGGCCATCGACCGTGCCAAGCAGCTCTTCGGCTGCGGCTTCGCCAATGTGCAGCCGCATTCCGGTGCACAGGCCAACGGGGCCGTGATGCTGGCGCTCTTGGAGCCGGGCGACACCATCCTCGGCATGTCGCTCGACGCCGGCGGCCACCTGACCCACGGCGCCCGGCCCGCTCTCTCGGGCAAGTGGTTCAAGGCGATCCAGTACGGCGTGCGCGCCGAGGACGGCCTCATCGACTACGATGCGCTCGAGCAGCAGGCGCTGGAGCACCGGCCGAAGATGCTGATCGCCGGTGCTTCGGCCTATTCGCGGGTCCTCGATTTCGAGCGGTTCCGCGCCATCGCCGACAAGGTCGGCGCCTGGCTGATGGTCGATATGGCGCACATCGCCGGCCTCGTCGCCACGGGGCACCATCCCTCGCCGCTGGGCCTTGCCCATGTGGTGACGACCACCACCCACAAGACGCTCCGCGGCCCGCGCGGCGGCCTCGTGCTGACCAATGACGAGGCGATCGCGAAGAAGATCAACTCGGCAGTCTTCCCCGGTCTCCAGGGCGGCCCCTTGATGCACGTCATCGCCGCCAAGGCCGTGGCCTTCGGCGAGGCCCTGGAGCCCGACTTCAAGACCTACATCCAGGGCGTGGTCGACAATGCCAAGGCGCTTGCCGCGGTGATCAGGGAGCGGGGCTGCGAGATCGTCTCGGGCGGCACCGACAACCACCTCATGCTGGTCGATCTCCGTCCCAAGGGGGTCAAGGGCAATGCCGCCGAGCAGTCACTCGAGCGGGCGGGGATCACCTGCAACAAGAACGGCGTGCCGTTCGACCCCGAGAAGCCGGCGATCACCTCCGGCATCCGCCTCGGCACGCCCGCCGGCACCACGCGCGGCTTCGGCATCGCCGAATTCCGCGAGATCGGCATGGCGATCAGCGACGTGCTCGATGGTCTCGCCGCCAATGGAGCTGAGAACAATGGCGAGGTCGAGGCGGCCGTGCGCGGCCGCGTGGCGGCGCTCTGCGCGCGTTTTCCGATCTACTAGCCTGACGCTGGCGCTGGGGCTGCTGCCGGCGGCCGACCCCGGCGAGGCGCATGGCCAGACGCTCGAGGGCCCTGCCCGGGTCACCGATGACGGCCATCTCGTGGTCCAGGGGCGCGAGCTGGCGCTTTTCGGCATCGACCTGCCGACCTACGACCGGACCTGCCGAACGACGGTGTCACCGGCCGCGTGCGGCCCGCGTGCCGTCCTCATCCTGACCGAGCAGATCCGCGGCTTCGTCCACTGCGACGTGCTCGGCCGCCACGCATCGGGCCTGCCCGCCGCGAGCTGCACCGTGGCGGGACGCCGGATGCTGGACGACCGGATCGACATCGCCGCCGAGATGCTGCGCGAAGGCTGGGCCTTCGTCCGGCCCGAGGCGCCGCCCTACTACCACTCCCTCGAGCGGCTTGCCCGCACCCGCGAGATCGGCATCTGGGACGACGCGACGGTCAACTTGCGCTAACGGCCTCGCCTAGCGCTCGCAGGGATACAGCGTCGCCATGAGGTCCAGGACGGCGAGGCCGACGCTGCGTGTCCGCGCCAGTTCGGCAAATTCGGGAAGCTCGCGCTCGAATTGCTCGAGCATGGCGTCGAAGGTCAGCTTGAGGCCGCCGAGGTCGATGTTCGCCATCTCCTCCGGCGGCATGCAGAAGAGTGGCACGCCGTCATCGGCATTGAACTGGGAGAGCATCAGGAGGCCATCGAGCGTGCCCGTCAGGTACGGTATGACGCTCTCGGGCGGCTGGCCCGGCACCTGGTCGCGGGTGACGGCGAGGTATTGCTCGACGGTCATCGCTTCCGCAAATGATGAAATGCTGGTCGTAAGGATCACGGCGCTCGCCGCAAGGAGGCGTCCCATGTCGACCGATTCCTCGGCTATGATTGTCTCAAGGCGATGGCGGTTGCGCCGGATCGCTGCCCTGAACTGCGCTGCGAGCCGGTTGCCGCTTTCCTCGCGCAATCGCAGGCGGGCCTCGATGTCGTCGCTCACCATCGCATCGACCGCGACCCGGGCGACCAGCTCCGGCTCCCGCTCCATGGTCGCGACCACGCTGTCCATGAGTGCGACCCGGGTCTCCTCCCGGAGGCGGCCCCAAAGCTCGAGGCCGGACAGCGTTCTGGGCCGGGCCGCCGCCAGCAGGAAGCCACTGGTCAGGATCGACCAGTCGAGCGCCTCGGCCGCAGCCTCGACATCATCCTGGTCCTGCGCGATCTGCGTCGCCCCCAGCCACGCCATCGGCTGGACGGGCGAGAAGGTCAGGCTCTCCCGGATGGCGTCGAGGCTCCGCCCATACATTTCGCGCTGTTCCGGCGATCCCCGGGGGGCCTGGATGGCCCGCTCATTGTACAGGATGCCGAGCTCGACCAGGGTCCTGCGATCGGGCTGGATAGAGATCGATGCCTCGCGCGACTCGATGGCGCGCATGGAGGATGCGGCCCGAAGACTGTTGCCGCCCACAGCAAGCTCAACCGCTGCATCGCCCGGCAATCGAACGACTGCGCTGATCAGTCGCGGCCCCGCCAACGCCAAAATGCCGAGCGCCAAAACAGCGCCCAGCACAATAGCTAGCCAACGCATAACAGCCCGCTAGACGAGGGCGCCGAACCCGGCACCCCCCACTTGGCTCAACCGACCGTTACCAGCGGAACCCAAAGAAATTGGGGAGCCCAACGTGATTGGTGAATTTGCTCCAAGTGGTCAGAGCGAAATTCGCGCCGTTCCTGATGAGCCCACCACCGCCGAAGGACAGGCTCGGGCCCGACGACGGCCGGGGCGCAAAATTGAACAAGGGCGCCGGCTTCGAGGACGAGAAAAACGACGCCACCGGGCTCTTGGAGCCGCCAAACAGCGACCCGAAAAGCGACTGAGACGTCGCCGGCGTCGCCACCAAAAGGGCGCCGCATGCAACGGCCGCGAGGAGCGTCTTCCGCATGGGGTATCTCCTTCCTTCTATCTGGTGGCAGATAAGCACAGCGGGAGATTCTCCACAAGGGGTGAATCGCAGGGCGCCGACTACCCTGAACTTGTCATTATTATTGCATTTCTTGATCAAATTCCACTTTCAGGTTGAAACCGCACTGCGGCGCCGTGCGGCATCAACCGGCAGTCAGGACAGGCGGAGTGTCGGGCGGAAGCGGGAACGGACCTGCGCCAGAACCGGAGCGGCACGATGGACGAGAGGAACGGTGAGATGGATACCAGCGCGGCCTTGGGCCGGTTCTTCGAGGATTTCCGCCTTGGCGAGGTGATCCGCCATGCGACGCCGCGCACGGTGAGTGCCGCCGATGCCACGCTCCATCTGGCACTCACCGGCTCGCGTTTCCTGCCCCACTGCTCCCTGCCCGCGGCCATCGCCAATGGCGTGGATGCCATGCCGGTGGACGATCTCCTCGGCTTCCACCTCGTCTTCGGCAAGAGCGTGCCGGACATCTCGCTCAACGCGGTCGCCAATCTCGGCTACGCCGAAGGGCGGTTCCATCGCCTCGTCCAGCCGGGCGACACGCTCGCCGCGTCATCGACGGTGATCGGCCTGAAGGAGACCTCGAGCGGCAGGACGGGCATCGTCTACGTGCGGACGGTCGGCACCGACCAGGACGGACTACCGGTGCTCGAGTTCTGCCGCTGGGTCATGGTCCGCAAGCGGGACGCGGCGAGCCCCCCGCCCGAAGCCTCCGTGCCGGCCCTGGCACCGGCGGTCGATGCGGCGAGCCTCGCCGTCCCGGCGGGACTCGGCCGGCTCGCCCTGGATCCGGTCGCCAGCGGCTCGGCCCGCACCTTCGAGGACTACGCGAAGGGCCAGCGGATCGACCACATCGATGGCATGGGCATCATGGAGAGCGAGCACCGGCTCGCGACGCGGCTCTACCAGAACACGGCCCGCGTCCACTTCAACGACCATGCCGAGCGGGCCGGCCGGCTCGGCGCCGTCATCGTCTATGGCGGGGTGGTCATGAGCCTCGCCCGCGCCCTCTCGTTCAACGGCCTCGCCAATCTCTGGCACCTGCTCGCCATCAATGCCGGCACCCATGCGAACCCGGCCCTGGCCGGCGACACCGTCTTCGCCTGGTCCGAGGTGCTGGACAAGGCGCCGCTCGCCGAGCGCGACGATTGCGGAGCGCTGAGGCTCCGGCTCGTCGCCACGAAGAACCGCCCCTGCCACGACTATCCGAGGCACGATGCCGATGGCCGCTACCTGCCGGAGGTCCTGCTCGACCTCGACTATTGGGGGCTGATGCCGACGCGGGCCGCCCTCAGCTCTGGATCAGGCGGAAGGTCAGGTTGACCCTGGGCCCCACGGGTCGCCGGGTCTTCGGAAGCGCATGCCGCCAGTGGTGCTGCAAGGCACCGGCCATGACGAGGCAGGAGCCGGGCGGCAGCTCGAGCGTGAGAGAGACGCCGGGCTCCGTCCGGTGCTTGAGCCGGAACCGGCGGGTCGCCCCGAAGGAGAGGCTGGCGATGACGGGGTCCCGGCCGAGCGGCCGCTCGTCGTCCGCATGCCAGCCCATGCCGTCGCTGCCGTCGCGGTAGAGGTTGAGGAGCACGCTGTTGAAGGCCGAGCCGGCCACCCTCTCCGCAACTGCGCGAAGCTCGAGCAGGATTGGCGTCCAGGCCCTGGGCGGGTTGTCGATGCCGCTGTAGCGGTAGCCGGCATCGCCATGCCAGGCGGTCAGCCGCGGCAGCTTGACCGGCCGCCCGACGATCATGGCGACGTCCTGGCGCCAGTCGATCTCCGCCATGAGCCGCGCCATGACGTCATCCGGCACGGGCACGGCTTCGCAGACGAGGCGGAGGATCCCGTCGCGGGGCAGGAGGTTGCCGGCAGCGGCCATGGGGGCTCAGAGCGACGCTATCGCCTCGTCGACGGCGACGCCCAGCCGGTCCGTCAGCTCGGCGACGTGGCTCTCGTCGACGATGAAGGGCGGGGCGATCAGGACGTGATCACCGCTCCGCCCGTCGATCGTGCCGCCCATCGGGTAGCACATCAGGCCCGCCTGCATCGCGGCTCTCTTGATCCGCCGGTTGAGTGCCAGGGCCGGGTCGAAAGGCGCCTTCGTGGCGCGATCGGCAACCAGCTCGAGGCCGCGAAACAGGCCGCGCCCGCGAATGTCGCCAACGTGGCGATGATTGCCGAAGCGCTCGATCAGGCTCTCTTCGAGCAGCTCGCCCATCCGCCCGACCCGCTCGAGCAGGCCCCCCTCCTCGATCGCCCGCTGCACGGCGAGGCCGGCAGCACAGGCCGTCGGATGCGCCATGTAGGTGTGGCCATGCTGGAAGAAGCCGCTGCCCTGCTCGATCGCCGCCGCAATGCGCTCGTGCACGAGGGTGGCACCGATCGACTGGTAGCCGGCGCCGAGCCCCTTGGCGACGCAGACGAGGTCCGGGGCGATTCCCTCCTGCTCGCAGGCGAAGAGCGTGCCGGTGCGGCCCATGCCGCACATCACCTCGTCGAGGATGAGGAGGATGCCGTGGCGATCGAGGATCTCACGAACCCGCCGGAAATATCCCGGAACAGGGGGCACCGCACCGAGCGTGGCGCCGACCACCGTCTCGGCCACGAAGGCGATCACCGTCTCCGGCCCGACCCGCTCCAGATAGGCCTCGAGCTCCGCCGCGAGGCGCTGGCCGAAGGCTTCCTCGGTCTCGTCGCCCGCCTTCTCGCGATAGGCGTAGCAGGGTGTCAGATGGTCGGCGTCGATCAGGATCGGCTCGAACTGCGCCCGGCGCAGGGCATTGCCGCCAACGGCGAGGGCCCCCAGCGTGTTGCCATGATAACTCTGCCGGCGGGCGACGAACCGCTTGCGCTGCGGCTCGCCGATCTCGAGGAAATACTGGCGGGCGAGCTTGAGCGCCGCCTCCACCGCCTCCGAGCCGCCCGAGACGAAATAGACCCGGTCGATGCCGGACGGCGCCTTCTCGACCAGGAGATCCGCCAGCGCCTCGGCCGGCTCGCTCGTGAAGAAGCCGGTATGGGCGTAGGGAATGGAGTCGAGCTGCGCCTTGATCGCGGCGATCACACCCGGATGGCTGTGGCCGAGGCAGGAAACCGCCGCCCCGCCCGAGGCATCGAGATAGCGCTTGCCGCCCGTGTCGACGATATGGACCCCGTCGCCCTTCGCCGCCGTCGGGTAGGTCTCGCGCAAGTGACGGTAGAAGACGTGGCTCACCTTGCCGCTCCCCGCGTCGGTCGAGCGCTCAGTAGACGAGATAGGCGCCCAGATTCTGCCGCGCGTTCTGGGTCAGCGCATCGTCGAACTGTTCGAGGAAGTCGCCGATCAGCCGCTGCGCCTCGGCGTCGCGGGCCATCACCGAGGTGTTGCGCAGGATCGGCCGCTGGCGGCTGACCTCCGTGTCGGCATAGACCTGCTCGAGCCCGTCGGGGCCCATGACCGCGATGCGCACCTTGAGGTCCGCGTCGAGCACCCGGTCGGGCTCCCGCCGCAGGGCGGCGCCAATGCCGCTCGCGGTCGGCAGGTCCGCTTCGACGAGGCTCGCCTCTTCGATCGTCACCTGCAGCCAGCCCTGGCCCGAGCCGGTCTCGAGCCGCTCGATCAGGAAGGCCTCGGCCGCATCCGAAAGCCGCTCGCTCCACTGCCGGTCGCGGAAGGTGGCCGTCTCCGGCAGCTGGCTGGTGTCGGTGATCACGGCTTCGGCCACCGTGAAGATCAGGGGCGGCTTGGCGCTGGTCACCTCCAGCGGCTCGCGGATCTCGGGCGGGGTGCAGGCGGCGATCAGGAGAACGGCGGCAAGGCCGAGCGCGGTGCGGATGCTCAATGCAGGCTGTCCTCGAACAGAGTGAAGATATCGGCGTCGCTCAGCCGGTAGACGCGGCTGCAGAATTCACAGGTGACGACCACCGCCCCGCTGGGGTCGCGCATCTCCAGGACCTCGTCGCGTTCGAAGCGCCGCAGCATCCGGCCGACCCGGCCGTCGTCGCAGCTGCAGCCGAAGGCGAGGTCGAGCGGCTCGAACACCCGCACACCGTCCTCGTGAAAGAGGCGGTAGAGCAGCGTGTCGGGCGCCAGCTCCGGGTCGAGCAGCTCGTTGTCGCTCGCCGTCTGCAGAAGCACCATGGCGCGCCGCCAGTCCTCCTCGCGGTCCCGCTCGGCCGAAGCACCTTCCTCGGGCATCGCCTGAACGATGACCGCCGCCGCCCGCCACTGGGCCGCCGCCTCGTCATAGGTCACCACCGAGCGGATGCCGGTCGGCACCTGCTCGGACTGGTGGAAGTAGGTCAGCATGCTGTCGAGGAGCGAGCGGCCGTCGAGCTGCACGATGCCCTGGTAGGTCTCGCCGCCGGCCGCCGCCTGGTCGACGGTCAGCGCCATGAGGCCAGAGCCCACCAGATCGCCGAAGCCTGCCGGTTCCTCGTCGGGCCCGTCGAAGCTCTCGGCATCGAAGCTCGCATAGCCGCGCATCTGCCCGTCATTGGTGACATCCGCCACCATCAGGCGGACGACGCCCTCGCCGCGCACCTGCAGCGAGAAGCGGCCATTGAACTTGAGCCCGCCGGCCAGCCCGCCGGCGAGGACCAGAAGCTCGCCCAGCAGGTCGGAGACCGGCTTGGGATAGGCATGCGCCTTGAGCACGGCATCGACCGCGCCGCCGAGGCGCACGAGCCGGCCCCGCAGCTGCGATTTCTCGAGCTGAAAGGGGCGCATGACGTCGAGATGGGGGGTCGAAGGAACGTTCATGCCAGGGATGCTACCCGCCAAGGCACCAGGCGAGAATGGCTTTCTGGGCGTGCAGCCGGTTTTCCGCCTCGTCGAAGACCACGCTCTGCGGCCCGTCGATGACCTCCGCCGTCACCTCCTCGCCGCGGTGGGCCGGCAGGCAATGCAGGAAGAGTGCCTCGGGCCGGGCCGCCGCCATGAGCCGGGCATCGACGGCAAAGGGCTCGAGCAGGCGGTGGCGGCGCTCGGCGTCGGCGTCGCCCATCGAGACCCGCGTGTCGGTGATGACGGCATCGGCGCCGGCCACCGCCGCATAGGGGTCGGACGTCACCGAGACCCGCGCCTGATGCGCCCGGGCCCAGTCGAGTGCCGCCGCATCGGGCGGCAGCTCCTCCGGACACGCGATGGCGAGCTCGAAATCGAAGCGGGCGGCGGCGTGGATGAAGGACGTCACGACATTGTTGCCATCGCCGGACCAGGCGAGCTTTTTGCCCCGGATCGGACCCCGATGCTCCTCGAAGGTGAGCACGTCGGCCATGATCTGGCAGGGATGCGTGGCATCGGTCAGGCCGTTGATCACCGGGATGGTGGCGTGCTCCGCCAGCTCCAGGAGCTTCTCGTGCCTGTCCGTGCGAATCATGATCGCATCGACATAGCGCGACAGCACGGCCGCCGTGTCGGCCGCCGTCTCGCCGCGGCCGAGCTGCATCTCCCTCGCATTCAGGACGATTGGCGCCCCGCCGAGCTGGCGGATGCCGACCTCGAACGAGACGCGCGTGCGGGTCGACGGCTTCTCGAAGATCATCGCCACGGTCTTGCCGGCGAGCGGCTGGCTGGTGTCGCGCCCGGCCTTCATCGCCGCAGCATTCTCCAGCATGGCGCGCAGCGTCGCGGCGTCGACCGCCGAGAGATCGAGGAAGTGACGCGGCCCCGTCACGCGGCCCGGGCCCGGCAGCAGGACTCGATCAGCTCGATCGCCTGGTCGATCTCGGCCTCGCTGACGACCAGCGGCGGCAGCAGGCGGACGATATTGTCGGCGGCCGGCACGACGAGCAGGCCGGCCGCGCGCAGCTCGGCGGCGAACTCGAGATTGTTGCGGCGCGGCTTGATGCCGAGCATCAGCCCGGTGCCACGCACCAGCTCGATCTCCTGCGGCTGCCGGCCGGCGAGGGCTTCGGCCTGCTCGCGCAGATAGGCGCCCCGGGCGTTCACCTGCTCGAGGAAGCCGTCCTCGAGCATGACGTCGAGCACCGCGTTGGCGACGGCGCAGGCGAGCGGGTTGCCGCCGAAAGTGGAGCCGTGCGTCGAGGCGGTCATGCCGGAGGCGGCCCGTGCCGTGGCGACGCAGGCGCCAATCGGAAAGCCGCCGCCGAGGCCTTTGGCGAGGCCCATGATGTCCGGGGTCACGCCGAAATGCTCGTAGGCGAAGAGCCGCCCGGTGCGGCCCATGCCGCACTGCACCTCGTCGAAGACGAGGAGGATGTCGTGGGCGTCGCAGAGCTCGCGCAGGTCGGCCAGGAACTGCCGCTCGAGCGGACGGATGCCGCCCTCGCCCTGGATCGGCTCGATCATCACCGCGGCAGTGCGCTCGGTGACCGCCCCTTCGAGCGCCGCCCAGTCGCCGAAGGGCACCCGGTCGAAGCCGTCGAGCAGCGGCGCGAACCCGTCCACCATCTTGGCGCCGCCGGCAGCCGAGATGGTTGCCATGGTGCGGCCGTGGAAGGCGCCCTCGAAGGTGACGATGCGGTTCCGCTCGGCCTGGCCGCGATGCCACTGGAAGCGCCGCGCCATCTTGATGCAGGCCTCCATCGCCTCGGCGCCGGAATTGCCGACGAAGACCGTCTCGGCGAAGGAATTGGCGACCAGCCGGTCGACCAGCCGGTCGAGCTCGTCGATGCGGAAGAGGTTCGAGACGTGCCAGAGCCGCCCCGCCTGCTCCTGCAGTGCCTTGACCAGGTGCGGGTGGCAGTGGCCGAGGCCGTTGACCGCGATGCCGGTCGAGAAATCGAGGAAGCGGCGGCCGTCGCGGGTGTAGAGCCAGCAACCCTCGCCGCGCTCGAAGGCGAGATCGATCCGGCTGTAGACGGGCAGGAGCGAGGGGATCGCGGCGTTCTGGCTCATCGTCGAAGGGTCCGCTGGGGTCGGGTGAAAGAGCGCGGAAGATGGCCGAGGCTGCGGGTCGCGTCAACGCGGCCGAAGTCTTGTGCCCCCTAGGCCTTGAGCTTGTAGCCCGAGCGGACGAGGCGGAGTGCCAGGAGCCAGAGTGCCCCATTGACGAGTGCGAGGACCACCACGCCGACCGCGACGCTGGCATCGGCATGGCCGGTGAAGCCGTAGCGCACCCCGTCGATCATGTAGAAGAAGGGGTTGGCCAGCGCCACCATGTAGAAGGGCTCGGGCAGGCGCTCGATGGAATAGAAGGTGCCGGAAAGAAAGGAGAGCGGGGTGATGACGAAGTTCGTCACCGCCGCCATGTGGTCGAACTTCTCCGCCCAGAGTGCTGCAAGGAAACCCAGGATGGCGAGCAGCAGCGACGCCATCAGGGCGAAATAGAGGATGGCCCAGAGATGATGCGGGCTCATCGCGACGAAGGGCAGCATGCCGAGCCACACGGCGGCCCCCACCACCATGCCGCGCGTGATTCCGCCCATCGTCACGCCGAAGAGCAATTCGCCGGGCGACAAGGGCGGCATCAGGTAGTCGACAATGTTGCCCTGCACCTTGGCGATCATGATCGAGGACGAGGTGTTGGCGAAGGAATTCTGGACGATCGCCATGACGATCAGCCCGGGGGCGAGGAAATCGAGGAACGCGATCCCACCCACGGCCGGGCGATCGGCGCCGAGCGCCAGACTGAAGATGGCGAGGAAGACGAGCGTCGTGATGACCGGCGCCAGCAGGGTCTGGGTGAAGACCTTGATGAACCGGCGCACCTCCTTGGCGTAGAGGGTCCAGAGCCCGATGACGTTGACATCGCCGAAGGTCCCGAAGGTCGAGGTGCCGGGCCCGACGGCGAGCGAGGGCGCGGATCGCAGGGCCGTCTGCGTCTCGGCGCCCGGCAGCGGGTTCGCCATCAGTAGTCCATGCTCCATTCGAGCCCGACGCCGGTCCGCGACTGGTTGTCGACCTCGCTGCGGAGCGTGATGCGCGGCGTCAGCTCTACCTCGACCCGTGCCCGCGTGGTGCCCGAGCTCAGCCCCTGGTCGACCGCGACGAAGACATTCTCGGCGACATACTTGCCGGCCGTGGCGGTGGTCTCCGTATCCTCGCCGCCGAAGTCCTCATTGCCGAAGTCGAGCGTGTCGAGGCCGGCGAGATTGCGCAGCTCGCCCACCGCATCGACGCCGCCACCCTCGAGCCGGCCCACGGCATTGGCGATCCGGAGTCCCTGCATCGGCGTCAGGCTCGCCATGTCGCGGTCGAAGAGGAGACGCGACAGCACCTCGTCCTGCGGCATGGCGGGCTCGCTCGACAGCTCGAACTCCGGATCGGTGGCGGGACCCGTGATCCGGATGATGCCGGTCATGCTGGGCGCAGCTGCCGCCGCCTCCAGCGTGATCCGGGGGTCGGGCGGGGTCTCGCCGATGAAGCGGACGCTGCCCTGGCGGATCTCGAACCGGCGATCGAGGAAATCGAGCCAGCCGCGCCGATAGTCGATCGTGCCGGTGATCGACGGTGCCGCACTGGTGCCGGCAACCTGCAGCCGCCCGCCCCACTCGGAATCGAGGCCGCGACCGCGCACGAAGATGCGGGCCGGCATGTCGACGAGCACGTCGAGCGTCAGGACGTAGCCGCCATTGCTCGGCGGTGCGCGCGTCGCCGCGTCGGGCTTGGGCGGTGCGCCGCGCACCTCGACGTCGAGCACGGTCGGCTCCACCACCCCGCCCTCCGCCAGGCGAAGGTCGGCGCGCGGCACTTGTACCTTGCCGCTGAGCGCCCCGCCATCGGCATCGCCCTTCGCCTCGAGCGAGACGGTGACCGTGGCCCGACCGAGATCGCTGTCGAGGACCCGAAGATCGGTGCTGGTCAGGGTGAAGTCGTAGGGAAAGCCGGTGTCGGGATCGATGCCGAGGCCGCCGCTCGCATCCAGGCGACCCCGGGCGCGGTCCCGGGCGCTGAGCGAGACCAGCTCGAGGCGGTCGCCTTTGCCCTCGATGGTGAGAGCCAGATCGGTGAGCACGATGCCGCTGATCGCATCGCTGAAGCTGCCGCCGGTGATGGAGAGCTCACCCTCGACCTGCGGGCTGGCGACGGTGCCCTGCAGCCTGAGGTCGGCCGCGAGCTGGCCGTCGAGCTGCTGCCCGTCGAGATGCGCGAAGGCGACGAGCGGTGCGAGCCGGCTGTTGGCGGCGAGCCGGCCGTCGAGCGGCAGCGTCTCCGGCAGCTCGAAGGCGAAGGGATCGAGCGAGAGCCGCACCGGCAGGCGGAACTCGGCCGTGATCGGCCCGTCGCCCAGCCCGTCGATGCGCGCATCCGCGGTGAAGCTCGCATCGCGCAAGGCGAGGTCGAGGCGGACATCCGCCGGCCGGCCCACGGTGTCGTAGCCGTCGCTGTATTCGAGCCCGTCAACGGCGAGGTTGCCGGTGATGACCGGGGCACCGAGCGGCCCCTCGAGATCGAATTTGCCGGTGAGGTCGCCCTCGAGCCCGGGTGCACCGAAATCCGCCAGCATCGCCATGGGGAAGCTCTCGATGACGAGGCCGGCGCGCGCCCGGTTGGCCGGCTGGTCGAAGTTCAGCCCGCCCTGGATCGTGGCGTCGCCGATCTTCAGATCGAGCTGGTCGAGATCGAGCACGCCGTTCTCGAGCCGCAGCTTCGCCGGGCTGAGCAGCTCGATGCTCTGGGCCTGGAAGACGCCGCCGAGCTCGTCGAGATAGACCTCCCGGGTCTCGCCCAGCACATCGAGCCGGGCCTTGCTCGTCACGTTGAACGGGCCGTTCATCTCGCCATTGGCCTTGGCGTCGAGATTGAAGAGCGAGCGGTCGCCCGTCAGCGACACCGTCGCGTCCTCGAGGACGAAGCCCGGCTCCGGCTGGGTGAAGCCGCCGGCCTGGACCGTGGCATCGACCCCGAGGCGACCGAGCGCATCCTCCACCTTCGCCTCGACCGATGCCCGCTCGAGATTGCCGAAATCCCCGCCGATGTCGGTGGCGGCGAGCGAGAGCGTCGCATCCTGCCGGCCGGACTTGCCGTCGAATCTCACATCGATATCGATGGCCCCGCTCAGCACCTGGCCGGTCCAGGGCTCGAGCGCGGCGAGGTCGCCGACCCGGCCGGCCAGCTGGCCGGTGGCGAGCGGCCCGTCGAGGGCGACCGTCGCCGCCCCGGTGAGCTCGGTGAAGGGTGCCGCCAGGCTGAGATTAGCAAGCTCGAGGCTCTGGCCCTTGAGCGCGAAGTCGCTCTTCAGCGCCAGGGAGTCGGTGCCCTGCTCGATCGCCAGCGAGACGTCGCCCGCGGGCTCGGCGAGCGGGCCCGCGGTCCGCGCATCGAGGGAAACGCGGTCGAACTGGCGCTCGGCGATGGCGAGATCGACCACCGTCACGTCGGCCGCGACCTCAGGCGCCGGCAGGGTGCCGCCGAGGGTGACGAAGCTCGTCAGCTCGCCGGCGATGGGCTGGCCGATGATGCCCTCGAGCGTCGCGAGCGCCAGCGGCGAGAGATCGACGCGGCCGCGCAGCGCCTGGGCCTCGTCGAGGCCGAGATCGAGATTGCCGGTGAGCCCGACGGCTGCCGTGGTGAGATCCAGGCTTTCGACCGTGACGTTGCTGCCGGGCACGATGATGACATGCGAGGTGAGCCGCGGCTCGGGGCCGACCAGCGCGTCGGCATTCTGCGGCAGGCCCGAGATGTTGCTGCCGGTGGCCGCGAGGTCGAGCGTGATCCGCTCCAACTCGGAAGCCAGCTCGACATCGGCGCGCAGGTCGAAGGCGCCTTCGACGGCGAGGTCGGGCGGGGCGTCCGGGCCGAGGGCGGCGACCAGCGCCGCGAGCGACGGCACGCTCGCCTCGAGCCGCGCCGTGCCCCCGAGCCCGGGCATCGCGACACTGGCAGTGCCATCGACGGCGACATGCTCCCCCTGGAGCGCCAGCCGCTCGACCACGGCCTCGCCCTCCATCGGCACGGTCGCCGCGAGATCGAGGGTCAGCCGGTCCTCGGGGCGCAGCGGCTCGCCGTCCTGGGTAATCCCGGCGATCTCGCCACCACCCTCGACGCGCGCACCGGCAAAGGGCTGGTCGAGCGGGCCGAGCAGGTCGGCCGTCAGCTCGAGGCCGAGCGTCTCGACGCCGAAGGCATCGGCGGTGATGCTGCCGCCATCGAGGTCGAGACGGAAGCGCGGCTCGCTGAACGTGCCGAGTGCTTCGAGCACGAGCTCGACCCGGCCGGCGAGCGGCACCCCGGCAAGCCCGCTGGCGCGGCCGAGATCCTCGGCCGCCATGCGGATCGAGCCGTCGAGCCGGTTCTCGTCGAGCAGCGCCTCGAGCCGGCCCTCGGCCGTCGCGATGCCGCTCTCCAGCCTGAGCTGGTCGAGGACGAACTGGCCGGGTGCCCGCTGCCCGCCGACCACGGCGAGGGTCAGCCGGTCGCCGAGCACAGCGGCGATATCCTCGGGCATGGCGCCTTCGACGGGCACCACCTCCGCCTGGAGGTCGATCGACGGGTTCTCGCCATAGGCCAGCGCCAGCCCGGCATCGGCGGCGACCAGCCCCTGGATGGCGAGGTCGAGATCGGCGCGCCAGTCGTCGAGCGGGCCCTCGCCCTTGAGCTGCAGGGTGAGGTCGCCGGCCTGCTCGATCCCGGTGAGCGAGGCCATGAGCCCGCCAGTCTCGCTGCCCTCCACGTCGAGGCCGATCCGGCGCTGGGCGAGATCGAGCGTGGCCGAAAGGCCGAGGGCGGCGGTCCGCTGGTCGATGCGGGTGAGGTCGAGCCGCGCCTCTGCATGGCGGCCTTCCGGCCCGGTCGTCGCATTGCCCTCGAGATTGAAGACGGCGTCCTGGCCGATCAGCGCCTGGCCGAGCTCGATCCGGTCGATATGAATGCGCTCCGCCGTGACCAAGGGCAGGCTCTCCGGCAGCTCCGGCGCCGCCGGCAGGCTGAAGGGCTCGTCCGTCTCAGGCTCGGGCTCGGGCTCCGGGGCCGGCGGCAGGTTGGGTGCCCGCTCCACCGCGACCCGCGCGGCGCCGGCCTCTTCGATGACGACCTCGCCGCGCAGCAGCGGCGCCGGCGACAGCTTGACCCGCGCGTTGTCGACCTCGAGCCAGCGGCCCTCGTCATCGGCGAGCGAGAACCGGCCGATGCGGATGTCGAACGGCAGAAAGCCGCTCACGTCCTCGACCTCCGCGGTCTGCTGCTCGCCTTCCAGGCTGCTCTCGATCAGGCCGCCGATCTGGTCCTTGGCGACACGCGTCTGGGCGATCGCCAGCGCCGCGCCAAAGAGCACGACGGTGCCGAGGACGATACCGAGAAGCGTGAGCAGGAACTTGCGAAGCATGGCCATGATCTGGTGCGGGTGCCGGAGGATTGCCACTCATATGGCACGCCAAGCGACCCGCCGCCATGCCCGCCCGGGATCCGGTCGAGCGGCGCCGGGAGCGGTTGCACGCTGACCGTAGACGAGAAAGCCAAGGCGATCGGCGCGCAGCGTAGTCCGCCTACGTGAGCACCGATCGGCCGCAGCCTGACGAAGTATACGATCAGCGTGGAACTGCTCAGAACGCCTGGCCGATGGAGATATAGAGCTGCCACGAATCGTCGATGCCCTCGCGCTTGTCGACGGGCACGCCGACATCGACGCGAATGGGGCCAACGGGCGAGATGTAGCGCACCCCGGCACCGGTGCCGAACTGCCAGGCTTCGCCGAATTCGGGCGTCTGCGGCTCGAAGGCGCTGCCGCCGTCGAGGAAGACGACGCCCTCGAGATTGCCGATAATTCGGTAGCGCGCCTCGGCATTGGCCACGAGCAGCGAGCGGCCGCCGGTCGGCTCGTCGTCGTCGTCCAGTGGCCCCGCCCGCTGGAACGGCACGCCGCGCACGGTGCCGCCGCCGCCGGCGTAGAAGCGCTCGTCGGCCGGGATGTCGCTGATGCTGGCGCCGGTGATCGACCCGGCGATGCCGCGGAACGCCAGGACCAGCCGCGGATCTTTGGAGAGCCGGAAATAGCGCGTGCCGGTGAGCTGGCTCTTGAAGAACTGCGTGCCCGGATTGAGCATATCCCAGTAGGGCGTGCCTTCCAGAACGAGGCGGTAGCCGGTCGACGGGTCGAGCAGGCTGTCGCTGCGATCGTAACGTAGGCCGGCCGGAATCGAGAACAGGGCGAAACGCTCGTCGTCCTCGTCCTCGTCCGTGACCTCGGCGAGCCGGTAGGCAACGCCGAGCGTGCCGCTCAGCCGCCTGTTGAAATGCCGCTCGACGCCGAGCGACGCCTGGATCGAGGTGCTCTCGTAGGCATCGGTGTCCTCGCGGCCGAACGAACCGCCGGCGAGCAGA
>JAUIID010000102.1 GCA_030431615.1 Alphaproteobacteria bacterium
GATGTCGGCCCAGGAGGTGATCTCGCGGCCGATCAGGTCCGGGCGGATGCCCAGCGTGTCGGCGTTGTAGATGGTCGGCACCATGGTCATCCAGCCGGTCGGCTCCTTGGCGAAGGCCACGGAATCCGGGCCGTCGACGAAGCCCACGGTGTGCGGTGCGGTGCCCTGGGCAATGGTGCTCTCCGGCGTCAGCTTGCCGGAGATGAAGAGCGGCACGATGTCGTCGTAATACTTGAGCCTGCCCACATCCATCGGCTGCATGACGCCGGCCGGGAAGACCTTCTTGGCGATCCAGTACTCGATGTCGGCGACGTCGTAGGAATCCGGCTGGGTCACGGCGCGCTGCGCCGCGGCGTCGGAATCCATGGCCGTCATCTCGAGCGTGATGCCGAGGTCCTCCTTGCACTTCTCGGCGATGGCATTGAGGTTCGACACGCCCGTGCCGAACTGGCGGAGCGTGATCGGGTTCTGCGCCCAGATGGTCGGGAAACCGGTGACGGTGCCAGAGCCGACGGCGAGGCCGGCCGCGGCGGCACCGGTCTTCAGTGCCTTGCGGCGCGTGAGCGCGGGCTTGGCACCCTTCGTTGCATCCTTGGTCATGACTGGTCCCTCTTGCTGCGTTGCATGTCCGATTTCAGGCAGCCCGGCCGAGCGTGATCGCGTCCTCCGGCTCCCAGGAGAGCGGCACCGCGTCACCGACCCTGACCGGCCGGGCGAAGAACGAGCGGTCGTCGACGATGGCGGTGAATTCCTCGATGCCCCCGCCCTCGGCCGAAAGCTTGAGCGTGGCGCCGCGATACTCGATGTTCGAGACGATGCCGGTGAAGCCGAGCCCTTTGGCCGGCGGCTCGGCGAGCCGCACCCGGTCGGTGCGGACGGCGACGTCGATGGGCTCGCCCTCGGCCCCGCCGCTACCGCTCGCGACGAAGGCGCCGCCACCCGCCACGGCGAAGGCGACGCGCCCGCCGCCGCTCTCGGTGATCCGCCCGGAGAGCACGTTGTGGTCGCCCATGAAGCGGGCGACGAAGGCCGTGGCCGGCTGCTCGAAGACGGTGCGCGGGTCCGCCGCCTGCTCGATCCGGCCGTCCTTCATCACCACGATCAGGTCGGCGAGCGCCATCGCCTCCTCCTGGCTGTGGGTGACGTGGACGAAGGTGATGCCGAGCGAGGCCTGCAGCTTCTTGAGCTCGGCCCGCATCCTGACCTTGAGGAAGGGGTCGAGCGCCGATAGCGGCTCGTCGAGCAGGAGCGCCTCGGGATCGGTGATCAAGGCACGGGCCAGCGCCACGCGCTGCTGCTGGCCGCCCGAGAGCTGCGCCGGCCGGCGCGCCGCGTAGCCTTCCATGCCCATGAGCTCGAGCATGCCTAGCGCCTTGGCCCGGCGCTCGTCGCGCGGCATGCCCTTCATCTTCAGGCTGAAGGCGACATTGTCGAGCAGGTCCAGATGCGGGAAGAGCGCATAGGACTGGAACATCATCGCCGTGCCCCGCCGCGCCGGCGGCAGGCCCGCGAGCATCGTGTCGCCGAGCAGGATGTCGCCGGCGGAGATGGTCTCGTGGCCGGCGATCATCCGAAGCGTCGAGGTCTTGCCGCAGCCGGAAGGGCCGAGCAGGCAGCAATAGCTGCCACCCGGGATCTTCAGGCTGATCGAATCGACCGCGATGGTCTCGCCGTAGACCTTGGAGACCCCGGCGATATCGATGGCGCTGGCCTTGGACATCACCCTTCCCTCGTTATCCGAGGGAGGGCAAAGCAGCTTTCATGCCAGCCGAGGACGCTGCCTCTGACGGGACTTCCGCCCCGGCGCAAGGCCGGCCGCCGAAACGCCAGCGCAAATGCAGGCTCCTCCTGCCCAAAAGATGGGCAGGCTGCCGTGCCCGGTCAGTCGACGCCCGTTGGCGGGCTCCAGGCGGACCCCGCTTCGGCGAAGGCGTCGCCGAAGACCTTCGAGCCCCGGAACGCGGCCTTCAGCGCCGGTCGCGTGCTGCCGGCATGGAGAAGGTCGAGCGTCTTGCCGGCGGCAGCGAACCGGCGACGGGCGGCCGCGGCGCGTCCCGTCTCCTGCAGGTGCGCGCCGAACGCCAGCTCGGCGCGCCACAACTGCCCGGGGCTCCGGGCCGACCGGGCCGCTGCCACGCTCTTGCCGAGCATCGTCTCGGCCGCCTCGCGGTCCCCTCTGGCCAAGGCCGTGGCAGCCTTGAGCCGCCAGCCGCGGGCGAGGTATTTCCGCGACGCCGTCCGGATCGCCAGATCGAGGCACTGGTCGGCGCAGTCGGCAGCCCGGCCGGGCCGGTCGGCGGCGAGCAGCGTTTCGCCCATGCAGGCGAAGAGATGCTGCGCGTAGCGCCAGCGCATGAAGTCGGACGTGGTCGGGCTGCGGACGATGCCCAGCACCTCCTCGCAGATCTCGAGCGCCAGCGCGGCATCGCCATCCGCAAGATAACCATCGGCGAGATTGAGTTCGGCATTGGCGATGACCTCGGCGTCGCCCCGAGCACGGGCGAGGTCGCGGCTCTGCTCGTTGAGTGGCCGCGCTGCCGCGTGGTCGCCGCACTCGGCCAGCACATGCCCGAGGCTGTTGAGAAAGCGCATGCGGAAGATCTCGTCGCCCACCCGCTCGGCCAGCGCCAGCCCTTCGGCATAGACGCCATAGGCCTCGTCGAAGGCGCCCTTGCCGGCCAGCGGCAGGCCAAGGCTGAAGAGGCTGAGCAGATGCGGGAAGAGAAAGGCTGGCGCCTCGCCCTGGCCGCGGCTCTCCAGCGCCGGCATGGTCCGGCCGCGCAGCCGGCCGAGCGACCGCTCGTAGTGGCCCTGCCAGTGGTCGAGCTGCGCCTCGAGCGCCGAGGCGATGATCTCGTAGGCGGGGAATCCGCCCTCCCGGGCCACCGCACCGGCCCGGGACAGCCTGCGCCGGGCGGCCCGCGTCTCGCCGGAGACGGCTTCGACCCAGCCGAGCGCACAGCCGGCAGCGGCGGTGATCTCGGCCGAGCCGATGCGCCGGCCGATCGTCATGGCACGGCGCGTTTCGTCCCGGGCGCGCGGAAAGTCGTGAAGGTAGAAGGAAGCAAGGCCCATCTGCGCCCAGGCCATGCCCTCGGTCGCCGCGGCCGAGGCGGCCTGCGCCGGGCCGACGGCGCGGCTCGCCGCGGCATGCGCCCCGGCCACCTCGCTGACGATCTGCAGAAGCGCGGCCTTGCGACCATGCAGCGCCGCGAGCCGCTCCCCGGAAGCGGCCTCGCCCCGTTCGAGGCAATCGATGGCGCGGTCCAGCAGGGCCACCGCATCGCCCACCGCAGCGGAGTCGGCAGCGCGGCTGGCCGCCGCCTCGAGCTGGTCGGCGGCGCGCGGCCAGTCCTCGGCCGCCTGCAGATGGTGCCCGAGCACCGCGTGATGATCCGCCAGATGCGGTGCGTGACGCGTCTCGATCGCCGCCGCGATCTGCCGATGCAGCTCGCGCCGCGTGCGGGCGAGAAGCGAGGCGTAGGCGACCTCCTGGGTCAACGCATGCTGGAAAACAAAGACGTCATCCGAGCCACCTGGCCCCGATTGCACGAGCTCGGCAGCCTGGAGCGCGCGCAAGGCGACCTCGGTCGAGGGGAGATCGACAACGGCCGCCAGCAGCCCGCGGTCGAACTCCCGGCCCACCACCGAGGCCACCTGGAGGACACGGCGGGCACCCTCGCCGAGCCGGTCGATGCGCGACATCAGCACTTGC
The DNA here is from genome assembly GCA_030431615.1 of Alphaproteobacteria bacterium. Taxonomy (GTDB): domain Bacteria; phylum Pseudomonadota; class Alphaproteobacteria; order Geminicoccales; family Geminicoccaceae; genus SLRI01. The sequence goes on from JAUIID010000102.1 coordinate 3,716, forward strand.
AGGATCGTGTCCGGGACCGCCTCGTCGCCGACCAGCTCACCGAGCTGCCAGGCGTCGCCGTCCCGGCTGACCCTGCCCGTCTCGACCAGCGACCGGACCAGCTCCTCGACGAAGAACGGGTTGCCCTCCGCCTTGGCGCTCACCAGGTCGTCGAGCGGCTCGGGAACAGCGCTGAAGCCCAGCACCGCCGCCAGGAGATGGGCGGACTCCTCCCGGGTCAGCCGGCCCAGCGCCATGCGCGTGACATAGCTGCGGGCGGGCAGGATGGCGCCCCCGTTCGGCAACGCCGGGTCGGGCCGGGTGGTGGCCAGCAGCAGGACCCGGCTGAGCGGCACGGCGTCCACCAGGCGCCCGAGGAACTCGAGCGTGGTGTGGTCCGACCAGTGCAGGTCCTCGAGGAGGACGATCTGCGGCTCGGATGCAGCCAGGCGCAGAATGAACTGGATGATGGCGTCGAAAGTGTCGACCCGGCGGATCTGCGGGTCCACCGCGAGGCTGACGCCGTCGCTGGCAGCACCGGCGAGAAACTCGAGATAGTGTCGCGCCGGGCCGAGCTCGCTGGCGATCGGCGCCAGGACCGCATCCATCCGGGTCCGGCGCGCCTCGGGCTGGTCCGCTTCACCGATGGAAAAGCGGCGGTGCAGCAGGTCGACGATCGGGTGCAGGGCCGAAGCGGCGCCGTGCGAGACGCATTGGCCGAGGCTCCAGGCCGCCCGGCTGCCGATATTCTCGCGAAGCTCGTGCAGGAGGCGCGACTTGCCGAGGCCCGGCTCGGCCACGATGACGACTGCGTGCCCGCGCCCGCTGGCGGCCTCCTCGAACAGCTCGACGAACCGGGTCAGCTCCCGCTGGCGCCCGACAAAGGGCGTCAGGCCGCGCGCGGCACGCGCTTCCAGCCGGCTGCGCACGGGCAGCAGCCGGCGCAGCTCGAAGACCGCGACCGGCGCATCGATGCCCTTGACTTGAACGGGCGCGCAGGCGACGGCCTCGACGAAATCGGCGACCAGCCGTGCGGTATCCTCGGTCAACCGGATCGTCCCGGGCGGTGCTGTCTGCTCCATGCGCGCCGCCAGATGCGTCGTCAGGCCCATGGCGGAATAGCTGACCGAGAGATCGTTGCCGAGCAACCGGACGACGGCCTCGCCGGAATTCACCCCGACCCGCAGCCGGATCGGCCGGCCGGCGAGCGCTGCGAGCCGCGCCTCGACCAGGGATCGGGTATCGGCCTGCATGTCGAACGCCGCGTGACAGGCCCTGAGCGCGTGATCCTCCTGGGCCGCGGGCGCGCCGAAGATCGCCATGATGCCGTCGCCCAGAACCTCGTTGACCGTGCCCCCGTAGCGGTGCACCGCGTCGATGAGCAGACGCTGGAGCGGGTCGAAGATCGCGCTCACGGCCTCGGCGTCGAGGTGCTGGACGAGGTCGGTCGAGTCCGCGATGTCGGCAAAGAGAATGGTCACGAGACGGCGTTCGCCCTCGACGGCCGCGCGCGAGCCCATGATCGTGTCGACGCCGGTGGGCTCGGCAGCCGGGGGCGCCACGTCGCCGTCGCCCGCCCTCGCATCGCGCAGCGCTCGGAGCACACGTTTGCGCGGCCCCATCGGCAGGCCCAGCCGTTCGAGATCGCTCTCCGTCAGGTCGGCCAGATCGGCGAGACCGACGGCCTCCTCGATGAAGCGATCGCGATAGGCACCGAGGCCGATCGCCTCGAGCCACGCTGCCACGTCGGACACGGCCCTCCCCCGGCAGGAGCTGGGACATCGATCAGGCGCTTCTGCGGCATCGGCGAGCCGCAGACACCAAGCCTAGCACAGATCGTCCGACTGCCGCGGGCGAAAATCCCTAGCCCGCGGTCGAGCGTGCCCAGTAGTCGATCACGAGGCCCCTCTCGCGATGCTGGCTGACCAGCGCCACGAATGCCTGGTGCGCCGGGTGCGGCAGGTAGGCCTCGCGGCCGGCCTCGTCGGCGAAGGTCACGAGGAAGCAGTGGGTGAAGCCCTGCGCCCGGCCCTCGATGCTGACATCGGTGCCCCACTCGAAATCGATGATCTCGGGGATCTGCCCCGGCAGGGCCGCGAACGCCTCCTCGACCGAGGCGATCTCGGACGGCGTCGCTTCGGGCTTGAAGGCGAAGAGCACAATGTGGCGAAGGACCCTGGCGTTCTGGCTCGGCATGGCGATGCTTCCTCGGTTCGGTGGTTTCGCCCCTTCCTAGCACGGTCGGAAAGGCCGGTCCGGGCCGAATTCCGGACCGTGCCCACCGATGACAATTGATGCTTGAAACATCAACAAGCCCGCTCTATCCATCTTGCATGATGCGTGGCAGTTCACAACGGAACCCCCGCCCATGATGTCGGCCGGCCAGCTCCGCGCCGCGCGCGCCCTGCTCGGGATCGACCAGCGGACCCTGGCGGAGCTCGCCGGGCTCTCGGTGCCGACCATCCAGCGCATGGAGAAGTGCCAAGGCGTCGTGCGCGGCAATGTCGATTCGCTGATGAAGCTGGTCGAGGCGCTCGAGACCGCCGGCGTCGTGCTGATCGCCGAGGGCCCGGACGGCGGGCGCGGCGTTCGGCTGAAGGCTGCCACCCCGGCGGACGACCAGACGGCATGACGACGGGCCTCGTCCTCCTGGCCACGGCCCTCCTCCTCGCCACCGCCGCACTGGCCGTGGCGCGGGCCGGCCACGAGCGCATCCACGACATCGTCTACGGGGCGAGCCTCGCCCTGATGACCGCCATCCTCGTCCTCGCCCTCGTGGCCCTCCTCGCCGGCGGGGATTCGGCGCTCCGCCTGCCGCTCGGCCTGCCCTGGATCGGCGCCCGCTTCCGCATCGACGCCCTCTCGGCCTTCTTCCTCGCCCTCCTCGGCGCGGGCGGCGCCTTCGCCAGCCTCTATGGCCTGGGCTACGGCCGGCACGAGACCGCCCCCGAGCGGGTCCTCCCCTTCTATCCCCTCTTCCTCGCCGGCATGACGCTCGTCCTGCTCGCCGACGACGCCTTCACCTTCCTCCTCGCCTGGGAGGTCATGTCGCTCGCCTCATGGGCGCTCGTGCTGACGCAGCATCGCGTCGCCGACAATCGCCAGGCGGGCTACGTCTATCTCGCCATGGCCAGTGCCGGGACCGTGGCCCTCCTCCTGGCCTTCGGCCTCCTTGCCGGCGCCACCGGCGCCTACGGCTTCGCCGAGATCCGCGAGGCGACACCGACCCCGCTGACCGCCACCCTGGTCCTCCTCCTCGCCCTCTTCGGCGCCGGCTCCAAGGCCGGCCTCGTGCCGCTCCATGTCTGGCTGCCGCTCGCCCATCCGGCCGCCCCCAGCCACGTCTCGGCCCTGATGAGCGGCGTCATGACGAAGGTGGCGATCTACGGCTTCCTGCGCCTCGTCCTCGACCTGCTCGGCGAGCCGCCCTGGTGGGCCGCCCTCGTCGTCCTCTTCATGGGCGGGGCGACCGCGGTCATCGGCATCCTGATGGCCCTCATGCAGCGCGACCTGAAGCGGCTCCTGGCATACAGCACGATCGAGAATGTCGGCGTCGTCTTCGTCGGCATCGGCCTGGCGCTGGCCTTCCAGGCGAGCGGCATGGCGGCCGCCGCCGCCCTGGCGCTGACCGCCGCCCTCTTCCATGCCCTCAACCACATGCTCTTCAAGAGCCTGCTCTTCATGGGTGCCGGCGCCGTGCTCACCGCGACCGGCACGGCCGACATGGAGAGGCTCGGCGGGCTGATCCATCGCCTGCCCGTCACCAGCGTCGTCGTGCTCGTGGGCGCCGTCGCCATTGCCGCCCTGCCGCCCTTCAATGGCTTCGCCTCGGAATGGCTGCTCTTCCAGGCGATCCTGCAGAGCCCGGAGCTCGCCGACTGGGGCCTGAAGGTGATGGTGCCGGCGGTCGGCGCCATGCTGGCTCTGGCCGCGGCCCTGGCGGCTGCCTGCTTCGTCAAGGCCTACGGCATCACCTTCCTCGGCCGGCCGCGCTCGCCGGCGGCCACCGATGCCGTCGAGGTCGACCGCCTGTCGCTCGCCGCCATGGCCGGCCTCGCCGCCTTGTGCCTTCTCGCCGGCATCCTGCCGGGGCTGATCATCGATGCGCTGGCCCCAGTCACGACCGCCCTGCTCGGGCAGACGATGCCGGTCCAGCGCTCGCTTCCCTGGCTCACCATCGTGCCGATCGCCGAGAGCCGCAGCTCCTATAACGGCCTGCTCGTCTGTCTCTTCATCCTCGTCTCGGGCTGGCTCGCGGCTCTGGCGATCCACCGCTTCGCCTCACGCCGGCTGCGCCGCGGCCCGGCCTGGGGCTGCGGCTTCGCCGAGCCGGTGGCGGCCGGTCAGTACAGCGGCGCCAGCTTCGCCCAGCCGATCCAGCGCGTCCTGGGCCCCCTCCTGCTGCGCTCGGCCGAGACGGTCGATATGCCAAGGCCCGGCGAGCTTCGGCCGGCACGCCACACGCTCCGCCAGGAGGACATCTTCTGGGACCGGCTCTACGCGCCGCTGGCAGGCCTCGTCGAAAACCTGGCCGGACGCCTCAACGTGCTGCAGTTCCTGACCATCCGCCGCTACCTCAGCCTCGTCTTTGCCGCCCTCGTCCTCCTCCTCCTCGCGCTCGCCATATGGAGCTGATCGGGGTGGAGCTGATCGGCGGCCTCGCCGTCCAGGGCGTCCAGATGGCGCTCGTGCTGCTGCTAGCACCCGGCCTCACCGGCCTCGTGCGGACCTTCAAGGCAAGGCTGCTGCGGCGCCGGGGACCACCCGTCCTGCAGCCCTATCGCGACCTCGCCCGGCTGCTGCGCAAGGAGGTGGTGCTGGCGGAGAACGCCTCCTGGCTCTTCCGGGTCGCCCCCTATCTGATCTTCGCCGCGACCTGGGTGGCGGCCGCCCTCGTGCCGACCTTCGCCTCGGGCCTCCTCTTCAGCTGGACCGCCGACCTCATCGTCATCGTGGCGCTCCTCGCCAGTGCCCGCTTCTTCCTGGCCCTTGCCGGCATGGATGTCGGCACCGGCTTCGGCGGCATCGGCGCCAGCCGCGAGATGATGATCTCGTCCCTGGCCGAGCCCGCCATGCTGCTCATCATCTTCACCATCGCCCTGGTCGCGGGCTCGACCCGGCTCGCCACCGTCTCGGCCTATCTGGCCTCCGACGAGGTCGGGCTGCGCGTCTCGCTCGGCCTCGCCCTCATCGCGCTCGTGATCGTCGCCATCGCCGAGAACGCCCGCGTCCCCGTCGACAACCCGGCCACGCATCTCGAGCTCACCATGGTCCACGAGGCCATGGTGCTCGAATATTCCGGCCGGCACCTCGCCATGATCGAGCTCGCCGCCTCGCTCAAGCTCTTGCTCTTCGTGGCGCTGATCGCCAGCGTCTTCCTGCCCTTCGGGCTCGCCGACGCCGGGTCCGAGCCCCTCGCTTGGCTCCAGGGCCTCGCCCTCTTCGTCGCCAAGCTCGTGGCGGCCGCGGCCCTCCTCGCCCTCTTCGAGACCTCGATCGCCAAGATGCGGGTCTTCCGCGTGCCGCAGTTCCTGGGCGCCGCCCTCATGCTGGGCCTGCTCGGCACGCTCCTGCTCTTCGTGTCGCGGAGCCTGTGATGGGGGGCCTCTGATGGGCAGCCTCGCCTTCGACATCGCCCATCTTCTCGCCGGCGGGCTCGTGCTGGTCAGCTTCATGCTGCTCTACCAGGACCGGCTCTCGGCCCTCGTCAACGTCTTCGCGCTGCATGCCCTGGTGCTCGCCCTCTCGGTCGCCTGGCAGGCCTTCGTCCAGGACGCACCGCATCTCTACGTGACGGCCCTCATCGCCGTCGCGTTCAAGGTGCTGGTGGTGCCGCTCGCCCTCCACCGCATCATCCGCCAGCTCGGCATCCACCGCGAGATCGAGACCGTGGTCGGCATCGGCCCGACCATGCTGGCCGGCATGGGGCTCGTGGCCCTCTCCATGGCCGTCATCCTGAAGATCACGCCGGAGGCCGACCCGCTCGCCCGCGAGGATCTCGCCTTCGCCCTCGCCGTGCTGCTGCTGGGTCTTCTCCTCATGGTCACCCGCCGCAACGCGGTGAGCCAGGTAATCGGCTTCATGTCGCTCGAGAACGGGCTGATCCTCGCCGCCACCGGGGCGCTCGGCATGCCGCTCGTGGTCGAGATCAGCGTCGCCTTCTCGATCCTCATCGCCTTCATCGTCATCGGCGTCTTCCTCTTCCGCATCCGCGAGCGCTTCGACACGGTCGACACCAGCGCCCTCGACGCCTTCCGGGGCGAGCGACAGTGAGCCTGGATCCCGTCGCCCTCGCCCTCTGGATCCCGCTCGTCGCGGCGGCGCTCCTCGCCTCGCTCCCCGGCTATCGCCTCACCGCCCGGCTGAATGTCGCCGCCAGCCTGCTGACGCTGCTGGCCGCCCTCCTGCTGCTCGTGGGCGAGCGCCCCGCCCCCGGCGCCTACCTCCTCGTCGACGACCTCAACATCGTCTTCATCGTGCTCAACTGCTTCGTCGCCTTCACCACCAGCGTCTTCAGCGCCGGCTACATCCAGCACGAGCTCGAGACCGGCCGGCTGACGGCGACCAAGCTCCGCTTCTACCATGCCATGTACCAGATGATGATGTTCGGCATGAACCTCGCGTTCGTCTCGAACAATATCGGGCTGATGTGGGTCGCCGTGGAGCTCGCGACGCTCACCACCGTCCTCATGGTCGGCATCTACCAGACGCACGAGGCCCTGGAGGCCGCCTGGAAATACTTCATTCTCGGCAGTGTCGGCATCGCCCTCGCACTCTTCGGCACGATCCTCTTCTACACGGCCGCCCAGCCGGTCGTCGGCGAGGGTGCCGACGCCATGATCTGGACCGTGCTGCTCTCCCGGGCCGCCGAGTTCGATCCCGCACTGCTCAGCGTCGCCTTCGTCTTCCTGCTCCTCGGCTACGGCACCAAGGTCGGCCTCGCCCCCGTCCACGCCTGGCTGCCGGACGCCCATGCCGAGGGTCCCACCCCCATCTCGGCCGTGCTCTCGGGCCTGCTCCTCAACGTCGCCCTCTATGCGCTCCTGCGCTTCAAGATCCTGATCGCGGCCAATCCGGAGGCCATCACGCCGGGGCCGCTCATGGCCGCCATGGGCCTGGGCTCGCTCGTCTTTGCCGCGTTCATGCTCTACCGCCGGCGCGACATCAAACGCTTATTCGCCTACTCCTCGATCGAGCACATGGGCATCATCGTCTTTGCCTTCGGCATGGGCGGCCCGCTCGCCAACTTCGCCGGCCTCCTGCACATGGTCATGCACAGCCTGACCAAGTCCGCGATCTTCTTCGCCGTCGGCAACATCGCCCAGGTCAAGGGCACCCAGCGCATCGCCGACATCAAGGGCCTGACCCAGAGTCACCCGGCCCTCGGCTGGGGCTTCGTCATCGGCGTCCTCGCCATCGCCGGCCTGCCGCCCATGGGCATCTTCATGAGCGAGTTCCTGGTCGTGAGCTCGACCTTCGCCCGCGTGCCGCTCCTCGCCATCCCGCTGGTGCTGGGCCTTCTCCTCGGCATGGGCGCCCTCCTGCTCCGCCTCACCGGCATCGCCTTCGGCGAGCCCACCGGCAGCACGGCACCCGCCACCGGCACCAACCTGCCCATGCAGGCGCATCTGGCGCTCGTGCTGGTCGCCGGCGTCTACCTGCCGCCGCCGCTCGTCGCCTGGTTCCAGAATGTCGGGGTGCTGCTCGGATGAGGCCAGTTCAGATGATGGACGCGCCATGCCGGCCCTGACCGACCTCCTGGCCGAGGGCGAGCCGGTCGCCAACCACCGCCCCTGGCCGCGCACCCGCCTCGGGCCCGACCGCTGGACCTTCGCCATCGCCCAGCTCGCCGAGGGCCACTGGACGCTCATGGGCCTCTGGGGCGAGCCCGCATCCGTCCACATGGCGCTCCGCGACGACGAGACCGGCGATCTCGGCGTCGTCAGCCTCGCCTGTCCCGACCACCGCTATCCCTCGGTCGGCCGCTTCCACCCGCCGGCCATCCGCCTCGAGCGCACCGCCAGCGACCTCTTCGGCCTCGAGCCCGAAGGCCTCGAGGACACGCGGCCCTGGCTCGACCAGGGCAAGTGGGGCGTCAGCCGCCCGCTCGGCGCCACCCTCCCCGCCACTGGCGAGCCGGTACCCTACGCCTTCCTCACAGCCGAGGGCGAGGCGCTACACGAGGTGCCGGTCGGGCCGATCCATGCCGGCATCATCGAGCCCGGCCATTTCCGCTTCACCTGCTCGGGCGAGACCCTGGTCCGAGTCGAGGAGCGGCTGGGCTATGTCCATAAAGGTGTCGAGAGCCTCATGGCCGGGGCGGATCTCGCCCATTGCGCAAGGCTCGCCGGCCGCCTCTCGGGCGACGCCACCGTCGCTTATGCCAGCGCCTTCGCCCGCGCCGCCGAAGCTGCCACCGCCAGCGAGGCGCCGCCCCGGGCACAGGCGCTCAGGGCGCTGATGGCGGAGCTGGAACGGCTCGCCAATCACCTCGGCGACATCGGCGCCATCTGCAACGACGCCTCCTTCGCGCTCATGCTGGCCGAATGCGGCATCCTGCGCGAACGCTGCCTGCGCGCCGCCGAAGCCGCCTTCGGCCACCGGCTGATGCGCGACCGCGTCGTGCCGGGCGGCGTTGCAGGCGATCTCGACACCGCCGGCACCAGCGCCATCCGCGCTCTCGTCGAGGCAATCCGCCGGCGCTTTCCGGCCCTCATCCAGCTCTACGACAGCACCGCCTCGCTCCAGGACCGCACGGTCGGCACCGGCCGCCTCGACCCCGCCCTCGCCCGTCAGTACGGCGCCGGCGGCCATGTCGGCCGGGCCTCCGGCCGCAACTTCGACAGCCGGAAGTGCCCCGGCTACGCGCCCTACGACCGGCTCGACTTCACCGTGCCCGTGCTGGAAGGCGGCGATGTCGACGCCCGGGTCTGGGTGCGCATCCGCGAGGTGGAGCAGAGCCTGGGCCTCGTCGACCAGCTCCTCGCCAGCCTCCCGGACGGCCCCGTACGGGTCGACCTGCCCGCCTGCGAGGGCGAGGGCATGGCGCTCGCCGAGAGCTTTCGCGGCGACGTGCTCGCCTGGCTCAGGCTCGCCTCGGACGGCCGGATCGCCCGCTGCCACCTGCGCGACCCCTCATGGTTCCAGTGGCCGCTGCTCGAGGCGGCGATCGAGGGCAACATCATCGCCGACTTCCCGCTCTGCAACAAATCCTTCAACTGCTCGTACTCGGGGCATGATCTTTAGCTACAGACCAGACTCCGTTTCTGACGTCTGCAAGAGCTCTTCAACGATCACCAGCGAAAGAGGCCGCTCATGCAGAGGCTTTTCCCTGTTGATGATGAAATTTATGCCCTTTCTCACCCTGTCGTCTTCGCCATTCAGCAGGTCTCGAATGGATCCGGCTTCTCCTGCATGGATTGAAGCGGCCGCATCGGCAGCAAAGCGCGCCAGCAGCAAGCCCTTGTCCTCATACGAGGATCCCCTCGCCCAACTGCCAAAATCCATTTCCGCATGAATCCAGGGGGCAATATATCGCGAGTAGTCGGACATCCTGGCCAATCGCCCCGCCCGCCTGAATTCCCGCAGAGCCTGTTCCTTCGCTCCCATCCAACAGGAAATGGCCCCCAGCCTGTAGTAGTCTTCGGGTTGCCTTGGATTGACCATCGTGCACATGGTCACGATCGCATGAAGCTGGCTGGCGATGCGTTTCCGATCGACATGTTTCCACGGCTCGCCGCCCAGACGATTCGCTGCGAGACAACTTCCGCACCACCTGCTGACAAGTGCGGCGGCAGTATTCCCGGCGGCGGACAGCACTCCCGGCTCGCGGGGTGTTGCCTTGATCGAGGGCAGCACGTCCCATGCCAGATGGCGGAACAGATCGTTGCCTTCATTCCTCGGTGACAGTCGCCTGGAAAAGGCAAGCTCCAGTTTTTCCTGCAACCTTGCCCATCCGCCCTCTGGCGTTGCCCTTTGCGAACGCTCCTTGTCTTGACTTGACAGAGCCCGCAGGGTGGCAACGAGCAGGACGATATACCGATCGACATCATCGTCGGGGGCGAAGCGGAAGGCACCGACCCTGGGCATCTCGCCCCATGACGGGAACAACCGGTGGTCTGAAAGGTGCGCTTCCCGCTCATCGGTCGGTTCGCCGATGTCCACCTTGCACAGGATATGGACCGACGGCATCCGCCCCTGATCGCTGAACGGACTCCAGATCAATGCATCCAGGTTGAAAAAACGAACGGTGAACCGTGCCTGCTGATATGTTCGCACCGCAAAATGAGTAGGCAGCGTGTAGAAATGAACATGATTGATATTCTTGGTTTTTCCGGAGTTCGCCGCCAGCAGACCGGCTATGGAGTCGCCAAACTGAACGCTCGGCGGGACAAGGCTGGTCAGGGTTTCACCGAAGGTGCTGATATTGAGCGGCGCAATGCCAATACGGAGCCCTGAATTGAGCGGCGTGAGCAACTTCTTTCCGAGATTTACAATTAATTGGGAACAATAGCCCTTCTTCAAATCGATGCTGTCTTCGGCGACCTCTCGTAAAGCACCCTCGCCGTGTTCTTTATTGAAATCAGCCAGCCAATTTTCGTCAAGTGCGCGCAGTTCTTCACTCGTTGGTGGCGGATCGGCTTCTGCCTTCCATTTCTCGAGCCGCTTCGCCCGATGATCGTCCAGCCACTGATCGACCATCTTTTGACGGCGTGGCTCGATCCGTCGATCGCGAACCTTGTCGAGCGATACGCCGACAAGAACTCCAACGATAAAAAGAATAGTCTGAATTGGCTTGGCAATAATATATACAGGCTGAACAATATAGGCGTAAATCCTGCTGTAAATTGCCCATATCAGCAGAATGATGACTGCGCCAACGATCCAGATATTGATAAAGGCTACGCCGACGGCGCGCGGCTCTCCCGTCGGGTCGGCCAGTTTGGCGGCGAGCACAAGGAGCGAGGTCCAGCCGATCTCGAGGATCAGGAGCCCGGTTGCGGACCTGCCAAAGCGTTGCAGCAGCCCTATCCAGCTCGCGATGCCGGAATCGAGCTTGGGAGCGTCGGTCATCTGGCCACCCCACTGCTTGACCGTTCTCCGGCGCGCTTCGGTCGGTGTTCAGCACACCGGAAGTCGGGATGGATGTATTTCCTCAGAGCCTGCCCATGCCGTTCCGTCGTTCGATTTTCGCCGCCTCCGGCTCTGTCGTCAGGCCCTTCGCGATCTGCCGTGCCGTCGTTGCCTTCGCCATCACCGCTTCTCCGAACGTGCAGCCTAAAATCACGCCGGATACAAGACAAGATGGTTGGCGGGGATTTGTGACATGGCTTGCCCGGCACCCTGACATCCGGCAAGTTCGGCACGAGACGGGGCGGCCGATCATCGGCCGATGACTTGCCTCCAAAACCTCCCGGACTGGCCTTGCGCTGATGCGAAAGCTCCTCTTTGCGAACCTCTTCCGCCCGCCATTGACCGAGGCTCCACCGTCACCGGCCGATGCGGCTTTGGCCGAGCTCGGCCGGGCGCTGGAGCGGGCGACGCGGCGGCGGCTCGGCCGGAGCCTGTCGATTCGCGAGGTGGATGCCGGCTCGTGCAATGGCTGCGAGCTCGAGATCCATGCCCTGAGCAACGCCTTCTATGACGTCGAGCGCTTCGGCATCCGCTTCGTCGCTAGCCCACGCCACGCCGACGTGCTCATGGTCACGGGCCCCGTGACGAAGAACATGGGCGAGGCGCTGCGCCGCGCCTGGGAAGCGACGCCCGACCCAAAATGGGTCGTGGCGGTCGGCGACTGTGCGAGGGACGGCGGTCACTTCAAGTCGAGCTATGCGGTCGCCGGCGGGGTCGACGAGGTCGTGCCGGTCGACCTGCACATCCCCGGCTGCCCGCCCTCACCGACCGCCCTCCTCGAGGGCCTGCTGGCCCTCCTGCAGCGGGCCGACGCCACGGTCTAGAGCCTTGTCACGGTGACCGTAGACGAGGAAGGCAAGGCGATCGGCGCGCAGCGTAGTCTACCTACGTGAGCACCGATCGTCCGCAGCCTGACGAAGTATACGGTCGGCGTGGCAAGGCTCTGCTCAGTTCAGCGTGCCTAGCCCCTTGAGTTTGGCATCGCTCAGATAGCCGTAGCGGTTGAACCAGATCCGCTTGTTCGAGGCTTCCCAGGCGACCCGGGCGCGGGCCAGCACGTCGTCGATCGGGCCATAGGCATGGGCCGCTGCGTGGATGCTGGGTGCCGCCGCGGCCGCGGCCCGGATCTTCCGCGCCTGCGCCTCGGCACCGACCGGATGCGCCTCGTGCGGCTCGGGGTAGCGGATCGCATCGAGCGGTGCGTCGCCCGTGTCGAAGAGCTTCTGGATCGCCGCGGCACCCGCCGCGTCCAGCCGCCCCATCCGCTCGAGATAGCCCTTGAGCATCATCGGCCAGTGCATGGTGTAGAGCTTGACCGCGATGTCGTCGGCGACCGCCCCGACCCGGCCGAAATCGAGTCCGGAGAGCTCGTTCCAGGGCGGCGGGAAGGCGTGGGCGACGAGCTTCGTCCTGGCCGGCAGCACGGCCCGCGCCCGGCCAAGGAGGTCGACCGCGAGATCCGCCTTGAACCGGCCGAGCTCGGCCAAGGCCCCGAGCCCGTCCTCGAGGAAGCGCGCCGGCTCCGCCTGGTAGCGGCCGGCCACCTCGCGCATCGCCTTGAAGTCATACCCCTTGGCTTCGGCCGCCCGCGCGGCATGGGCCGAGAAGTCGAAGAGCCAGGCATCGAGCGTGTAGGGCGGGTATTCCGGCCAATCGAGGCGCACCGCGTCGACCGTCGGGTAGGCCTTGACCACATCCCTGAGCAGGGCCTCGAGATATGCGGTGATCTCGGGTGCCGCGAGGCTGCCGTTCTTGTCGACACGCCCGACATGCACAGCACCGTCCGGCAAGAGCGGCTCGTCCTCCGCCTCCGGCCCGCCGAACTGCACCCGGTAGCCGGGCGGAATGGCGGCCTGGACCTGGAGATGCACCTGGATGCCCCGCTTCTGCGCGGCCGCGATGAACGCGCCGACCTTCTCGCCCTCGCGTTCGGTCAGCTCGCTCGCGGGGGCCGGCTGGTAGCGCAGGCCCGCATAGAGCGAGGTGTCCGGCGCGAAGCTCGGCGCCGTCACGCAGCGCAGCTCGCGCTTGCCCCAGAGGTCGCGGTCGAGCAGCCGCACCTTGCCGGCACCGGCATCGATCGGCGGCTCGCGCCCGGCGGCAGGATCGTCGCTCGGCGCCATGACATAGGGTGAGGTGCCGACCGCGTTCGCCCCGGCCATCTGGAGATTGTCGAGGACGCGGTCGATGCCTTCGGCCTGGATCCATTCGGGCATCACCGTGATGCCGAGAAGCCGGCTCATCGCGAGCCCGCCGAGCTGAGAGACAAGAGAAATCCTCCGTGGCTACTGGGGAAAGCCGACCATCTGGTCCTTGGCGGCCTCGGGCGGCTGCGGGTAGTGCAGCCCGCGCTGGCCGGAGAAGCTGCGGTCCATCTTCTTCGTGTAGGGGCCGGCATCGAAGCCCGTGAGCCGGCCATCCTTGACCCAGCCCTGGTCGATATCCGCCCCGTAACAGCGCTCGGCGAGCCGCTCCTGCAGGCCGGCCAGGGTCGCGGCATAGGCGGGGTCGCCGGCGAGGTCCCTGGTCTCGCTCGGGTCCTCGTCCATGTCGAAGAGCTGGAAGGCGTTGCCGGCCGGGTACCAGATCAGCTTGTGGCGGCCGTCATGCAGCATCCGGCTGGCGCCCGCACTCTCGAGGCAGTCGCCATAGAGCTCGCTGCGCACGCTTTCGGCCGTCATGTCGAGCCCGTCGCAGCTCTGCGGCACGGCGATCCCGGCGAGCGACAGGAGCGTCGGCATGATGTCCTGCAGGCCGACGAGGCGGGTATCGGTATGGCCCGCCGGAATGCGCGGATGGCCGGCCGGGCCGGCGAGGATCATCGGGATGTTGGCCGAGCGCTCGAAATAGGTGCGCTTGGCGAAGAGGCCGAAATCGCCGAGCATGTCGCCGTGGTCGGCCGCCAGCAGGATGACCGTGTTGTCGAGCAGCCCCTCCTCGCGCAGCGTGCCGAGCACGATGCGGAGCTGGTGGTCGATATGGGTGCAGAGCGCATAGTAGGCGCGGCGGATCTCGGCGATCACCGCCGGCGAATAGGCCGGATAGAAATCGCGGATCATCCTGAGCGCCCGGGGCAGCTTCGCCGGGTCCTTCGCCCACTCGGCCTGCAAGGGTTCGTCGACGCCGAGCGTGCGGTAGAGCTCGACATAGGACTCGAGCGGGACCAGCGGCGGGTGCGGGTGCGTGTAGGAGAGCATCCAGAAGGCCGGGCGGGTCGGGTCGCGCCGCTTGATCACCCGGCACATCTGCTCCGACGCCCAGTTGGTGACGTGGCAGTCCTCGGGCAGGTGCCAGGGCCGGTGCATGTAGTCGTTGTTGTTCATGCCGTGCATGAACTGCTTGCCGGCATGCCCCCGGTCGGCGAGGTAGAGGTCGTGGTCGTCGACCGCCCCCAGATGCGGCCGCCCC
>JAUIID010000103.1 GCA_030431615.1 Alphaproteobacteria bacterium
CCGACGGATCCCCGACCCGGCCAAGGTGATTCCAGCCCTAGAACAGCCCCATTTCCAGCCCGGCCGCCATGAAGGTGCCGAGGTCGGCGGCGCGGTCGAGGAAGGTGTCGTCCCATCGGCCGCGGCAGACCACGGGGTCGTGCACGGGTTTCCAGCGCATCCCCGAGGCAATGCTGGTGACGGCGCGGCAGGTGCCGGTGCCGTCCTGGCCGGCGCGGACCAGGAGCGCGTAGGGCAGCGCGTCGGTGCGGTCGAGGAGCTGGTAGTAGGAGCGGTCGAAGAAGTCCTTGAGGGCGCCGCTCATGTAGCCGAGGTTTTCAGTGGTGAGCAGGATGACGGCATCCGCCCTTAGCACCGCCTCGGCGTCCGTTTCGAAGGGTCCGAGGTGGCTGACCCCGACGCCCTCGATCCCGGGCAGGGTGGCGCCCTCGAGCAGTGCGTCGCGCAGCGCCGCCGTGTTGGGCGACGGCGCGTGCGCGACGAGCAGGAGTCGCTTCAGCCGACGATCTCGATGCCGCTGAAGAAGAAGGCGATCTCGATCGCCGCGTTCTCGGCGCTGTCGGAGCCGTGCACCGAGTTGGCCTCGATGTTCTCGGCGAAATCCTTGCGGATGGTGCCGGCATCGGCCTTGGCCGGGTCGGTGGCACCCATGACCTCGCGGTTGCGGGCGACGGCGCCCTCGCCCTCGAGCACCTGCGCCACCACCGGGCCGGAGGTCATGAACTCGACGAGGCCGGAGAAGAACGGGCGCTCCTTGTGGACCGCGTAGAACGCCTCGGCCTGGCTTCTGGTGAGCTGCACGCGCTTCTGGGCGACGATCCTGAGACCGGCCTCCTCGAAGCGCTGGTTGATGGCGCCCGTCAGGTTGCGGCGGGTGGCGTCGGGCTTGATGATCGAGAGCGTGCGCTCCACGGCCATGGGAGAACTCCTGGATTCGGGGGATGTTCGGAAAGGGCTCGGCCGGCTTCTAGCAGCAGGCTTGCCGGTTAGGAAGCCGCGGCGCGCTGCCAGCGGCCGCGCTCGTCCTGCTGCCAATAGACGCGGTCCATGCCCTGCGCCTCGGCCCAGCGCCAGCGGTCGCGGGCGCGGGCCACGGCGTCGGCGTCGCGGCCGTCGAAGAGCTCGAGCACCCGCTCGAAGCCCGCCGCGTCCGCCGCCTCCGCACCGTCGACCAGGACGAGCACCGTGGCATCGTTCGGGACGTCGGTGCCGGTGGTCAGCCAGATCGGCTGGGCGGCGGCGTGGCCGTCATGGCGCGTGCCGTGCGGCAGGAACGAGTCGTTGCGGAACGTCCAGAGCAGCCGGTCGAGCTGGTCGAGCCGCTCCGCGTCGGCCGGGCGCACCACCACCCGATGCCCGGCCGAGCGGATCTTCTCGAGCAGCCGCGGCAGGGCCTCGTCGAGGCCCGACCGGGTCAGGTGGTAGAAGCCGAGCTCGGTCACCCCTTCGCGTCGGCCTCGTAGGCGAGCCGCACCAGCTCGTCGAGCAGGCGCACGCCGAAGCCCGTGGCACCCTTGGCCGCGAGCGGCTGCTCGCGGCTGCTCCAGGCGACCCCGGCGATATCGAGATGCGCCCAGGGCAGCTCGCCGACGAACTCCTCGAGGAAGACGGCACCGGCGGTCGCCCCGGCCTCGCGCCCGCGGCCGACATTCTTGATGTCGGCGAGCTGCGACTTGATGTGCTTGGTGTAGGCCTTGCCGAGCGGCAGCCGCCAGAGCCCCTCGCCGACCGTCTCGGCAGCCCTAGCGAGGTTGCCCGCCAGCTTCTCGTCATTGGCGAAGAGCCCGGCATTCTCGTGGCCGAGCGCCACGATCACCGCACCGGTGAGCGTCGCGAGGTCGACCATGGCCGAGGGGTCCAGGTGCTCCTTCGCGTAGTGCAGCACGTCGGCCAGCACGAGCCGGCCCTCGGCGTCGGTGTTGATGACCTCGATGGTCTTGCCCGACATGGCCTTGACCACGTCGCCCGGCCGCTGGGCGGTGCCGGACGGCATGTTCTCGACGAGGCCGATGATGCCGACGACATGCGCCTTCGCCTTGCGGCCGGCGATGGCGTGCATGGCGCCGACGACGGCGCCGGCACCCGCCATGTCCCACTTCATCTCCTCCATGCCGCCGGCGGGCTTGATCGAAATGCCGCCCGTGTCGAAGCACACACCCTTGCCGACGAGCACGAGCGGCTTCGCCTGCTTCGCACCGCGCCAGCGCATCACGACGACACGCGGCTGCCGGGCGCTGCCCTGCGCCACGCCGAGGAGTGCCCGCATGCCGAGCTGCTCGAGCCCGGCCTCGTCGATCACCTCCACCTCGACGCCGAGCTCGCCGAGCTCCCTGCAGCGCTCGGCGAAGGTCTCGGGGTAGAGCACGTTGGCGGGCTCCGAGACGAGGTCGCGGGCCCGGGCCACGGCGGCGGCCTGCGCCTCGACCGAAGCGGCGAGCGCGTCGCCCAGCACCTCGGTCAGGTAGACGGTGAGCTGCCCGAGGCGCTTCGCCTCGTCCTTCTCAGGTGTCTGGTACTTGCGGAAGGCGTAGCTCGCGAGCTTCGCACCAAGGGCCAGCTCGGCCGCCGCCGCGGCCGGTGCCGCACCCAGCTCGAGCCCGTCCAGGGGCGCGAGGGCCGCCGCCTCGACGCCCAGCGCCTCCAGCTTGCGCGCGACCCTGGCGCCGAGCTCCTCGCGATCCAGCCGGCTGAGCCCTTCCGGCTTGCCGATGCCGACCAGCAGCAGCCGGTCGAGCTCCAGGCCGCGCGGCAGCACGAGCTCCTGGAACTTGCCGTGCTTCAGCCCGCCGGCCTGCTCCAGCGCCCGCCTGATCAGGCCCTTGCTCTTCTTGTCGAGGCCGGTCGCGGTGGCCCCCAGCGTCGCAGGCGCGCCGATGCCGACCACCAGGGTGCCGCTCGCCGGCAACTCGCCTTCAGTGAAGTTCAATTCGATCAACGGTTTCTCTCCTCATGCCGGCGGCGGTGTGGTAGCAGCCCGAACGGTCAAATGGCTTTACAGGGCGGTGAGCACAAGCGTGCAGGTCGGACGCAATGGTTGATTGGCGAGCGCCCTGGTTCCTGCTCGCCCTGGTTTTCTGGATGTTCGTGCGTCCCGATCCGGTCACGGCCCAGCCGACAGAGCTCGGCGACCAGCCGATCGTGCTCAATGCCGACCTGATCAGCTACGCGACCGCCAAGGGCGTCGTCACGGCCGTCGGCAATGTCGAGCTGAACCAGGAAGGCCGCACGCTCCTCACCGACCGGATCGCCTACGACATCGAATCCGGCACGGTCACGGCGCACGGCAACATCATCCTGATCGAGCCGTCCGGCGATGCGGTCTTCGCCGACGAGCTGATGCTCGACAACCGCCTCACCGCGGGCTTCGTCGATAGCATCGGGGTGCTGCTCAAGGACGGCTCCCGGATCGCCGCGGTCAAGGGTTTGCGCAAGGATGGCCGGACGACGACGCTGGATCGCGCCGTCTACAGCCCGTGCGAGGTCTGCGCCGAGAGCGACGACCCGCTCTGGCAGATCAAGGCCGAGCGCGTCGTCCACGACCAGGAAACCGGAACCATTGCCTACCGCAACGCGAGGCTGGAAGTTGCTGGTGTCCCGGTACTTTACACGCCTTACTTCTACCACCCCGATCCCTCGGTCGAACGCCGCACCGGTTTTCTCGTGCCGTCCTTCGGCACCGACAGCGAGCTCGGCTTCACGCTCGAGACGCCGTTCTTCATCGACCTCGCCCCCAATCGCGACGTCACCCTGGTCCCGCTCGTCACCAGCCAGGCGGGCGTCTTCCTGGCCGGCGAGTACCGGGACCTGCAGAGCTTCGGCCTGACCGAGATCGGCGGCGGCATCACCTATACCGACCCCTACCAGCGCCGCAACGCGGACGGCCAGACGGAGCAGGCCAGCGGCGACGAGGTGCGCGGTTTCGTCGAGGGCCGGGGCCGCTACGTGCTGAGTGAACGCGACCGCGCCGGCTTCGATCTGAACCTCGCGAGCGACAATACGGTCCTCGAGCGCTACAACATCTCCAATGACGACGTGCTGCAGAACCACGCCTTTGTCGAGCGGTTCGACGGGCGCGACTATTACGGCCTCAACACCTACGGCTTCCAGACGCTGCGCGAGAACGACGATCAGGACGAGATCCCGATCGCCCTGCCGCTCGCTGAAACGACAATGTACAGCGACCGCCTGCTCTGGGGCTCGCAGGCCGACTGGAGCACCAACATCCTCGGCCTGACCCGCGACGAGGGTCTCGACACGCGCCGTTTCTCCAGCGAGATCGGCTGGCATCTGCCGGGCATCGGCAAATTCGGCGATGTCTGGTCGCTGCGCCTGTCGACCCGTGCGGACGTCTACAACACCGATGGCGACCCGCAGACCGGCTCGGGCGACGGCGGCGACAACACGGCGGGCCGGCTGGTGCCGATCGCCAATCTCGACTGGGGCCTGCCGCTGGTCGGCCAGACCGGCAGCTGGTCGCACCTGATCGAGCCCCGGGTCTCCTTCAACTACACCCCGGGCAACCTCAACGATTCCGACATCCCCAACGAGGACAGCCAGGTCTTCGAGTTCGACGAGACCAATCTCTTCAAGCCGTCCCGCTTCACCGGCATCGACCGGGTCGAGAGCGGGGCCAGGGTCTCCTACGGCCTCGGCTTCAACTCGCTCGGGCCGGAGGCCTGGCGGCTCAGCGGCCTCGTCGGACAGAGCCTGCGCAGCGGCCCCGACGGCCTCTACCCGCAGGGCTCGGGCCTCGAGGACCCGCTCTCCGACTTCGTCGGCCGCTTCGACGTGCGGCCCTCGGAGCTGCTCGATCTCGGCTATCGCTTCCGTGCCGACAAATCGACCCTGGCGCTGCGGCGCAGCGACCTCTCGGTCGCCTTCGGCCCGCCGCGGCTGCGCTTCGACATCCAGTACCTGCGGCTGACCGAGGAGGTCGAGGAGATCGCTTCGGAGGATCTCAGCAGCCGCGAGGAGATCGTCGCCGGTCTCCGGCTGCAGGTGCTTGACAGTCTCGCCATCGGCGTGCGCACGCGGCGCGACCTCAAGGAGGATCGCACGGTGACGAACCAGTACGGACTGGTCTATACGAACCCCTGTCTCGTCCTGGTCGCCGGGCTCGAGCAGAATTTCACGGAGAAGGGCGAGCTCGACGACGAGGTATCGTTTACCGTCCGCATCTCGCTGCGCAGCCTCGGCGACCTAAATACCAGCCAGGATCTCTTCTGACAGCTCCCGCAGCCCACCGCCGGCCCGGTCTCGCCCTGGACATATCCATGCCACGCCGCACGCTCCTCGCCTTCCTCGTCGCCATCCTGCTCGCCCTCGCCGCCCCGCCGACAGCCATGGCGCAGGACCAAGCGCCGCAACAGCAGCCGGCGACGCCCCAGTCGGTTCAGCGCATCGCCGCCGTGGTCAATGACGACATCATCTCGACCCAGGACCTGCGTGACCGGCTGGCGCTGACCCTGCTCTTCTCGAACCTGCCGGCCGATGCGGAGACGCAGCAGCGCGTGGCACCGCAGGTCCTGCGCCGGGTCATCGACGAACGGCTGCAGCTCCAGGAAGCGCGGCGGCGCAACATCCGGATCTCGCCGCAGGAGATCAACGGCGCGCTCGCCAATGCCGCGGCTGCGAACAACATGACGGTCGACCAGCTCTTCGCGTTCCTCACCGAGCAGGGCATCGACCCGCAGGCGCTGCGCAACCAGATGGAAGCGCAGCTCACCTGGTTTAGGGTGGTCCGCGACGCGTTCGCCGAGAACGTGGTGGTAACCGACCAGCAGGTGCAGCTGTCGCTCGCGGCGACCCAGCAGGGCGGGCAGGTGGAGCTCCTGCTCTCGGAGATCGTCCTGCCGATCTACGACCCGGCCCGCGCCAACGAGGTCCTGGCCGAGGCCGAGGAGCTGCGCACGGCCATCCGCGAGGGCGGCGATTTCGCGGCCATCGCCCAGCAGGTCTCGGCGTCGGCGAGCGGGGCCGAGGGCGGCGATCTCGGCTGGGTCCGCGTCGAATCGGTGCAGGCGGCGCTCCGCCCGCTGCTCTCCGGGCTCGGCGCCGGGCAGATGTCCGATCCGATCGCCACGCCCGCCGGCGTGCAGTTCTTCCTCGTCCGCGATCGCCGGATCACCACGGGTGCGGTGGCACCCGACGTGCGCGAGCTGGCCCAGCTGCTCTTTCCCCTGCCACCCAACGCGAGCGAATCGGCCACTGCGGAGGTGCTCTCCCGGGCCCAGGCCGCGGCCGAGCAGATCGAGACCTGCGCCGACGTGGAACGCCTGGCGCGGCAGCTCGACCTGCCGAACTCGGGCAATATCGGCTGGCTGCGGGCCGCCGAGCTGCCGGCCGAGATGGCGCAGACGATCGCCGCACTGCCGGTCGGGACGGTCAGCCGGCCGGTACGCAGCGTCAACGGCGTCCACCTCCTGATGGCCTGCAAGGACGGCGTCAGTTCGGAGGACGAGGCACGGCGCGCCCTGCTCCGCCGCACGCTCGAGGAGGAACAGATCCAGCGGCTGGCAGCCCGCTATCTGCGCGATCTCCGCCAGGAAGCCTTCATAGACGTCCGGATCGGCAACTGACAGCGCCGTCCCCGGCGGCGGCGATGGCCCTGAACGGGCTGCCGCGCCTCGCCGACGTCATCAAGAACGCCGGCCTCGTCGCCGACAAGCGCCTCGGCCAGCATTTCCTCCTCGATCCGGCGATTCTCGGCCGCATTGCGGCGGCACCGGGCGACGTCGACGACCGGCCGGTGCTCGAGATAGGGCCGGGCCCCGGCGGCCTCAGTCGGGCCCTTCTCGCCCGGGGTGCGAGGCTCTGGGCGATCGAGCGCGACCGCCGCTGCACGGCGGCCCTGGCCCCGCTGGTCGAGGCCGCCGCCGGCCGGCTGGTGCTGATCGAGGCGGACGCGCTTGGGATCGACATCGCCGAACTGGCGCAGGAGCAGGGCGTGGACCGGCCCTGGGTGATCGTCGCCAACCTGCCCTACAATATCGGCACGGAGCTCCTGCTTCGCTGGCTGCACCGGCTGGATAACGTCGCCAGCCTGCATGTCATGCTGCAGAAGGAGGTGGTGCTCCGCCTCGCGGCCGAGCCGGGCAGCGGTGACTATGGGCGGCTTGCCCTCATTGCCCGCTCGCTCTGCCGGGTGCGGCGCTGCTTCGACATCCCGGCTGGGGCCTTCCACCCGCCGCCGAAGGTCACCTCGAGCCTCGTCGAGCTCATCCCTCATCCGCTCGCCGAGCGGCCCTCGCCAGAGAGGCTGCGGGCGCTCGAGCAGGTCGGCAAGGTGGCCTTCGGCCAGCGCCGCAAGATGCTGCGGGCCAGCCTCAAGGGGCTGTTCCCCGAGCCGGAGCGCCTGCTGGACGCCGCCGGCATCGCCGCCGACCGCCGCCCGGAAACCCTCGACCTCGGCGAGTTCGACCGCCTCGCGGCGGCGTGGCAGACGATCAGGAAGGCTGGTGGCGGAACTGCTTGACGAACTCGCCGAGACCGGGCTGGCGCACGCGCCTGAGGCGTTCCGCGGCGATGATCGCCCGGACCGCGGCGACGCTGTTCTCGAAGTCCTGGTTGATCAGGACGTAGTCGTATTCCGGCCAGTGGGTCACGTCGTTGGCGATCTGGGTGAGGCGGAACTGGACTTCCGCGTCGCTGTCCTGCGCACGGGTGCGGAGCCGGGCGGCCAGCTCCTCGGTCGAGGGCGGCAGGATGAAGACGCCGACCATGTCCTCGCCGGCGGCCTCGCGCAGCTGCTGCGCCCCCTGCCAGTCGATGTCGAAGAGCACGTCGCGGCCGGCGGCGAGCGCTTCCAGCACGGGCGCCTTCGGCGTCGCGTAGGAATGGCCGTAGACTGTCGCGTGCTCGAGGAGGTCGCCCGCCTCGACCATGGTGGCGAAACGTTCGGGGGTGATGAAATGGTAGTCGCGGCCATCGACCTCGGCCGGCCGCCGCGGCCGCGTGGTCACGGAGATCGAGAGGTCGAGCTCGCTTTCCTGGTCCAGCACCGCGCGCGAGATGGAGGTCTTGCCGGCGCCCGAGGGCGACGACATGACCAGCATGAGACCGCGCCGGCGGCCGGGAATCAGACGGTCGAGCGCGATCATCTCGTCAATCCTGGAAGTGTCTCGCCAGCGCGAAGCCGGCCGGGGAAAGGCTGATGGGGTGGGATCCGCACCATGTGCTGATCACCGGAGCAAGTAGCGGCATCGGCGCTGCACTGGCAAGACGGCTGGCCCGGCCAGGGCGCCTGCTCACCCTCCTCGGGCGCGATGCGCAGCGCCTCGAGGCGGTCGCAGCCGCCTCTGCCGGCGAGGCCCGGGTCGAGAGCGTCGACGTCCGCGACGCGCCGGCCATGGCCCGCGCCATCGAGGGCGCCGCTGAAGCGGCCCCGCTCGACCTGCTGATCGCCAATGCCGGCATTTCCGGCGGCGATGCCGCGACCCTCATGGCCGTCAATGTCCTGGGCATCGTCAACACGGTCGAGCCGGCCTTGGCGCCGATGCGCGCCCGGGGCTCCGGCCAGATCGCCCTCATGAGCTCGCTCGCCGGGTTTCGCGGCCTGCCCAATGCGCCCGCCTACTGCGCCAGCAAGGCCGCCGTCCGCCTCTACGGCGAGGGCCTGCGCGGCCGCCTCGCCAGGGACGGCATCGGCGTCAGCGTCATCTGCCCGGGCTTCATCAGGACGCCGCTCACGGCGGCCAACCCCTTCCCCATGCCGTTGCTCATGGAACCCGCGACTGCCGCCGAGCGGATCGTCCGGGGCCTCGCCCGGAACCGGGCGCGCATCGCCTTCCCGCGGCGCCTCCATGCCTTCGCCGTGCTCACCAGCCTGTTGCCGGCGGCCGTGGTCGATGGTCTCTTCACCCGGTTCGCTGCCAAGGAGTGACTGCCATGCGACCGGAGCCGACGCGCAGGGACGATCCGGCGGCCTGTGTCGCAACCGCCGCCCTGCGTGCCGCCCTCGAGCGGGCGGCCGTGGCCGTGACCCTGGCCCCCGGCGACAGCCTCTTCCTGCAGGACGACGACGCCGACGCCCTCTATCTGCTCGACGAGGGCGAGATCGCGATCAGCGTCCTGGCCCCGAGCGGCCGCAAGCTCGGGCTCGAGATCATCACCGAGGGCGAGATTTTCGGCGAGATCGGTCTCTTCACCGGCCGGCGGACTGCCAGTGCGACGGCGCTTGGTGTGGCCAGGCTGCGCCAGGTGCGCCGCGCCGACCTCCTAGCGATGATCCGCCCGGACCCCGATCTCGCCATCGAGCTGATCGAGCTCCTCTGTGCCCGGCTCAGGGTGATGAGCGAGCGGCACGAGGATCGCGCGTTCCTGCCGCTCTCGACCCGCCTCGCCCGGCTGGTGCTGCGGCTCCATGCGAAGATCGGCAAGCCGGACGGCACCCTGCCGGTGTCGCAGGCCGAGCTTGCCGACTTCACCGGGGCGACGCGGGAAGGCGTTGCCCGGACGCTGGCGATCTGGCGCGGCCAGGGCTGGATCCGGCCGGGACGCGGCAGCCTGCGCATCCTCGAGCGGGCGGCGCTGGAGGAGGTGGCGGCGAGCCCCGACGACTGAGAGATCGTCGCCGCATGTGAACCCGTTCACAGAGCGCCCGGCCGAAACGAAGCATGGTCACCCTGCCGGCCGGGTCGACCCTCCGGGGGAACGCCCGGCCCGCTGGCTGGACCTTACCAACCGTGGAGGAAGACGATCATGCTCAACCGCCGTCGGTTTGCCCTGAATGCCGCCCTCACCGTCCTGGGCCTGACGCCCCTCGTCGCGACCGGGCTCGCCCGGGCCGAGGAGCCGGGCGCGCTCCCCGACACCTATCGCGCGTCGCCGCACGCCCGCGGCGGGCGCGGCCGACCGCCCCGCCGCCGCACCTCCGCCGCTGCCGGGGCGGCGACGCCCGGGCCGCGGGCCAACCCGCACGAGCAGCTCGAGCTGCCGGCGGGCACGGTTCTCACCGCTGCGAGATAGCCTGGGCCGACGGGGCGGGCGAGCGGCGGTCGCTCAGCCGCCGTCCCGCACCCGCCGCCATTTGGCGACGTTGCGGTTGTGCTCTTCGAGGCTCTTCGCGAAGGCATGGCCACCGGTGCCATCGGCGACGAAATAGAGGTAGTCGGTCGCGGCCGGATTCACCGCCGCCCCGAGCGCCCCGCGCCCGGGATTGGCGATCGGCCCCGGCGGCAGCCCGGCATGGACGTAGGTGTTGTAGGGGTCGTCCACCTCGAGGTCGCGGCGCAGGAGCTGCCGGCCGAGCGGGCCCTCGCCCCTGGTCAGCGCGTAGATCACCGTGGGATCGGTCTGCAGCAGCATGCCGCGCCGCAGGCGATTGACGAAGACACCGGCGACGAGCCCGTACTCGTCCGGCACCGCAGTCTCCTTCTCGATGATCGATGCCAGGATCAGCGCCTCTTCCGGCGTCTCGATGGGCAGGTCTGCCTGCCGCTGCTCCCAGAGCTCGGCGAGCAGGCGGCTCATGTCCGCCTGCATCTGCTCGACGATGGCGACGCGCGTGGTCCCGCGCGGGAAGTGATAGGTCTCGGGCAGGAGGGTGCCCTCGCCCGGCGGCTCCTCCGGCATGGGCCCGGTGAGCACGGGATCGGCCGCGACCACCGCCAGCGCCTCGGTGGTGGTCAGCCCCTCCGGGATGGTCAGGGCATGGAGGATGACCTGTCCGCTCTCCAAAAGGTCGAGCAGGCCCTTCGGGCTGATCCCCGCCGGCACCCGGTACTCGCCCGCCCGGAGCCTGCGGTCACGGCCGGACAGCCGGGCCGCCAGGCGGAAGACCCTGGCATCCTCGAGCACGCCCGCATCTTCGAGCCGGCGGGCGATGGCGGCGAGGCCGCTGCCGCGCTCGAGCTCGATCACCTGCTCCTGGGCCAGCGGCCCGGGGGTCTCCATGTAGCGCCCGAGCAGCCACCAGCCGGCCCCCGCGGCAAGGACGCCGAGCAGCAGGAGGCCGATGACGGCGGCGGCGAGGCGGCGCAGCCAGACCACGGGAGGCGGCAGCTCAGATGGTGTCGGGGTGGGCGAAGACGAGGGTGGCGTTGGTGCCGCCGAAGCCGAAGGAATTGGAGAGGGCGGCCCGCACCTTCACCTCCTTGGCCTCGTGCGGCACGAGGTCGATGCCGTGGCAATCGTCCGACGGGTTGTCGAGATTGAGCGTCGGCGGCACGACCCCGTCGCGCATGGCGAGGATCGAGAAGATCGCCTCGGCACTGCCGGCAGCACCCAGGAGGTGGCCGATCGCCGACTTGGTCGACGACATCTTCACGTTCCCAGCGGCATCACCGAAGAGGCGCTTGACGGCGCCGAACTCGAGCTCGTCGCCGAGCGGCGTCGAGGTGCCGTGCGCGTTGACATAGCCGATGTCCGAAGGCTCCAGCCCGGCACGGCGGAGCGCGTTGCGCATCGAACGGAAGGCGCCGGCATGCCCGGGTGCGGGTGCCGTGACGTGGTGGGCATCGCCGGAAACGCCATAGCCCTTGAGCTCGGCGTAGATCCTGGCCCCGCGGCGCTTCGCGTGCTCCAGTTCCTCGAGCACGACGACACCGGCCCCCTCGCCCATGACGAAGCCGTCGCGGTCCCGGTCCCACGGCCGCGACGCCCGCTCGGGCGTGTCGTTGAAGCCGGTCGAGAGGGCGCGGGCGGCGCAGAACCCGGCAATGCCGAGGCGGCAGATCGCGGCCTCCGCCCCGCCGGCGACCATCACGTCCGCATCGTCGAGGGCGATGAAGCGGGCGGCATCGCCGATCGCATGCGCCCCGGTCGAGCAGGCGGTGACCGCCGAGTGGTTCGGGCCCTTCAGCCCGTGGCGGATCGAGACCTGACCGCTGACCAGGTTGATCAGCGATGCCGGGATGAAGAAGGGGCTGATCCGCCGCGGCCCGCTCTTCTCCAGGATCAGCGTCGTCTCGGCGATGGTCTGCAGCCCGCCAATGCCGGAGCCGATCTGCACCCCGGCCCGCTCCTGCTGCTCCTCGGTCTCCGGCCGGTAGCCGGAATCCGCGAGCGCCTGGGCGGCAGCGGCGATGCCGAAGATGATGAAGGCGTCGTTCTTGCGGAGATCCTTCGCCTCGACATAGTCGGTGGCATTGAAGAGGCCGGGCCCCTCGCCGCGCGGCACGTGGCCCGCGACCTTGGACGGCAGATCATCGATCTCGAAGCCGGCGATCCGGCCGATGCCCGACTTGCCGGCCACCAGATTGGCCCATGAGCTCGCCATATCGCCGCCGAGCGGCGAGACGAGCCCCATACCGGTGACGACGACACGTCGCATCAGCTCAGCTCCCCAACTGCAAACCGGTGGCCGGCCGGAGCCGGCGCCCCCGACTCAGGATGCGTTGGCCTGGATGTAATTGATCGCGTCCTGGACGGTTGCGATCTTCTCCGCCGCATCGTCCGGGATCTCGCAGCCGAACTCTTCCTCGAAGGCCATGACCAGCTCGACCGTGTCGAGGCTGTCGGCGCCGAGGTCGTCGACGAAACTGGCCTTCTCGGTCACCTTGGCCTCCTCGACACCGAGGTGCTCGATGACGATCTTCTTAACGCGTTCCGCGATGTCGCTCATGTGTGTCCTGCTCCGCATGGCCGGGCCCTGGGCCGTCGGCGTCGCCGAGGTGCCGGGCACCCTCGGACGTTCTGGTTTCACCACCTGTAGTTGGCGCTTTTGCCGGTTCTGGCTCCTGCTGGCAACCGCGCCCGCCCTTTAGCCGACCGGTGGCGCCCTGACTAGGCGAAGCACCGTCGGATGGTCAATCACCCTGCCGCCGTTGCCGGATCGACGCGGTGCCCGGTTCAGGGCATCGCCATCCCGCCATTCACGTGCAGGGTCTGGCCGGTGACGTAGGCCGCCTCGTCGCTGGCGAGATAGGTGACCGCACCTGCGACATCGGTGCCCTGGCCGAGCCGTGCCATCGGGATGCGGCCGAGCAGCACCTCCCTCTGCTTCTCGTCGAGCCCGTCGGTCATCGCCGTCTCGATGAAGCCCGGGGCCACGCAGTTCACCGTGATGTTGCGGCTCGCCACCTCCTGCGCCAGGGCCTTGCTCATGCCGATCAGCCCGGCCTTGGCCGCGGCATAGTTGGTCTGGCCCGGATTGCCGGTGACCCCGACCACCGAGGTGATGTTGACGATGCGCCCGTGGCGCCGCTTCATCATGCCTTTCAGTGCTGCGCGCGCGAGGCGGAAGGCGGCACCGAGATTGGTGTCGATCACCGCCTGCCAGTCCTCGTCCTTCATCCGCATGGCGAGCTGGTCGCGGGTGATGCCGGCATTGTTGACGAGGATGTCGGCCTCGGCCGCCGCCGCACCGAGTGCTGCCAGGGCTTCCGCGTCGGCGAGGTCGCCGACCAGCACCTCGGCCCGCTCGCCGAGCTCGGCCGCCAGGGTGGCGAGCGGCGCCTCGCGCCGGCCGGCGAGGACGACCTTCGCCCCCTGGGCGTGGAGGGCGCGGGCGATGGCGCCGCCGATACCGCCGGAGGCGCCGGTCACGAGGGCCGTCCGGCCCGTCAGATCGAACATGTCAATTCCCTCAGCCCTGCGCCATGTCTGTCGCCAGCGACTGGACGAGCGCGTCGAGATCGTCCGGCCCCTGCACGTTGAAGAGCGCCGCCCCCGGCACCGCCCGCCGGGCGAGCCCGGTCAGCACCTTGCCGGCGCCGAACTCGGCGATCAGCCTGGTGCCGCCTGCCGCCAGGCTCTGCATGGTCTCGCGCCAGCGCACGCGTGCCGTCACCTGCCGGGTCAGCAGGTCCGCCAGCAGCCCGGGGTCGCTCACCGGCCCGGCCGTGACATTGGCGATCACGGGCTTCGCCGGCGCCTTGAAGTTAGTCTCGCCAAGCGCCGCGGCCAACCTTTCCGCCGCCGGGCCCATCAGCCGGCAATGGAAGGGGGCGGAGACCTGGAGCAGCATCGCCCGCTTGGCACCCTTCTCCTTCGCCAGGGCGCAGGCGGCCTCGACGGCAGCCCGGTCGCCGGAGAGCACGGCCTGGCCGTCCGCATTGTCGTTGGCGAGCTCGCAGACCCCGCCGCTCGCGGCCTCGGCCGCGGCCGCCACCTCCATCGCCGCAGCGGGAGCGAGGCCCAGCACCGCCGCCATCGCCCCGGCCCCGGCCGGCACCGCGGCCTGCATCGCCTCGCCCCGGAGCCGGAGCAGCCGCGCTGCCGTCCCGATCTCGATGGCCCCCATGGCGGCGAGCGCCGAGTACTCGCCGAGCGAATGGCCGGCCGCCTGGTCGACCATCTCACCGAGCGGCCGGCCGGCCCGCGCCTCGAGTGCGCGCACCGCGGCGAGCGACGTCGCCATCAGCGCCGGCTGGGCGTTCCTGGTCAGCGTCAGCTCTGCCTCGGGGCCCTCGAAGATCAGCGTCGAGAGCTTCTCGGCGAGCGCCTCGTCAACCGCCTCGAAGACCGCCCGGGCGGCCTGCTCGGCGTCGAAGAGGGCACGGCCCATGCCGACGGCCTGCGCCCCCTGTCCCGGGAAAACCGCGATCCGTGTCATCATTCCCGACTTGTCGTTGTGAGCAGAAAAGTGCGGCGTCGGTGTCACGCAGGTGTCAGGCTGTCAAGGCGGAGCCGGACCGAACATGCTTGCGACCACGGCGAAACCGCGTATAACCCCGCCATCCTCGCGGTGGGTCGGCGTACCGGCCGACGGCAGCGAATCTAGTGACGGTGGATCGTCGCGTGAAGATGGCGCGGCGGTCCCTGTTGTCGTCCAAATCCAGAGGAGCAACGGCAAAGATGCCGCTCTACGAGCACACGTTCATCGCCCGCCCCGACCTCTCGTCGCAGCAGGCACAAACCCTGGCCGACGAGCTCGGCGCCATCGTCTCGGCGAATGGCGGCGAAGTGAAGAAGGTCGAGTACTGGGGACTCCGCTCCCTCGCCTACCGGCTGAAGAAGCATCGGAAGGCTCATTACGTGCATCTCAACCTCGACGCATCGCCTGCGGCGGTCGCCGAGCTCGAGCGCAACGAGCGGATCCACGACGACGTGGTCCGCTACCTGACGGTCAAGATCGACAAGGTCGATCCGGAACCGTCGATCGTGATGCAGGTCAAGTCCAGCCGCGACGAGCGGCGCCGCGACCGCCCCTGAGCCCTTCCAGCCATCGTACAGTCGAGACGAGGAATCTTCAGATCATGGAAACGAGAGACCGCCCGCAGGGCTCCTATGGCGATCGCGAGCGTGGCGACCGCCCGGACCGTGGCACCCGCGGCGGCGAGCCGCCGAACATCACCATCCGCCGGCCGTTCTTCCGCCGCAAGAAGGCGAGCCCGTTCGCACATGCCGACGCGGCGCCGATCGACTACAAGGACGTGAAGCTGTTGCAGCGCTTCGTCTCGGAGCGCGGCAAGATCGTCCCGCGCCGGATCACGGCCGTGACCGCCAAGGAGCAGCGTCAGCTGGCCAAGGCGATCAAGCGCGCCCGCGAGCTGGCGCTGCTGCCCTACGTCGCCGGCTGAGCCGACCGACCCTGGACGAGCACCCGTGCAGCGGCAGCTCCTCATCACCGTTCTTGCGGCCGCGGCCAGTGCCGCGCTCTACCTGTCGCTGACCACGGGCGTCCTGGGCACCCCGCTCTTCGCCTATTTCGTCCAGCTGCCGCTGCTGTTCGTCGGCCTGTCCTTCGGGCTGGCGCCGGCGGGCCTTGCGGGCTTCGGCTCGGCCGGGATCGTCATGGCGTTCGGCGGGGGCATCGCCGCCCTCGTCTTCCTGGTGGTCCAGGTGGCACCCTGCCTGATCACCACCCGGCAGGCGCTGCTCTCGCGACCGGGCAAGGACGGCAAGACCGAGTGGTACCCGCTCGGCCTGATGCTCTGCCAGCTCGTCCTCTACGCTGCGGTCGTCATGGTCCTCGCCCTCTTCTGGGTGCGCTGGAACACGGGCAGCATCGAGGCGTCCTTCACGGCGGCGCTGACCGAGGTGCTCGGCCAGTTCGCCGGCGAGGCGGGCGAGCTCGCGGCGGTCGCCAGAATGGTCGCGGACTATGCGGCGATCGTGCCCGGCATCATCGCCGTCTCCTGGGTCCTGATGACGGTGATCAACGCCGCCCTCGCCCAGCTGCTGGCGTTGCGCGGTGGGCAGGCACAGCGGCCGGGAGCACCGCTCGCCGAGCTCTGGCTGCCGGCCTGGTGCGGGCCGGCGCTGGCGGTCGGCACGCTCGCGGCGCTGGTCGCCGGCGGTGATCTCGCCTTCTTCGCCCAGGGTCTGGCAGCGCTCCTGGCGGTACCCTTCCTGATGCAGGGCCTCGCCGTCGTCCACAGCCTCGCCAACCGGCTGCCCGCCCGCGGGCTGGCGCTCGCCGGCTTCTATCTCGTTCTCATCCTGTTCAGCTGGCCGCTCGTCGTAGGCGTCGTCATCCTCGGTCTCGTCGAGGACTGGGCGCATCTGCGACAGCGTCTGGCCTAATCCTCCGGAGTGTCATCCATGCAGGTCATCCTCCTCGAGCGCGTGCCGAAACTGGGCCAGATGGGCCAGATCGTGAACGTCAAGCCCGGCTACGCCCGCAACTTCCTGATCCCCAAGGGCAAGGCGCTCCGGGCTACCGAGACGGCGCTTTCCGCGTTCGAGAGCCGTCGCGCCCAGCTCGAGGCGCAAAACCTCGAGCGCAAGAACGAGGCCGAGGAGGCCGCGACCATCATCGACGGCGCCTCGGTGGTCATCCTCCGCCAGGCGAGCGAGGGCAGCCAGCTCTACGGCTCGGTGACCCCGCGCGACATCGCCGACGCCTTCACCGAGCAGGGCATCACCTTCACCCGCCAGCAGATCCGGCTGGAGAGCCCGCTGAAGATGCTCGGCATCCACGCCGTGACGGTGGCCCTGCATCCCGAGGTCGAGGTCCAGGTCAGCGTCAACATCGCCCGCAGCCAGGAAGAGGCCGAAATCCAGGCCGGCAAGGCGGCGCCGGTGACCGAGGAGGAGGAGATCGACCCGGACAGCGACGAGTTCACGCGTGGCAGCGGCTTCGACGAGCTCGGCATCTGAGTGCTGCCGGCGGCGGAACAGGTAGCGTGCCGTCGCCGGTGCCGCTAAGCTCGCCGCCGAGTGGCTTTCGAGGAGACCGTCATGGCGGCGCGCAAAGTCGAGGCAGCCCCGGAGGGCGGTGAGCAGAGTGCTGGCGGTGCCAGCGGCGAGACCCGCAAGGGCGGCAAGGTCGCGATCGTCAAGAAGTACGCCAATCGCCGTCTCTACAACACGGCCTCGAGCAGCTACGTCACCCTCGAGGAACTCTGCCAGATGGTGCGCGAGGGCCAGGAATTCCTGGTCTACGACGCCAAGACGGGCGACGATATCACCCGCTCGGTGCTGACCCAGATCATCCTTGAGGAGGATGCCAAGGGTCGCAACCTGATGCCGATCGGCTTCCTGCGCCAGCTCATCGGCTTCTACGACGACAGCCTGCAATCCGTGGTGCCGCGCTATCTCGAGGTCTCGATGGAGAATTTCGCCAGGCACCAGGAGCAGATGCGCGGCTACATGGAGGAGACGGTCGGCCGTTTCTTCCCGCTCAAGCCGCGCGACGTGGTGAACCCCTTCGAGGAGGTCGCCCGCCAGAACATGGCGCTCTTCCAGAAGGCGGCGAGCCTCTTCACCCCGACCGGCGAGAAGGGTGGCGACGAGCCGGAGCCCGCTGCCGCCCCGGCCGAGGGCGACCGCAGCCCGCAGCGCGACGACGCCGAGCTGAGCCGCGAGATGCGGGAGCTCAAGGCGGAGATGGAGGCGCTGCAGCGCCAGATGTCGGCCATGCGCAAGGCGCCGGCCGGCGACGGCGACTGACGGCCGGCCTACTCGACCCAGCCGAACCCGTCGTCGAACCAGCTGCCATCGGCGAAGGGCTCGCCTCGCCCGGCTGGCGGTGCCTCGTCGGCGCCAAGCAGCGGTCCCATGCAGGAAGCGACCCCGACAGCGCCGGCGAGCGCCGTGCTCGCCAGCAGCGCGCGGCGCGACAGCCCGCGGGCGGGCCTGGTGGGGCTAGCGCGCGAAGTTGACGATCCGGCTCCAGTAGCGCTCGAGTCCGTTGAGCACATCGTTGAGTTCCTGCAGCTGCTCGCCCGTGGCGATGCCCTCGCCGATCGCATCGGCATTGCGCTGATAGAGCTCGTCGATCTTGGCGGTCAGGTCCAGCCCCTTCTCCGAAAGGCGTACCCGGGTCATGCGCCGG
>JAUIID010000104.1 GCA_030431615.1 Alphaproteobacteria bacterium
GTGCAGGTGGCGGTCAACCTCCTCGGCAACGCCTTCAAGTTCGTGCCGGCCAAGGGTGGGGTCGCCCGGATCGGCGTCACCCGCGACGGTGCCGACTGGGTGGTCGGCGTCGAGGACAACGGCCCGGGTGTCAGCGTGCAGTATCGGGACGCGATCTTCGAGAAGTTCCACCAGGCGAGCGAGAGCCTCAAGGACCGGCCCAAGGGCACGGGGCTCGGCCTCACCATCTGCCAGCAGATCGTGGGCTATTTCGGCGGCCGGATCTGGGTCGAGGACGCGCCCCTGGGCGGCGCCTGCTTCCGCTTCCGCCTGCCGGCGCTGCCGGCGGCCCAGACCCGGGCGGCGGCGGAGTAGCAGGCGAAGTAGCTGCCGGGCGGCGGCTCCGTCCGGAAGCCGCCCCAGGGCTCAGAGCAGGGCGTCGCGCCGCTCGCGCATCGCCGCGATCAGGCCCGGCATGCCCTCGCGCTCGACGATGCTGCCGACCTCGTTGCGCTGGCTGACGACGAGGCTGACACCCTCGGCCACCACGTCGATGATGGCGAAGCTGCCGTCCTTCTCGCGCACCCGCCAGTCGACATTGAGCGGCGGCTTGCCGGCGACCCGGATGATCTTGGTCGCCACCGTGCTGTCGACCTTGCTCACCTGCTGGCTGCCGACGATCTCGAAGGTCTGGCCGTTATAATCGCCGAGGCGCGCGGCCAGCGTCTTCATCAGGAGCTCGTGGAAGAGGGCCACGTAATCGTCGCGCTCCACGTCCGAGGCGGTCTTCCAGTAGCGGCCGAGCACGAGGCGGGAGATCAGGTCGATGTCGGTGTAGGAATCGAGCATCGTCTTGAGCTCGGCGAGCTTCTGGGGATCGGTCTTGGACTCGTCGGTCAGGATCACCATGACCTCGTCGCCGATCTGGCGGATGAAGGCCTCGGCGTCGGGCACGGAGGCGGTGGCCGCCACGGGCAGGAGGGGCATGGCGGCGCCGAGCAGCGCCGTGGCGAGCAGCGTGCGCCGGCGCCAGAGCGACTCGCTCGCTTCATTCCACTTCGAACGGGTCATCGGAGGCTTCCTCGTCGAAAGAATCATCGAAAATGCTCTCGTACTCGTCACCCAGACCCCCGCCGTTCTTGCGGATCTGGGCCTCCCTGTTCTGCAGGAAGGCGCTCCGCGCCGCGACGTAGAAATCAAGGCTGTTGGCCTGCAGGTCGTCGATCAGCGGGCCGTAGCGGTAGCGTGTGTCCACCGCGGTGAGCCCGAAACGGGCGAGCCGCCACGACGTGTCGGTGAAATAGATCGTCGGATCGATAATGAAAGAATCGACAGCGATGCCGGTGGCGTCGCGCACCGTGGAGGGACCGAGCAGCGGCAGCACGAGGTAGGGGCCGGCACCGATGCCGTAGACGCCGAGCGTCTGGCCGAAATCCGCCTCCTCGCGTGGCGGTATGCCGAAATAATTGGCGAAGTCGACGAGCCCGAACAGGCCGAAGGTCGTGTTGACCATGAACCGGCCGAGCGTGATCCCCGCCTGCTCGCGCTCGCCCTGCAGGACCTGGTTGGCGAAGACGATGGGGGCCCGCAGGTTCTGCAGGAAATTGGTGACGCCGCGCTTGGCGGGGTCCGGCACGGCGAAGCCGTAGAGCTGCGTGACCGGCTTCAGGATGGTGTTGTCGACGATCAGGTTGAACTGGAAGACGGCCCGGTTCAAAGGCTCGAGCGGGTCGTCGATGGCCTGTGCGGCGACGCGCGGCGCCGCCCCGAGCAGCAGCAGGGCCACGGCCATGCTGGCGAGTGCCGCACGCCAATTGGCTGCCATGCTTGCGGAACGAGCCATTGCCTATCCTCGACGATGCCGGAACCGGGGCGTCGGGCGACCCGGTCCGGTGATGGGGTCTATCCGTGCCCCGTCCGGTTTTCAAGCGGCCTTTCCCTAGCACGGCAAAGCTAAGCGATGCTTAACGTATGTTCATAGTCACCTATGCGGGCCGGACGCTCGGGCTGTCGCCGGGGCGGTGGCTGGCCTAGTTTGCGCCCGGCGATCACGGGCCATGGGCGGCGCTGCGATCCGATCCGAAGGAGCATCGATGAGCACGGTTCGCGTCGTTTCGTTCAATTCGCTCAGGCGCCGACTGGCCACGGTGCTGGGCGACGACTCGCCCCTGTTCCAGCGTTTCGCCGAGGCTCTCGGCGCCTCGGACGAGAAGCTCATCACGGCACTGATCGATTCCCTCGACAGCCATCCGGCGGCGGTCAAGAAGGACGTGGAGGGGGCTCTTCTCGCCTGGCTCTTCGATGCCGAGGATGCGACGGGGCTGCTCGATCTGCCGCCGGCAAGCGAAGCCCGGCACTGAGCGACAACGCCATTGGCGGCTGACGCCGGGCTTGCCAAGGGCGGGCCAACGATATAAAGATATCGGCATATCCTTCTTTCGCCATGCGGAAGCTGCGGAAGCCGATGACACCAGGAACGATCGCACCGGGAAACGCACCGCTCGACGAGCTGCTCGCCGGCCTTCGGGCCGCGGCCGAGCCGTCGCGGCTGCGGCTGCTCGCGGTCTGCAGCCACGGCGAGTGGACGGTGAGCGAGCTGGTGCAGGTGATGGCGCAGAGCCAGCCCCGGATCTCGCGGCATCTCAAGCTCCTGGCCGAGGCCGGGCTGCTCGAGCGGTTTCGCGAGGGCAGCTGGGTCTTCTATCGCCGGGCGCAGAGCGGTGCGCCGGCCCGGCTCGCCCGCTCGCTCTGCCGGCTCCTGCCGGAGGACGATGCGCTTCTGCAGCTCGATCGCGGGCGGCTCGCGGCGATCCGGGCCTCGCGCCGGCGCCAGGCCGAGCGCTTTTTCGATGCGCGGGCTGCCGTCTGGGACAGCGAGGGCGACGTCGCCGTCGAGGCCGGTGCCGTCGAGCAGGAGCTCGTGCGGATCTTCGCGGCCGAGCGCGCCGAATCGCTGCTCGATATCGGCACCGGCACCGGCCGCATCCTGCAGGTGCTGGCCGGCCAGATCGGCAGCGGCCTCGGCGTCGACCTCAGCCACGACATGCTGCGGGTGGCCCGGGCCAATCTCGACCGGCGCGAGGCGCGCAACTGCCAGGTCCGCTATGGCGACATGTACCAGCTGCCGCTGGTCGACCGCAGCGTCGCCGCGGTGACCCTGCATCAGGTGCTGCACTTCGCCGACGACCCCCTGGCGGCGCTGGCCGAGGCTGCCCGCGTGCTGCGGCCGGAGGGGCGGCTGGTCGTGGTCGACCTCGCCCGGCACGCGCTCGAATGGCTGCGCGCCGACAAGGGGCATCGCCGCCTGGGTTTCGCCGAGACCGAGCTCGTCGACTGGTTCGCCGAGCTTGGCCTCGAGCCGTCGCCCATGGTGCGCCTCGCCGGCGATGGCGCCGATGTCTGCATCTGGCTCGCCAGGAAGCCGGTGGCCGAGGCCATGCAAGACGACACCACTGACGAGACGATCGAAGAGCAACCTGCCGCCGAGAGGGCCGCCTGATGACCACCCAGACCCAGAGCCTGCCCCAGACCCAGAGCCCGCCCCAGGCTGAGAGTTCGCCGCCGAGCTGGACCCTCGCCGCGGAGCTGCCGGACGTGCGGCTGTCGATCGAGCTCTTCCCGCCGAAGTGGCCCGCCGGGGCCATGGCGCTGCTCGAGGAGATCGACGTGCTCGAGGCGCTGGGGCCGGCGCACTACACGGTCACCAGCGGCGCCGGCGGCAACGGCAACACCGAGACGCGCAATGTCGTCGAGGCGGTGCGCGAGCATACCGGCCGGGCGGTGGCGGCGCACATGACCTGCATCGGCCGCAGCCGGGCCGAGATCGACGCCGTGGCCGAGGATTACTGGCAGGCCGGCATCCGCCATGTGGTTGCCCTGCGCGGCGACCTGCCGAAGGGCAGCGAGGGGCCCTACGCGCCGCGCGCCGACGGCTATGGTTACGCCTCGGATCTGGTCGCCGGGCTCAAGGCCCGCCACGACTTCCAGGTCAGCGTCGGCTGCTACCCGGAGACCCATCCCGAAGCGGCGAGCGCCGATGCCGACCTCGACAGCGTGGCGCGCAAGGTGGACGCCGGGGCGGACTGGCTGATCAGCCAGTATTGTTTCGACACCGACCAGGTCCTGCGCTTCCGCGACCGGCTGGCCGCGCGCGGCATCACCACGCCCTTCGTGCCGGGCATCATGCCGATCCACAACTTCACCCAGATCCGGCGGTTCAGCGAGCGCTGCGGCGCCGGCGTGCCGGCCTGGCTGGTCAAGCTCTTCGACGGGGTCGAGCCCGGCAGCGACCTGCACAAGATGGTGGCTGCGACCGTCGCTTCCGAGCAGTGCCGCCGGTTAGTTGCCGAGGGCTTCGGTCAGCTCCACCTCTACGCGCTCAATCGGGCGGAGCTCAGCGTCGCCGTCTTCCGCCTGCTCGGCGGCCGGCCGGCGCTCTCGCTGGCCGCCTGACCCGGCGCCCGTCGCCGGACCCTGCGGCGCTAGGCGCCGCGGCAAGATACTGACAGAAGGAACATCATGGTCGATTTCGCCAGCCACGCGCGCGAGCGGGTGATCCTCTTCGACGGTGGCATGGGGACCCAGATCCAGGGCCGTGAGCTCACCGTCGAGGGTGATTTCTGGGGCCAGGAGAACTGCTCCGAGATCCTGAACCTGTCGCGGCCGGACCTCGTCCGCGAGATTCACCTCGCCTATCTCGAGGCCGGCGCCGATGCGGTCGAGACGAACACCTTCGGCGGCAGCCCGGTGACGCTCGGCGAGTTCGACCTGACCGAGCGGGCCTTCGAGATCAACGAGACGGCGGCGCGCCTCGCCCGCGAGGCTGTCGAGCGGCTGGGCGCCAATGCGCGGCAGCGCTTCGTCGTCGGCTCCATCGGCCCCGGCACCAAGCTGCCGAGCCTCGGCCATGTGGGCTATCGCGAGATCGAGGAGGCGATCACCCTGCAGACGGCCGGCCTCATGGCCGGCGGGGTCGACGCGCTCCTGATCGAGACCTGCCAGGACCCGCTGCAGGTGAAGGCGGCGATCAACGGGGTCAAGGTGGCGCTCGCCGCCGAGCACCGGCATCTGCCGATCCTCGTCCAGGTGACGATCGAGACCACCGGCACCATGCTGGTCGGCACCGATATCGCCGCGGCCATCACCATCGTCGACGCCATGGGCGTGGACGGGCTCGGGCTGAACTGCGCCACGGGCCCGAAGGAGATGGCCGAACATCTCCGCCAGCTCGGCCAGACCTGGCCCGGCCTGATTTCTGTCCAGCCCAATGCCGGCCTGCCCGAGCTGAAGGAGGGGCGCACCCACTACCCGCTCGGCCCGGACGAGCTCGCCAAGTGGCTCGAGCGCTTCGTCACCGAGGACGGGGTCAACATGGTGGGCGGCTGCTGCGGCACCACGCCGGACCACATTCGCGCCGTCGACGCCATGCTGCGCGGGCTCGCCCCGGACGGCCAGCGCCCGGTGCCGGTCGCCCGCCAGCCGGTGCTGCAGCCGCAGCTCGCCTCGCTCTTCTCGGCCCAGGCCCTGCGCCAGGAGAACGCCTATCTCTCGATCGGCGAGCGCTGCAACGCCAACGGCTCGAAGCGCTTCCGCCAGCTGCAGGAAGCCGGCGACTGGGACGGCTGCGTCGCCATGGGTCGCGAACAGGTGCGGGAAGGGGCGCACACGCTCGATCTCTGCACCGCCTTCGTCGGCCGCGACGAGGTCGCCGAGATGACCGAGGTGACCAAGCGGATGCGCGGCCAGGTCGACGCGCCCATCGTCTTCGACTCGACCGAGCTGCCGGTGCTCGAGGCGGCGCTCGAGCTCTATGGCGGCAAGGGGGTGCTGAACTCGATCAATTTCGAGGATGGCGAGCAGGCGGCCGAGCAGCGCATGGCGCTGGCGCGCAAGCATGGCGCGGCGGTCATCGCGCTCACCATCGACGAGGCCGGCATGGCCAAGACCGCCAACGACAAGTTGCGGATCTGCCACCGGCTGGTCGAGTTCGCCTGCGACCGCTACGGCCTGCCGCGCTCGGACCTGCTGATCGATCCTTTGACGTTCACCATCTGCACCGGCAACGAGGACGACCGGAAGCTCGCACTCTGGACGCTCGAGGCGATCGAGCGGATCAGCACCGAGCTGCCCGAGATCCAGATCATCCTCGGCCTCTCAAACGTCTCCTTCGGGCTCAACCCGGCGGCCCGCCACGTGCTCAACTCGGTGATGCTCGACCACGCGATGCAGCGCGGGCTGACCGGGGCCATCGTCCACTCGTCGAAGATCCTGCCGCTCCACAAGATCCCGCAGAACGAGGTGGAGGCGGCCGAGGACCTGATCTTCGACCGGCGGCGCGAGGGCCACGACCCGCTCCAGGCCTTCATGGCGCTCTTCGCCGACCGCAAGGCGGCGGCCTCGGAGAAGCGGCAGCGGGCCGAGAAGGTCGAGGAGCGGCTGGCCGAGCGCATCGTCGACGGCGACAAGGACGGGCTCGAGGCCGATCTCGACGAGGCGATGACCAAGTTCCCGCCGCTCACCATCATCAACGAGCATTTGCTCGCCGGCATGAAGGTGGTGGGCGAGCTCTTCGGCGCCGGCAAGATGCAGCTGCCCTTCGTGCTGCAGTCGGCCGAGACGATGAAGAAATCGGTGGCCTATCTCGAGCCCTTCATGGAGAAGATCGACGGCCAGCAGAAGGGCACCATCGTGCTCGCCACGGTGAAGGGCGACGTCCACGACATCGGCAAGAACCTCGTCGACATCATCCTCACCAACAATGGCTATCGCTGCGTCAATCTCGGCATCAAGCAGCCGCTCGGCAACATTCTGGAGGCGGCCCGCGACCACCGGGCGGACGCGATCGGCATGTCCGGCCTGCTCGTCAAGTCGACCGTCGTGATGCGCGAGAATCTCGAGGAAATGGGGCGCGACGGGCTCGAGCTGCCGGTGATCCTGGGCGGCGCCGCCCTGACCCGGGCCTATGTCGAGGACGACTGCGTCAAGGCCTACGATTCCGGCCGGGTCGCCTATGCCCGCGATGCGTTCGATGGGCTGAAGCTGATGGACACCATCGCCAAGGGCGGGTTCGACAGCTACCTCGCCGACATCAAGGAAAAGCAGCAGCAGAAGAAGCGGCCGGGCCGCAAGCAGCGCACGCTCGAGCACAATGACGGCTCGATGCCGCTCACGCGGCCGGTCGACATGGCCGAAACCAAGCTGCGGCGCGACCAGCTGGCGAATGGCGTGAAGGTGCCGCCCCCGCCCTTCTGGGGTGCCCAGGTGATCGAGAACGTGCCGGTCAAGGCGCTCCTGCCGTACCTCAACGACAACATGCTCTACCAGTTTCACTGGGGCTACAAGAAGGAGGGGCGGTCGCTGCCGGAGTTCCTGGCCTGGGCCAGGAAGGAGCTGCGCCCCGTCCTTCAGGACCTCGTCGCCGAGGCCGAGGCCGAGAACGTCTTCCTGCCGCAGGCCGCCTACGGCTACTGGAAGGCCGCGGGCGAGGGCAACGACGTCGTGCTCTTCGACGAGGCCGGCACGACCGAGCTCTGCCGCTTCACGCTGCCCCGGCAGGCCAAGGCCGGTGGGCTCTGCATCGCCGACTTCTTCCGCGACATCGACAGCGACGAGCGTGACGTCATCGGCCTGCAGGTGGTGACCGTGGGCCAGCGGGCGGCCGAGGTAGCGAGGGAGTGGTTCAAGGCCGACCGCTACCAGGACTATGTCCGCCTGCACGGGCTAGGCGTGGAGCTGGCCGAGGCGCTGGCCGAGTACGTCCATGCCAAGATCCGGGCCGAGCTCGGCTTCGGCCACGAGGACTCGCGCGAGATGGCGCAGATCCTCAAGCAGGGCTATCGCGGCTCGCGCTACAGCTTCGGCTACCCGGCCTGCCCGACGCTCAAGGACCAGGAGCCGCTGCTCGAGCTCCTGGGCGCCTCCCGGATCGGCATCGCGCTCAGCGAAGGCTGGCAGCTCCACCCCGAGCAGTCGACCAGTGCCATCGTCCTCCACCACCCGCAGGCGCGATACTTCAACGTCTAGCGCCAGCACTCCACCAGCACGGTCATGGCTTTCGTTGCGGCGCCGACATCGGCAGCGGCCATGGCTCCTTCGGGGGGCGCCGACGCATAGGCGACGTCGTTGGCGTCGAGGAAGCTCCGGGCGATCGCTGCCTTGACGGCGAAGTTGACGTTTTGCGGGATGTCGCCCGTGGCATCGGCGACCTTCATCGCGTCGAGCTTGGCGACGACGACGCCCACCACCCGGCCGCTCATGTCGACCAGCGGGCCGCCGCTGTTGCCCGGTTGCACGGGGGCAGTGAGCTGCAGGTAGCGGGCGTCGTTGCGCAGCCCGGCCAGCGCACTGACCGCACCGGTGGTAACGGAAGCCTCGTCGGCGAGCAGGCCGCGCAGCGGATGGCCGACGACGACGATCCCATCGCCGGAACGGATGCCCCGCCCGTCGCGAAAGACGGCGCTCGCGGCGAAGCGCACGGGAGCCTGGAGGAGGGCAAGGTCGTTGCTCGGGTCGAAGGCAACGAGGCTCGCTGCCATTGACAGGCCGCCCTCAGGTGCCCGGACGCGCAGCTCGCCGCAGCCGGCGACGACATGCTCGTTGGTCAGCACCAGCCCGTCCCGGGTCACGGCGAAGCCTGAGCCGGTGGCGACGACCTCCCGCTCCTGTGCAATTGCCGTCGGCTGGGATCTGAGGGCGAGGGCAAAACGTAGCGCGGCGACCAGGACCTCCGTTACCTCACCGTCCACGCTCAGCCCGGCAACCTGCTGAAAACTGAGTATGGCTTCCCGCGTCTTCTGCCCCATGATCCCGTCGACGGGTCCCGGGTCGTAACCGATCGACCCGAGCAGGCTCTGGATCTCGCGCACCTCGATGTCTACCGAAGGAGCCGGTTGCAAAGGCGGCTCCGCCGCGACGCGCGTCGCGTCTTCCGCTTTCGGCCGCCAGTCCCGAGCCATGGCTTGCGCCCGGGCGATCTGCGTCGGGCTCAGCAGTGCCTGGACCCTGTCGCGACTCCTCACGGCCTGATCGCGGTCCGCACCAGACGGGGATCCTGCCGCCGAGAGATTGTACCAGAAATGCGCTTCCATCCAATCCGTCGGCACGCCTTCCCCAAGCTCGTACATGAGGCCAAGGTTGAACTGAGCTTTGGCGTTGCCCTGGTCGGAGGCGCGTCGGTACCATCTGACGGCCTCGGCGTCGTTCTCGGGCACGCCCATTCCGAAATCGTACATGAAGCCGAGATTGGTCTGAGCCTTGGCGTTACCCTGGTCGGCGGCATGTCTGTACCACCGTACGGCCTCGGCGTCGTTCTCGGCAACGCCTTCCCCAAACTCGTACATGAGGCCAAGGTTGAACTGAGCTTGCGCATCACCCTGTTCGGCGGCCCGCCGGTACCACCTTGCTGCTTCGGCGTTGTTTTCGAGGACGCCCTCGCCATGAGCGTACATAAGGCCGAGGTTGAACTGAGCAGAGGCATCGCCCTGCTCGGCTGCGCGTCGATACCACTTGACGGCCTCGGCGTCGTTTTCGGGGACGCCATAGCCATTTTCGTACATCCAGCCGAGGTTGAATTGGGCGCTGGCATGACCCCGCTCTGCGGCAAGTCGGTACCAATACCCGGCTTCGGTGTCGTTTTTGGGCCGACCTTGGCCAAATTGATACATGACGCCAATGTTAAACTGAGCAACCTCATCGCCTTCCTGGGCCAATGGCAGGAATTCCTGGAACGCCGTTTCGAAGTCACCGGCATCGTGAGCCGCTACGCCTTCCGCGAAGCCCGCTTTCGCCGGCGCCGCATGGGCGAGGCCAAGGCCCGCCATAAGTGCGGCAACGAGCAGGCAGGCGCCCGTCCGGCGCGCCCGCTGGCGCACAGTTTCTCGGATCGAGCTGGCTGTCTCGTGCATGGTCGGCCTCCGGCACCATCGGGGCCGGCACCATGTCATGAGGGCTCCGCTCGCCGACGCACGCCGACCCGCGGCCGATACGTCGGTATTGCCTCGGCGTTAAGCATCGATCGCGAGCCGGCAAGGGGGGTGGACCGGCCGGGGGGCGGGGCCTAGCTTGTGATGAAAGCGAATCAACGCCTTCGAGGGGGAATATCCATGATGTCGCGCCTGCTGCTTGCCGCCGCCTGCCTCACTGGCGTCACCACCGCCGCGACGGCCGAGCCGCTTCGGCTCGACGCGCGTGATCTGGATCGGGTGACGGCGGGTGCGATCATCGGCGACTTCATCAACATCGGCGAGAACGGCAATTACGGCATCCTGAACACCGGGACCAACAATGTCGGCATCCTGAACAGCGGCGACGGCAATGCCGGCATCCTGAACGGTCATGACAATACCGGCGAAGGTGCGGGCACCGGCAATGTCGGCATCCTGAACGGCAACGGCAATGCCGGCGAGAACAGCGGCCGGGACAATGTCGGCATCCTGGTCGGCAACGGCAACGATGGCGACTTCAGCGGCCGCGAGAGCTCCGGCGTGCTGGTCGCCAACGGCAATGCCGGCGACGCCAGTGGTCGGGAGAATCTCGGCATCCTCGTAGGCAACGAAAATGCCGGCAACGGCAGCGGCCGGCAGAACATCGGTCTCCTGGTCGGCAACGGCAACGAGGGTGGCGGCAGCGGTCGGGAGAACCTCGGCGTCCTGCTCGGCAACTGGAACGAGGCGGGCGGCACCGGCCGCGAGCTGATCGGCATCCTGCTCGGCAACTACAACTAGCTGCCGGCACCCGAGCCGACGCGAGCGGCGGCCAGGGGCGCGGCAGCTTGCGGTAGATCTTGACAACCGGTTGGCGCGGGGCGCACCGCTCGGTCCGTGCTGCGCGCCAACCGGGGCTACACGAACCCATGACCACGCCGCCACCGACGATCTGCAAGGGTTGCTGGTGCCAGATGCACGTCCCGGTGCCGATCCGGGGGCCGTTCTCCTATCCGTTCCGCCTCTTCGGCATCCGGCGCAGCCGGATGAACCCCAATCTCTGCACGATCTGCGAGATGATGTTCCGCGTCGTTAAGCGACGGCAGAACATCGAGGTCGAACTCACCATCCTCTCCGCCGACCTGCGCGGCTACACCGCCCTCTCGCAGACCCAAAGTTCCTCGCAGGTGCAGGAGCTTCTGGAGACCTTCTACGACGAATGTGCCGAAGCGATCTGGGCGCATGACGGTCTTCTGAACAAGACCGTCGGCGATGCGGTGATGGCG
Organism: Alphaproteobacteria bacterium; assembly: GCA_030431615.1. GTDB lineage: Bacteria > Pseudomonadota > Alphaproteobacteria > Geminicoccales > Geminicoccaceae > SLRI01. The sequence continues at coordinate 11,186 of JAUIID010000104.1, forward strand.
ATCTTCAACTTCCCGATCACCCGCGCCGACCATCCGGGCCAGGCGGTGGCGGCGGCGCGGCGTATCCAGGAGCGTTGCGCCGCGCGCCGGGCGGAGCTCACGGCCAAAGGCGGCGACGCCGCGGCCCTCGGTATCGGCATCGGCATCCATACCGGCATGGCGTCCTTCGGCGAGTTCGGCAGGATGCACAGGGACTTCACCGCCATCGGCTCGACCGTGAACCTCGCCGCCCGCCTGCAGGCCGCTGCCGGCACCGGCGAGATCCTGGCGAGTGCCGCGGTCATCGACCGGCTGGCCGGCGTGAAGGAGCAGGCCGCCGTGCGGCGCTTCATGGCGAAGGGCTTTGCCGAGCCGGTTGAGGCCTACCTCGTCTGACCGGTATCGTGCCGGAGCGAGGGCCGGCGCGGCGGCACTGCCAAGAATTCGCCCTTTCCGGCCGGCCCTTGCTGTAGAGGATGCCGTGCAAGCCGCGGTCGGGGTGGTACGAGTCGATGAAACGGATGGCGAGCGCATGAACACGGGCATGGATCTGCTGGAGGCGTTGCCGGTGGCGGTCTATGCGACCGACGCGGCGGGCGTCCTGACGGCTCTGAACGAGCGCGCGGCAGCGCTCTGGGGCGAGCGGCCGGCGCCCGGCAGCCGCGTCGAAGGCGGCAGCTGGCAGCTCCTTTGGCCGGACGGCCGGACCCTGCGCCCGGAGGAAATGCCGGCGGCGGCAGCACTTCGTGACGGAAAGGCCCTGTCGGGCAGGGCAGTGATCCTCCGCCGAGGGGACGGCACGCGGCAGGCGCTCACGGCCTATGCGGCCCCCCTGCGCGACGCCGCGGGGACGATGACGGGTGCCATCGCGCTCCTGGCCGAGAACGACGACCGTCGGCAGTCCGAGATCGCGGCCCTGCACCTCGCGTCCATCGTCGCCTCATCCGACGACGCCATCGTCAGCAAGACCCTCGACGGCATTGTCACGTCATGGAACGCAGGCGCGGCGCGGATCTTCGGCTACAGCCAGGAGGAGATGCTCGGCCGGTCGATCAAGGAGATCATCCCGCCCGAGCTGCAGGCGGAGGAGGACGAGATCCTGGCCCGGCTCCGGAATGGCGAGCGGGTCCAGCATTTCGATACGGTGCGCGTGGCGAAGGACGGCCGTCGGGTGGATGTTTCGCTCACCATCTCGCCGATCCGCGACAGCAGCGGCAAGATCGTCGGCGCCTCGAAGGTCGGCCGCGACGTCACCGAGCGCAAGCGCGCCGAGGAGATGCGCGCACTGCTCTTCAATGAGCTGAACCATCGGGTCAAGAACACGCTGGCGACCATCCAGGCGATCGCCAGCCAGTCGATGCGCAGCACCACCAGCACCGAGGCCTTCGTCGCCGCCTTCAACGGTCGGGTCCAGGCGCTGGCCCGGGCGCACGACCTCCTGGTGCAGGGGGGGATGCAGGGGGCCACCCTGCACGACCTCGTCCACGAGCAGGTGCTGCTCGGCAGCAGCAACGGTGCCCGCGTCGCCAGCTCGGGGCCACGGGTGGTGCTCGATGCCCGGGTCGCGGTGCAGCTGGCGCTGGTGCTGCATGAGCTTGCCACCAACGCGCGCAAGCATGGCGCGCTCGCCGTCCCCGACGGGCGGCTGGCCATCACCTGGGAGATCGTCGAGGCCGCCGACCGCGAGCTGCATCTGAGCTGGCGGGAGAGCGGCGTGCCCGGCCTCGTGGCGCCGAAGAAGCGGGGTTTCGGCTCGACGCTGATCGAGCGCAGCCTCGAGGCCAACCGGGGCGAGGCCAAAGTCAGCTATGCCGGCGACGGCCTCGCCTGCGATATACGCCTGCCGCTGGTCGAGGTGATCGACAGCCTCGCCGAGGCGCGCCGGTTGTCGGCCCTGGCGCCACCGCTCCCTGTGCAGCCGGAGCGCCCGATGTCCCAGCCCCGCACGGGGCGGGTGCTGGTGGTCGAGGACGAACCGCTCGTGGCGCTCGCCATTGAGGAGGAATTGCGGGCGGCCGGCTATGACGTGCTCGGTCCGGTCGCCAGCGCCGAACGCGCCATTCCGCTGATCACCGACCCCGGCTGCGCGGCAGCGCTGGTGGATGCCAATCTGGATGGCCGCCCGGTCGATGACATCGTGGCGGCGCTGACCGAGCAGGGCGTGCCCTTCGCCTTCGCGACGGGCTACGGCCGCGAGGCGCTGCCGCCGCCCTTCCAGGATGCGCCGCTCCTGACCAAGCCCTTCAGCCACAGCCAGCTCCTGGCGATCGTGGAGCAACTGCTCGCCAGGCACGCGGACACCACCGATCCGCTCATGGCGGCAAAGCGGCGCTGAGCGGGAGCGGCAGGTCCATGTACGTGCATCCGGCCTTCCGGATCGGCCTTGCGGAGGCGCTGCCGATCCTGCGCGAGCGCGCCTTCGGCCAGCTCGTCGTGCCGACGCCTGAGGCACCCCTGGCCGTCCATGTGCCGTTCCTAATTGAGGAGGCCGGGCCGGAGCGGCTGCGGCTCGAGCTGCATGTGGCCCGCGCCAACCCGATCCATACCCATGTCGGCGATGGCTGCCGCTGCCTCGTGATCTGCCAGACCGACGACGCCTATATCAGCCCCGACTGGTACGGCATCGAGAACCAGGTGCCGACCTGGACCTATGTCGCCGTCCACCTGACGGGCACGGCGATCATCATGGCCGATGACCGGAAGCTCGACCATGTCGACCGCCTCTCGGCCCAGTTCGAGAGCCGCCTCGCGCCCAAGCCGCCCTGGACCAGCGGCAAGATGGACGCGCAGAAGCGTCGGGCGATGCTGGCGGCAATCGTCGCCATAAGCGTCGATGTCGACCGCGTGGAAGCCCAGAAGAAGCTCCTCCAGCACAAGACCGAAGCGGCCCGCCGGGGCGCCATCCAGGGTCTCGGGGGGACGGGCGACGCACGCTCCCTCGGCATTGCGGCGCTGATCGAGGACACGCTCGAGGACCGGTGAACGGCCGCCTGCTGCGAAGGCAATCGCTGGCCAAGTCCGCTGCCGATGCTATGTCTGGTTGGAATCCTCCGGCGCCACGTGGTGCTCGTCGAACAACGGGAGTGCGGTCTTGAGCAAGCGATTCGTCGACGGCAACAAGCGCGGGCATGGCGCGTGGCGGGGCATCGCGGCTGGCGCCGCCCTGCTCGTGCAGCTGGCTTCGCTGCCCGCCCTGGCGCAGTCGCTGAACGACCTGACCAGCGCCCTCGGCAAGAGCGGCGGCGGGCTCGGCCTGCCGATGGTCGACCAGGCCGGGCCGGCCAATGTCGCCGGCGTGCTCGAATACTGCGTGAAGAACAACTACCTCGGCAGCGGCGACGCCGCGTCGGTGCAGCAGTCGCTGCTCGGCAAGCTCGGTGGCGCCGAAGAGGCGGAAAAGGACCCGGGCTACGAAGCCGGCCTCGGCGGCCTCCTGGACACGGGCGGCGGCGACAGTTTCAGCCTGAGCGGCAGCGGCATCCAGGAGACCGTGACCGAGCAGGTGTGCGACCTCGTGCTGGAGCACGGCCAGTCGTTTCTGTGAACCCGTGCATGGTCCGGCGCATGGCATACGACTCGCTGCCGTAGGGGACTGCAGCCCCTCGATCCGAGAGCTCGGCCGCGGGTGCTGCGCGGCCGGTTCCGGTTGGATCGGTTGGAGCTCCGGCGTCGTTGTCAGGCGTTCCAGTCCGCCACGAACTTGTTCGTGTAGACCGCCGAGAGATCCGGCAGCGGCTCCGCCAGCGCCCCTGAGGCGACCGCGGCGTCGTGAATGGCCTGCCAATGCTCCGGCGGCTGGTAGCCGTAGCCTTCCGCGATATAGGCTTCGGTCGGGGTGATCCGGACGAGCACGCCGTCGAAGAGCGACGCCGCGTAGTCCTGTTCGCCTTCCTGCGGGTTGCCTGCGGCGCAGTGGGCGAGGCAGGTTTCCTTGTTGGCTGGGTCCGACGCGAAGCGCGTGCCGCGAACGAGTGCCCGACCGAACTTCGGTGCTAGATCGGGCATGGTCGCCATCTGGCTCTCGAGCATCGCGATACCGTTGCCGAAGAAGCCGAGATAGGCCTCGGGCGTGATCTCGCGGAGGCTCAGGCCGCGCGCCGAGAGGATCGCGGCGTCGGACACCGCACCAGCGTAGGAATTGACCTCGTCCCGCAGGAACGCAACCGCCGCCGTACCGCCGTCGCCAACCGGCAGGTAGGTGAAGTCCACGTCCTTGGTCAGGCCCAGATCGGTCATGATCGCGTCGGTGAACGACACTTCCGCACCGTCCGCGGTGCCGACGCCGATGACCGTACCTTTGAGGTCTGCCGGGGTCTGGTACGGACTTTCCTCCTTCACCAGGATGCCGAAGACCGATTTCGGGTAGAGATTGTAGAGGAACTTCGCGTCCACGCCCCGGGCGCGGGCGCCAAGAGTGGGTCCGGGCCCCGGAGCGCCGATATGGGCCTGTCCGGAGGACATGGCCTGCAGCACGGCCGCCGAGCCGTCGATCGCCTCGAGCGTGGGCGCAAGGCCTTCATCCGTGAAGTAGCCTTCGCCCACGGCGACCCAATAGGGCAGCCAGGTCAGCGCCGAGGGGTTCGGCACCGCAAAGGTGATTGCCGTCTGCGCGCGGACGATTGCCGGCGCGCCGATCGCCGCCAGGGCGGTTCCGGCGAGTGTCAGCTTGCCGAAGCCGCGACGAGTCGTGCGGGTGCGAGTGATCATCTTGTTATCCTCCCTGTTGTTCAGCCGCCGTCGGTTGGGACAGGTCCACCTCGGTCGGCTCAGCCTCACGTTATACAAATTCTGCAGTTCGGCCATAAGAGATATGAAGTAGCCCGCTCCAGGCTTTCATGCCTTGATCTCGGGGGCGTTCCGCGAAATCCTGAACGGGCCGCAAGTCGTGGCACGTATCGGCCCGGCACCGGTTCCTGGTCCTGTCGAGGAAGGACGCCCATGGTTGCCCATGCCGTTTCGGTGCCGACGACAAGTCCCGGGGCCAGCGCATCCCTTGCATTGGCAAGAACGCCGTCTCCCGCATCTTCGTGATGCAGGCGGATGAGCCAGATGCGACCGGAATCGCTATAAGGCCGACAGACGCAATCATGCGGAACGGCGGCCCCGCGGCCTGAGGCCTTCGGCGCCCGGGCGGCAATCCGTCGAACAGGGAGGACGCAGGATGAAGACGATCGCCATCATGGGAACCGGGCGGATGGGCACCGCCTTTGCGAAGCGGCTGGTCGAAACCGGGCATGCCGTCACCGTCTGGAACAGGACGGTGGAACATACGGCCGCGGCGGCGGACGCTGGCGCCGAGGTCGCCCCGGATCTGGCCAGGGTTGTCGCCTGCGACGCCATTCTCCTGTCACTGACCGATGCGGCAGCGGTGGAAGGGGTTGCGAAGAGCCTCATCGACGAAGGCATCGCGAACCGGCTGGTTGTCGACATGTCCACGCTTCTCCCGGATGAGACCCGCAGGATCGGTGCATCGATCACGGAGGCGGGGGCGGATTTCGTCGACTGCCCGGTCGGCGGCACCGTGGGCCCGGCGCTCAAGGGCCAGCTTCTGGGAATGGCGGGCGGCACGGAGGCGGCCTTCGCACGGGCGAAGCCGATCCTCGAGCAGCTCTGCAAGCGGGTGGAGCATCTCGGCCCCGTCGGTTCCGGTGCGCGGATGAAGCTCGCGGTGAACCTGCCGCTCGCGATCTACTGGAAGACGCTGGCGGAGGCGCTGGCGATGCTCGAGGGCAGCGGCATTTCCGCCGAGACCGCCATCTCCGTCATTGCCGACAGTTCCGGGGGACCGACCGTGCTCAAGAACCGTGCGCAGGTCGTCGTCGACACACTGAACGGCACCGACCAGCCCGGCACGTTCGACATCGCGGGGCTCGCGAAGGACCTCGATCTCGCCCTTCGCCAGGCAGCACTCTCCGGCAAGACCATGCCCCTCTCCGAGGCGGCGCGCGAGAGCTACCAGGAGGCGCTGGCCGCCGGGCTCGGTCGCTTCGACGGCGCAAGCCTGACGCGGCACCTGAAGAGCAGGTGACCGGACGGCCTGTCGGCGCGCGCCGCCCTGCTCACCGCTCCGGCAGCAGCTCCTGCGTGAAGAGGCTCGCCCCCTCGATATCCTTGAGCGTCACCGTGAGCACTTCGTTCTCGGGCTCGATGTCGACCTGGCCGAAGAACTGGAGGCCGGCTGAGGGGGGCAGGTTGAACTGGCCCTGCGGCGGGGCCTTCTGGAAGACGACCTCGGGGCCGAACGTGTCGTCGAGGGCGTTGGGGCCGAAGGTGCCGGCATTGAGCGGGCCGGAGACGAACTCCCAGAACGGGGTGAAGGCCTGGTAGCGGGCATTCTCCGGCCGATAGCGGTGGGCGGCGGTGTAGTGGACGTCGGCGGTGAGCCAGACCGTGTTCCTGATGCCCCGATCGCGGATGAAGGTGAGGAGGTCGGCGATCTCGACCTCGCGGCCGGCCGGCGGGCCGTCCCGAAGGGCGATGGCCTCCGCACCTTTCTTCTCGCGCCAGTCGTCGTAGACGATGAGGCCGATGGGCATGTCGCAGGCGATCACCTTCCAGGTTGCCGTCGAGCGGGCGAGGGCCTCCTTCAGCCAGGCGAGCTGCGCGGCACCGAGGATGCGGTTCTCGGGTGAGAGGGTCGTGGGCTCGGCGTCGCTGTTGGGGCTGCGGTAGCTCCTGAGGTCGATGCGGAAGACCTCGAGCGACGGGCCGTAAGGAAAGCTCTGGTAGATGCGGTCCTGCTCGAGCGGGTGGCGGCGGACCGGCAGGTAGTCCTGGAAGGCGCGCATGGCCCGCGCCGCCATCAGCGCCACCGAGCCTTCGCGGTAGCGCTCGTCCCGGTCCTTCCTGAGCTCCCAGTACCAGTTGTCCGTGACCTCGTGATCGTCCCACTGGGCCAGCATCGGCACGGCGGCATTGAAGCGGCGAAGGTTTTCGTCCTGGAGGTTGTAGGCGTAATTGCCGCGGAACTCGGCGAG
>JAUIID010000105.1 GCA_030431615.1 Alphaproteobacteria bacterium
GAGCTGGTCGTCGGCATGGGGAATGAAGAACTGGTCGCCCCGGGCGACGCCGACACAGACGAGATGCAGGTCGGGGAAGAGATAGGTGAGCTGCCTAAGCGGCGTGTTGATGATGGGCGTGGCCTCGGTGCAGCGGAGTGCTATGAGCCGCACCCGATCGTCGGCGAAGGGCACGACATTGAGCGCCCCCGGCACCTCGAGCCTGAGGGCGATGGCGTGCGCCACCTCCACCTCCGGCGAGATCACCACGTCGATCGGCAAATGATCGCGGCGAAAGAGGTCCTGCCAGCGGCTCTGCAGGTAGTCCTGCTGCCGCACCCGGGCGATCTTGGTCGGCACGTTGAAGAGCGTGTGCGCCACCTGGCAGGCGACCATGTTGACCTCGTCGACCTGCGTCACCGCGATGAACATGTCGGCATCGGCGGCACCGGCATGCTCGAGCGTCGAGGGATGCGAGGCGTGGCCGACCATGGCCTGGATGTCGAGGCTGTCGCCGATCTTGCGCACCAGTTCGGGCCGCTGGTCGATGATCACGACATCGTTGCCGGCGGCAGCCAGATATCGCGCGATGTTGAAGCCGACGAGGCCGGCCCCGGCGACGATCACCTTCATGCTGCGCCCTTGTCCCCGCTAACTCGCTAGTCGTCGCTGTGGAGACCGAGCGTCTTCAGCTTGCGATGCAGTGCCGACCGTTCCATGCCGACGAAATTGGCGGTGCGCGAGATGTTGCCGCCGAACCGCTGCAGCTGCGCCTGCAGGTAGGTGCGCTCGAACTGCTCGCGGGCCTCGCGCAGCGGCATCGAGACGAACTCTCCGTTGGCCCGGGGATCCATCCCCTTGGCGGCGCTGTCGGTGAGCTCCGGCGGCAGGCCGGCGAGGCCGATCGGCGTCTTCGACTCGCCGGCCATGATCAGCATCCACTCGATCGTGTTGCGCAGCTGGCGGATGTCGCCCGGCCAGTCGGCGGTCTGCAGCACGGCCATCGCATCGTCGGCGATGTCGTGCGGCTGCAGGCCGGACTCGGCGGACGAGACCGCCATGAAATGCCGGGCCAGCTCGGGAATGTCGGTGCGATGCTCGGCCAAGGGCGGCAGTTCGACGGGCACCACGTTGATCCGGTAGTAGAGATCCTCGCGGAACCGGCCCGCGGTCATCTCGGCCTGTAGATCGCGATTGGTGGTGGCGAGGACGCGGACATCGACCTCCCGGCGATTGTTGCCGCCCGGTCGGGTAAAGCTCCGCTCCTGCAGCGCCCGCAGCACCTTGCCCTGGGTGTCGAGCGGCATGTCGGCGACCTCGTCGAGCAGCAGCGTGCCGCCATCCGCCCGCTCGAGCAGCCCGATCACCCGCGGCTGCTCCGGGGCCAGCCAGCCGGGCTCGCAGCCGAAGAGCTCGACGTCGACCCGGTCCGGTGCCAGGGCGGCGCAATTGAGGACGACGAAGGGCCCCTCGGCGCGCCGCGACTGCTTGTGGATCATCCGCGCCACGACCTCCTTGCCCGAGCCGGGCGGGCCGGAGATCAGGATGCGGCTGCCGGTCGGCCCGATCCGCTGGATGGTGGCGCGCAGCTTGCCCATGACCGGCGAGCCGCCGATCAGCTCGACCTTCTGGGCGCGGCGGCGCAGCTCCTCGTTCTCCCGCCGCAGCCGGCTCAGCTCCATCGCCCGCTCGACGGCGACCAGCAGGCGGTCGGACTTGAAGGGCTTCTCGATGAAGTCGAGGGCACCCTTCTTGATCGCCGCCACCGCGGTCTCGATGGTGCCGTGACCACTGAACATGATCACCGGCAGGCTCGGATAGCTCGAGCGCACATGGTCGAGGATCTGCACGCCGTCCATGCGGCTCCCCTCGAGCCAGATGTCGAGCAGCAGCAGGGCCGGCGGCTTGCGGGCGACCTCGCGCAGCGCCTCGTCGCTGGTCGCGGCCTGGCGCGGCACGTAACCTTCATCCTCGAGGACGGCAGCGACGACCTCACGGATCGCAGCCTCGTCATCGACGATCAGAACTTCCTTGCTCATCCGCTTCGCCCGTCTCCGCTGAGAGCCCGACTCTCAAATGGGCTCTGAGGGCCTGGCCAACCCTCGCTCAAGATGCCCCGCTGCCGATCGGTCGGGGTCGCCCCTCGACGATCCGCTCAGCCGGGAAGACCAACCTGACCAGCGCGCCACCGAGCTCGCTGTTGTCGAGCTCCACGCGACCAGCGTGTTCCTCCATAATCTTGTGCACGATGGCAAGCCCCAAGCCCGTCCCCTTGGCTTTTGTGGTGACATAGGGCTCGAGGAACCGTTGTCGCTCGCCGGCCGGGAAACCACTGCCATTATCGGCAACCAGGATGGCCAGCTCGTGGTCACTGCGCAACACTGTGACCTCTACCACGGGCTCGCGCACCGGGCTACTGCCTGCCGACCCGTCGCCGGCTGCCGGTTCCTCGACCGCCTGGGCGGCGTTCTGCAGGACATTGGTCAGTGCCTGGCTGATCTTCTCGCCGTCGCAATCCAGATAGAGCCCGGCCGATGATCCGAGGTCGATGGTCAACCGAAGCTCCGGGCGGGCGCTCTGCTGGAGGTCCGCCGCGTGCTGCACGAGCTCGGCGAGCGGCTCGGGCCGCATGCGGGCATCGGGCATCCGGGCGAAGGCGGAGAACTCGCGGATCAGCCGGCCGATGACATCGACCTGGCGGATGATCGTGTCGATCGAGCGGTGGAAGGACGACCGGTCCGCCTCGTCGATCTGGCCCGAGAACTTGCGGCCGAGCCGTTCGGCGGAGAGCTGGATCGGCGTCAGCGGGTTCTTGATCTCGTGGGCGATCCGCCGCGCCACCTCTGCCCAGGCCGCCTGGCGCTGGGCGCTCAGGAGCACCGTGATGTCGTCGAAGGTCAGGACGTAGCCGACGATGGCCTCCCCCTGGCGCTGCGCCGCGAGGCGAACGAGCAGCGTGTATTCGGCAAGGCCGCGCCGGATGGTCACCTGCTGCTGCACCGTCTGGCCGAGTGCGAGCTCCGCCCGCTCGAAGAGCGGCAGGGTCTCCGGCAGGGCGTCCTGGATGTCGACCCCGGCAATCTCGCCGCCGGCCGGCGAATCGAGGAAATGGGTGGCCGCACGGTTCGGCAGGACGATCCGGCGCTGGTCGTCGAGGCCGATCACGCCGGCCGTGACCCCGGAAAGCACGGCCTCCGTGAACCGGCGGCGTGCGTCGAGCTGGTGGTTGGCGTCGATCAGCTCGCGCCGCTGGCTGTGCAGCTGCGTCGCCATTCGGTTGAAGGCCCGACTGAGCACCGCGATCTCGTCATCGCTCGCCCCCTCCGGCACGCGTGCGAGCAGGTCGCCCGTCCGCACCCGGTCGGCGGCGCCGATGAGCTGGCCGATCGGTGCCACGATCCGGTCGGCCACCGCCATGCCGGTCCAGACCGCGGCGAAGAGCAAGAGGAGCGCCACGAGCCCGAAGAGGATGGCCGAGGTGATCTGGATGCCGCGCCGCTCGGTCGAGAGCTGCTGGTACTCGCGCACCACGCTCTGGGTCCGCTGCATGAAGCCCAGGACCTCGGCATCGACGAAGCGGCCGACGAAGAGATAGGCGTCGCCAAAGCCGAAGAGCTGCACCAGCGCCCTCACCCGGTCGTCGGCCGACGAGGTGACGGTGACGACTTCGCCGGATTCGGCCCGGGTCAGCGCCCCCGGCGGCAGGTACTCCATCTCGAGGCCGAAGCTGAGACCAGTGCGGGCGAGGACATTGCCCAGCCGGTCGAAGACGATGGCTTCCGTGAGCGAGCGCACGGCCGCCTGCCCCGCCACGAACTGCTGGAGATGGACGGGATCGCCGAGGAGATAGGGCGCCTCCCGGTTGAGGTCGGCGGCCATCGCCAGGGCATCGGCGCGGATGTTCTCCTTGTGCTCCTCGAGATAAGCCTCGGCGACGTTCATCGAGGTGTCGAGCGCCACCCGGATGCGGTCGCCGAACCAGGTCTCGAGGCCGGAGCTGAGGAAAAGGACCGAGAAGACGGAGACGACGATCGCCGGTGCCACGGCGACCACGGCGAAGAGGGCCACCAGCCGACCGTGCAGCTTCGAGCCGGCCCGGCCCTGCCGATGCTCCAGGACCAGCATGACGAGGCGGCGGCCAATGACGAGGCCGAGCAGCAGCAGCAGGATGAGGTCGATGTTGAGCAGCAGCACCACTGTCTGGACGCTGCGTCCATAGGGCGGCGCCGTCGAGATCACGACATAGGTGGCGATGCCCGAGATGACCGCGAGAATCGAGAGCAGCAGCGCCAGCTTGCGCTCGAAATTGAAGCGCCGCAGCCGCTCGAGCAGAGAGGGATCGACGCCGCGCAGGCTGGCGATCAGGCTGCTCAGTGAGCTTGGGGAGGGTGTGTCCAAGACGCTCCGGGTGGCAGGCCCGCCCGGACGTCAGCAGGTGCAGGGGGCCGGGTCAGGGGCTGCGGACGAAATGGATGTCCAGTTCCCTTATCTTCTTGCGAAGCGTGTTGCGGTTCAAGCCCAGGATGTCGGCCGCCCGCAATTGGTTGCCCCGGGTCGCCTGCAGGGTCCGGGTGATCAGCGGCCGCTCGAAGTCCTTGAGGATGCGCGCATAGACCCCGGCCGGCGGCAGGTCGTCGTCGTGGGCGGCGAAGTAGCGGTCGACATGGCGCTCGACAGCACCGCTCAGGGTCTCGTCCACCGGCTCGCCCTCGACCGGCTTGCGGCTGTCCTCGAGCTCGCTCTGGATCACGCTCTCGCCAATGATCTCCTCGCTGTAGAGCACGGCCAGCCGGCGAACCAGGTTCTCGAGCTCGCGCACATTGCCCGGCCAGTTGTGCTCCTTCAGCCGGCGCATCGCCTCGGGATCGATCGTCTTGACCGGCAACCCCTCCTGATGGGCCTTGCCGAGGAAATGCTGGACCAGGGCCGGCACGTCGTCGACCCGCTCGCGCAGGGCCGGCAGGCGCAGCGGCACGACGTTGAGCCGGTAGTAGAGGTCTTCGCGGAAGAGCCCCTGGCTGACCATCTGCTTGAAGTCGCGATGGCTGGCCGCGATGATCCTGACATTGGCGCGGATCGGGTTGCTGCCGCCAACGGGGATGAACTCGCCCTGCTGCAGCACCCTGAGCAGCCGGGTCTGCGCCTCGATCGGCATGTCGCCGATCTCGTCGAGGAAGAGCGTGCCGCCCTCCGCCTGCTCGAAGCGACCGGCCCGACGGGCGCCGGCGCCGGTGAAGGCGCCCTTCTCGTGCCCGAAGAGCTCGCTCTCAATCAGCTCGCGCGGGATGGCCGCCATGTTCACCGGCACGAATGGCCCGTCGCGCCGCTTGCCGAAATCGTGCAGCGCCTTGGCGACGAGCTCCTTGCCGGTACCCGATTCGCCGGCGATCAGCACGGTGAGATCGGTGGCGGCGAGGCGGGCGATGATGCGGTAGATCTCCTGCATCGCCGGGGCGCGGCCGATGATCGGCAGCTGCTCCTCCTGCAGCGCCACTTCATCGGCGCGCTGCGGGCGGCTCGTCCGCCGATCGAGCGAGCGCTGGACGGTGGCGAGCAGGTTGGCGAGGTCGAAGGGCTTGGGCAGGTACTCGAAGGCACCCCGTTCGGTCGCCCGAACCGCCGTCAGGAGGGTATTGCGCGCGCTCATGACGATGATCGGCAGATCCGGCCGCAACTGCTTGATCCGCGGCAGGAGATCGAGGCTGTTCTCGTCCGGCAGGCCGACATCGGTGATCACGACGTCACCCTCGCCCGCCGCGATCCACCGCCAGAGCGTCACCGCGACGCTGGTCGCCTGGACGTTGAAGCCCTGGCGCGAGAGGGCGCGGGCGACGACCGTGCGTATCGCCGCGTCGTCCTCCGCAATCAGCACCGTCTCCCCGCTCATCCGAGCCTCACCCGCTGGTCCTTCTGCTCGTCACTGCCATTCCCTGTCCCTGCTCAGCGCGCCGTCGGAAGACGGACCTTGAAGATCGAGCCCGGCTGTGCCCGGGCATAGGAGACTAGCCCGCCATGCTCACCGACGATCTTCGCCACAAGCGAGAGGCCGAGTCCGCTGCCCTTGGCCTTGTTCGTGACGAAGGGCTGGAAGAGATGGTCCATCATGTCAGGCGCCACGCCCGGGCCGGTATCCCGCACCTCGACCGTGATCGGCAGCTCGAGCCGCTCGCCGGCCGCCCCGACGCTCATCCGGAAGCCGTGCTGGTACTGGGTCGAGAGGGTGATCTGGCCGCCCTCGGCGGGTGCCGCCTCCGCGGCATTCTTGACCAGGTTGAGAAAGACCTGGATCAGCTGGTCGCGATCGCCCTCGACGTCCGGCAAGGACGGGTCGTACTGCTCGACGATGCGCAGATGCCGGGCGAAGCCATTCTGCGCCAGCCGCCGTACGTGCTCGAGGACGAGGTGGATATTGACCGGCCGGCGGTCGATGCGCCCGGGCTCGCTGAACGCGTCCATCCTGTCGACCAGTGCGCAGATGCGGTCGGTCTCGTCGCAGATCAGCTGGACCAGCGAGCGGTCCTCCTCGCCGAGCGACGGTGCCAGGAGCTGGGCGGCACCCCGGATCCCGGAAAGCGGGTTCTTCACCTCGTGCGCCAGGGTCTCGGCCAGCCCGGCGATCGACCGGCCGTTGCTGCGGCCCGCCGGAATGCGATCGAGCCGCTGCGCCATGGAGCAGGGATGAAGCACGAGCAAGGTATGATCCTGGGCTTCCGGAACAGGCGTGATATGCGCATCGACGGCGACCACCACGCCCCGTTGCAAAGCAAGCTCTATGCCATACTCCGATATCGAGCCGGAGCCCTCCTCGAGCTGGCCGATCAACGCGGCGAGCGTGCTGTGCGGCGCCAGGAGATCGTCCAGCGACCGCCCGAGCAGCACCGAGCGCCCCTGAGAGAAGAGTTGCTCGGCCGCCGGATTGGCAAAAACCAGCGTCCGCCCGGCGAGGACCAGGACCGGGCTCGGCAGGTTCTCGAGCACGATGAAGGGGTCGACCACATGGCGATGCGCCGGGGCCGGTGACGAAAAGCCGTTCTGTAGGGCTTGCATCGGCGTTTCCCGAAATGATCGTTTTTTGTGCAGGCGGAGGAGGGTGCCTATCTGCAGTGCACGATCTAGGGGATTTTGTGCAACTGCACAATGCCCCCCTGCGCTGGCCAGCATGCAGCGGCGGACGTAGACTGCATTTCCCCGATGGATGGCGAAGAGCGGGCAAGGACTCATGGAGTGCGTGGCGCTGGTCATGGCCGCAGGCAGCGGCTTGCGGCTCGGTGGCGAGTTGCCCAAGCAGTATCAGGCGCTTGCCGGCCAGCCGATGCTGCGACGCAGCATCGAAGCCCTGCGTGCCTGCCCGGATTTACGCCAGCAGGTGGTGATCGGGGCCGGACAGGAAGGTCTTTATGCCGCGGCGACACAGGGGCTCGAACTGCCGCCACCGGTGATCGGCGGCGCCACCCGGCAGGCCAGCGTACGGCGCGGCCTCGAGGCGCTGGCTCCCCGGGCGCCTTCGCACGTGCTGGTCCACGACGCCGCCCGGCCCTTCGCCACGCCGGCCCTCGTGACGCGGGTGCAACAGGCGCTCGCGGGGGCCCGGGCCGTGCTGCCGGTGCTGCCGGTGGTCGACACGCTGAAGGCAATCGATGCCACGGGCGCGGTCAGGGCCGAGGTGCCGCGTGACGGACTCGGCCGGGCGCAGACCCCGCAGGGCTTCGACTTCGCCACCCTGCTCGACGCCCACCGCCGCCATGCCGACCAGGACTGCACCGACGATACCGGCGTCGTCGCCCTCGACGGCGTGCCGGTCCTGGCCGTCGAGGGTGAAGAGGAGAATTTCAAGGTGACGACCGAGGCCGACATGGCACGGGCCGAGGCCCTCCTCGCCCGGCAGCCGCGCCGCTGGATCAGCGGCTCCGGCTTCGACGTGCATGCCTTCGCTGCGGGCCGCCCGCTCGTGCTCTGCGGCGTCGCCCTGCCGCATGACCGCGGCCTCGCCGGCCATTCGGACGCCGACGTCGCCCTCCATGCCGTGACCGACGCGCTCCTCGGCAGCATCGCCGAAGGCGACATCGGCAGCCATTTCCCGCCTTCGGATGCGCGCTGGCGGGACGTCGCCAGTGCGCAATTCCTGCATCACGCGGCCGGCCTCGTGCAGGCCCGGGGCGGCCGGATCGAGCATGTGGATCTCACCATCATCGGCGAGCGGCCGAAGATCGGCCCGCACCGCGACGCCTTGCGGGCGAGCCTGGCCGGTTTGCTGGGGCTTGATCCCGCCCGGGTGAGCGTCAAGGCGACCACCACCGAGCGCCTCGGCTTCTGCGGCCGCGAGGAAGGCCTCGCCGCCCAGGCCACCGTCAGCCTGAGCTTTCCCCTGTGACCGGCCTGCCCGAAACCGCACTCGACGCCGCTGCCCGTCTCCTCGACCGCTGCCGGGAAAGGGGTCTGAAGCTCGCCACCGCGGAAAGCTGCACCGGCGGGCTCATCGCCGCCTGCCTGACGGAGATCGCCGGCTCCTCGGCCGTGGTCGAGCGCGGCTTCGTCACCTATTCGAACGCCGCCAAGATGGACCTGCTCGGCGTTTCCGCCGCCACGCTCGAGCGCCACGGCGCCGTCTCCGCCGAGACCGCGGCCGAGATGGCGAGCGGCGCCCTCGCCCGCTCCCCCGCGGATTTGGCCATCGCCGTCACCGGCATCGCCGGCCCCGGCGGCGCCACGCCGACGAAGCCGGTCGGCCTCGTCTTCATCGGCCTCCAGCGTCGGGGCGGTGCGGCGGAAGTCGAGCGCCATGTCTTTCCGGGTGATCGCCGCGCGGTCCGCACCGCGACCCTCGAGCGGGCGCTGGCTTTGCTGGAACGGGCTGCAATCGGCTGACCGCGGTCAGCTCGGCGAGTGGACCGCCGTTTCCAGCCCGTCGCCGGCCGCCTTGCCCTTGCCGTAGAGCTGGTTGGCCCGGCTTTCGAACGCCGCCACCATGCGCTGCACCGCCTGGTCGAAGAGCAGGCCGATCAGGCTCTGCAGCATCTTCGAGCGGAACTCGAAATCGACATAGAAGTCGACGATGCAGCCGCCCTTCTCGTCCGGCAGGAAGCGCCAGTGATTGTTGAGATAGCGGAACGGCCCGTTGATGTACTCGACGTCGACGCCGGTCTTCGGGATCAGGGTGACCTTCGAGGTGAACCGCTCGCGAAAGACCTTGAAGGCGATGACGAGATCCGCCCAGAAGACATCGCCCTCGCGCCGCGTGATGCGCGACGCCTTGCACCAGGGCAGGAACTCCGGGTAGCGCTCGACGCCGGAGACCAGATCGTAGAGCTGCTCGGGCCGGTAGGGCAGATGGCGCTGTTCGGCGTGGGTGGGCATGGCAGCCTCAGGCGACCGCGCGCGCCCGCCGGGCTTCGCGCAGGCGCTCGAAGTCGGCGCCGGCATGATGCGAGGAGCGGGTCAGCGGGCTCGCCGAGACCATGAGGAAGCCCTTCGCCCGCGCCCCGCGCTCGATGCCGGAGAACTCCTCCGGCGGCACGAAGCGCACCACCTCGTGATGCCGCGGCGTCGGCTGCAGGTACTGGCCGACGGTGAGGAAATCGACCTCGGCCGAGCGCATGTCGTCCATCACCTGGAGGATCTCGCGCTTCTCCTCGCCGAGCCCGACCATGATGCCGGACTTGGTGAAGATGCCGGGATCGAGCTCCTTCACCTGCTGCAGGAGGCGCAGCGAATGAAAGTAGCGGGCACCCGGACGGACAGTGCGGTAGAGTCGGGGCACCGTCTCGAGGTTGTGGTTGTAGACATCGGGCCGGGCCGCCACGATCTTCTCGACGGCACCCCGCTTGCGCAGGAAGTCCGGTGTCAGGATCTCGATCGTCGTTTCGGGCGAGGCCGCCCGGATCGCCTCGATGCAGCGCACGAACTGGAAGGCGCCGCCGTCCGGCAGGTCGTCGCGGTCGACCGAGGTGATGACCACATGGCGGAGCCCCATGGTCACGACGACCTCCGCCAGATGTGCTGGCTCCTGCGGATCGACCGCCCGCGGCAGGCCGGTCTTCACGTTGCAGAAGGCGCAGGCCCGCGTGCAGGTGTCGCCGAGGATCATCACCGTCGCGTGCTTCTGCGTCCAGCACTCGCCGATGTTCGGGCAGGCCGCCTCCTCGCAGACCGTGTGCAGCCGCTTCTCGCGCATGAGCTTGCGCGTCTCGTGATAGCTCGCCGAGGTCGGCGCCTTCACCCTGATCCAGGCGGGCTTGCGGGTGATCTTGCGATCCAGGGTAATCGTGGCCATGAAATCCCAGCCTGCTTTCGACCGTTCAGAAGTGGATGGCGCGACCATAGGCGTCAAGGACGGACTCGTGCATCATCTCCGAGAGGGTCGGGTGCGGGAAGATGCTGTGCATCAGGTCGAGCTCGGTCGCCTCGACCTGCCGGGCGATGACATAGCCCTGGATCAGCTCGGTTACCTCGGCGCCGATCATGTGGGCACCCAGGAGCTCGCCGGTCTCGGCATCAAAGACGGTCTTGATCATTCCCTCGGGCTCGCCCAGCGCAATCGCCTTGCCGTTGCCGATGAACGGGAACTTGCCGACCTTGACCTTGTGGCCCTTCTCCTTAGCCACGGCCTCGGTGTAGCCGACCGACGCCACTTGTGGGTTGCAGTAGGTGCAGCCCGGGATCTTGGTCACGTCCATCGGATGCAGGCCCTCTACGCCAGCGATCCGCTCGACGCACATGACACCCTCGTGGCTCGCCTTGTGCGCCAGCCAGGGCGGGCCGGCGACGTCGCCGATGGCATAGACGCCTGGCTCGCCGGTCCGGCACCACTCGTCGATGACGATATGCGCCCGGTCAACCTTCACGCCCGTCTTGTCGAGGCCGAGATTCTCGACATTGCCGACGATGCCGACGGCCATGATGACCCGATCGACGGTCAGCTCCTGGCTCTTGCCGCCGGCCTCGATGGTGGCGGTGACGTTGTCCTTGCCCTTCTTCAGCGCCTTCACCTGGGCGCCGGTGACGATCTTCATGCCGCGCTTCTCGAACTGCTTCCTGGCGAAGGCCGAGATGTCTGCGTCCTCGACCGGCAGCACGCGGTCGAGCACCTCGACCACCGTCACCTCCGCCCCCATCGAGCGGAAGAAGCTCGCGAATTCGATGCCGATCGCACCACTGCCGACCACCAGCAGCGACTTCGGCATGACGTCCGGCACCATCGCCTCCTTGTAGCTCCAGACCAGCTTGCCGTCGGTCTCGAGCCCCGGGAGCTGGCGCGCCCGGGCGCCCGTGGCGATGATGATGTGCTTCGCGTCCAGCGTGACGTCGCCGCCCTTCGCCGCCTTGACGGCAAGCTTGCCCTTGCCGGCGAGCGACCCGGCGCCGTCGAAGACGGCAACCTTGTTCTTCTTCAGGAGGTGCGCCACGCCCTTGCTGAGCTGGCTGGCCACGCCGCGCGACCGCTTGACCACCTTGGCGAGGTCGAAGCCGATCTTCTCGACCGAGAGCCCGAACGAATCCGCATGGCCGAAATAGTCGTAGATCTCGGCCGAACGCAGCAGCGCCTTGGTCGGGATGCAGCCCCAGTTCAGGCAGATGCCGCCCAGATGCTCGCGCTCGACGACGGCGGTCTTCAGGCCGAGCTGGGCGGCCCGAATGGCGGCGACATAGCCACCCGGCCCACCGCCGACGATGACGACGTCGAAAGAAGTGTCGGCCATGGCGTTGCTCCCCGGGATTGTCGTTGCGGCGTCCGAGCCGTTGGTTGTGGCGGGTTCACCCGACTTGTCAACTGGCGCCGGCACCGCATATGTAGAACTGTCCTACATCGAGTGATGCGCATGCGTTCGGTTTCCATCCGCGAGGCGAACCAGAATTTCTCGCGTCTCCTGAAGGAGGTCGAGCGCGGCGAGACCGTGGTCATCACCCGCCAGGGCAAGCCCGTCGCCCAGCTCAGCCCCCGCCCCGCCAACCGCCTTGACGATCCCGAGGTCCGCGCAGCCGCGGAGCGACTCCGGCGCCATTTCGACGCGCTGCCGCGAGACGGGTTTCGCGTCGGCACCATCACCGAAGAGGACAAGTACGGCGACATCGAGCTCTGATGCGTGTCGCCCTCGACACCAACGTACTCGTCTATGCCGAACTGGAACCCGACACCGACAAGGGTGCGCTCGCCGCCTCGCTGATTCGTCGCGCCGCGGCCAGTGATGCCATCCTCGCAGCACAGGTCGTCGGCGAGTTTCTGGCCGTGGTTCGGCGCAAGCGACGCGAAGGCTACCCGGCGGCCTGCAACCTGGTGCTGGAGCTGATCTCGCTCCTGCAGATCGCCGATACCGACGCAGCGGTGATGCGAAGGGCCATCGAACTCACCGAACGATGCCGTATCCAGCTCTGGGACGCCGTGATCTGCGCAGCGTCGCTCGAAGCCGGTGCCACCCATCTGCTGAGCGAGGACATGCACGATGGCCTCGCGATCGGCGAGCTGCGTCTGCTCAATCCCTTCGCCGATGCCAATCGCCAATTGCTCGACCGCCTGCTGCCGCCGCTTGCCTAGAGCATCAGGCTGATCGGATCCTCGACGAGCTTCTTGAAGGCCTGCAGCCACTCGGCACCGAGGGCACCGTCGACCACCCGGTGATCCACCGACAGGGTCACGCTCATCACCGTGGCGATGGCCAGGGCACCGTTCTTGACCACGGGCCGCTGCTCGCCGGCGCCGACCGCGAGGATGCAGGCCTGCGGCGGGTTGATGACCGCGGCGAAGTCCTTGATGCCGAACATGCCGAGATTGGAGAGCGAGAAGCCACCGCCCTGGAACTCCTCCGGCTTCAGCTTGCCGGCCTTGGCCCGGGTCGCGAGATCCTTCATCTCCGCCGAGATGGTGGCGAGGCCCTTCTGGTCGGCCTTCCTGATGATCGGCGTGATCAGGCCGCCGTCGATGGCGACCGCCACCGAGACGTCGACATCGGTGAGCTGGTAGACCTTGTCGCCGCCCCAGATGGAGTTGACCGCCGGCTTCTGCCGAATGGCGATGGCCGTGGCCTTGATCACGAGGTCGTTGACCGAGAGCTTGTAGTCGGCACCCGGCCGGTCGTTCAGGTCCTTCCTGAGCTTGAGCAGGGCGTCGAGCTCGCAGTCGACCGTCAGGTAGAAATGGGGGATCTGCTGCTTCGACTCGGTGAGCCGGCGGGCGATCACCTTGCGCATGTTGGAGAGCGTGATCTCCGTGTGCGGCGCATCGGGAGCGCCGGCCGCCGGTGCCGGGGCCGGTGCGGCGGCTGCCGCGGCAGGGGCCGCTTTCCCGGCAGCGGGGGCGGCCTTCGCCCCGCCCTTGGCCATCGCCGCCTCGATATCCGCCTTGACGATCCGGCCGCGCGGGCCGCTGCCGGCGAGTGCCGCGAGGTCGAGGCCGGCCTTCTCGGCCATGCGCCGGGCGAGCGGACTGGCGAAGACGCGCTCGCCATCGCCGCCTTTGGAGGCTTCGCCTTTCGCGGCCGGCGCCTTGGGCGCAGGTGCCGCCTCGGCCCTGGGCGCTTCCTCCTTGGGTGCCTCGGCAGGTGCGGCCTTCGCCTCGCCATTGCCGCCGTCGGCGGCACCCTCGAGCGCCGAGTCCTCCTCGCCCTCCTCGAGCAGCAGGCCGATCACGGCATTGACGGCCACGCCTTCGGTGCCGGCCGGGACGACGATCTTGCCGAGCCGGCCCTCGTCGACCGCCTCGACCTCCATCGTCGCCTTGTCGGTCTCGATCTCGGCGATGACGTCACCGGGGGCGACGCTGTCGCCCTCCTTCTTGAGCCACGTCGCGAGGTTGCCCTCGGTCATGGTCGGCGAGAGCGCCGGCATCAGGATCTTGATTGGCATCTAGGACCTCCCCGGCGTTCTTCTAGCTCTTGTAGCAGACGGCCCTGGCCGCCTCGATGACGTCCTGGGTCTGCGGCAGCGCCATGCGCTCCAGGTTCGCGGCATAGGGCATGGGCACGTCCTTGCCGGTAACGCGGATGACGGGAGCGTCCAGATAGTCGAACGCGTCCTCCATCATCACGGCCGCCAGCTCCGAGCCGATGCCGCTCTGCGGCCAGCCTTCCTCGAGGCTTACCAGCCGGTTGGTCTTCTTCACCGAGTTGACCACGGTCGCCCGGTCGAGCGGCCGGATGGTTCGAAGATCGATGACCTCGGCCGAGATGCCCTCCTCGGCCAGCGCCTCGGCAGCCTCGAGTGCACGGGTCATCATCAGCGAGAACGACACGATGGTGACGTCGCTGCCCGGCCGGACGATCTTGGCCTTGCCGATCGGCAGGACGAAGTCGTCGAGCTTCGGCACGTCGAAGGTCTGGCCGTAGAGCACCTCGTTCTCGAGGAAGATCACCGGATTGGGGTCGCGGATCGCGGCCTTGAGCAGCCCCTTGGCGTCGGCGGCGCTGTAGGGGCAGATGACCTTGAGCCCGGGGCAGTGGCTGTACCAGGAACTGTATTCCTGGCTGTGCTGCGCCGCGACCCGGGCGGCCGCACCGTTGGGCCCGCGGAAGACGATCGGGCTGCCCATCTCGCCACCGGCCATGTAGAGCGTCTTGGCGGCCGAGTTGATGATGTGGTCGACGGCCTGCATCGCGAAGTTCCAGGTCATGAACTCGACGATCGGCCGGAGCCCGGCCATGGCGGCACCGACGCCGAGCCCGGCGAAGCCGTATTCCGTGATCGGCGTGTCGATCACCCGCTTCGGGCCGAACTCGTCGAGCAGGCCCTGGCTGATCTTGTAGGCGCCCTGGTACTCGGCGACCTCCTCACCCATCAGGAAGACGTCGCCGTTCCTGCGCATCTCCTCGGCCATGGCGTCCCGGAGCGCCTCGCGCACCGTCGTCTTGACCATCTCGGTGCCGGCCGGCACCTCGGGCTCCGCCGGCTGCACGGGTTCGGTCGGCAGGGCCTGCCGCTTTGGCTGCGGCTCGGCCTTCGCCGGCTCGGCGGGCTCTTCCGCCTCGGCCTGCGGCGCGGCTTTCGCGGCACCGTTGCCGCCCGCGGCATAGTCATCGAGCGCCGACTTGTCCTCGCCGTCGCCGAGCAGGAGCGCGATCGGCGTGTTGACGGCAACGCCCTCGCTACCCTCGTCGATCAGGATCTTGCCGAGCGTCCCCTCGTCGACCGCCTCGACCTCCATCGTCGCCTTGTCGGTCTCGATCTCGGCGATGACATCGCCGGGGGCGACGCTGTCACCCTCCTTCTTCAGCCAGCGGGCAAGATTGCCTTCGGTCATGGTCGGCGACAACGCCGGCATCAGAATTTCCGTGGGCATCGATTTCAGCTTTCCCGGATCAGTCGGTGATTGGCCCCAGTGGTGCCAGCCAGCGGGGTTGCACAGGTCAGACGGTGGCGACCTCGGCCTCGAGCAGGATGTCCGTCCATAGCTCCGAGGGATCGGGCTCCGGGCTGTCCTGGGCGAAGCGGGCCGCTTCGTTGACGATGTCGCGAACCTCCTTGTCCATGGCCTTCAGGTCGTCCTCGGCCGCCAGCTTGCCCTCGACCAGCCGCTTGCGCAGCGTCTCGATCGGGTCGTGGTGCTCGCGGAACTCCTGAACCTCTTCCTTCTTGCGGTACTTGGCCGGGTCCGACATCGAATGGCCACGATAGCGGTAGGTCATGGCCTCGAGGATGTAGGGGCCCTCGCCGCCATGGATGTGGGCGACCACCTCCTTGGCCTTCTCGTGCACCGCCACGACGTCCATGCCGTCGACCTGCTCGCCCGGAATGCCATAGGCGGCGCCGCGCTCGCAAAGCTTCTGCCCGGCCGAGGAACGGGCCTGCGAGGTGCCCATGCCGTAGCGGTTGTTCTCGATCACGTAGAGCACCGGCAGCTTCCACAAGGCCGCCATGTTGAAGCTCTCGTAGACCTGGCCCTGGTTGGTCGCCCCGTCGCCCATATAGGCGGCGCAGAGCCCGCCATCCTCGCGATACTTGTGGGCGAAGGCGATGCCCGTGCCGAGCGGTACCTGGCCGGCGACGATCCCGTGCCCGCCATAGAACCGCTTGTCCTTGGCGAACATGTGCATCGAGCCGCCCTTGCCCTTCGAATAGCCCGTGGCCCGGCCGGTGAGCTCCGCCATGACGTTGCGCGGGTCCATGCCACAGACCAGCATGTGGCCGTGGTCACGATAGCCGGTGATGACGGAGTCCTTGTCGGACAACGCGTTCTGGATGCCGACGGCGACCGCCTCCTGCCCGATATAGAGATGGCAGAAGCCGCCGATCAGGCCCATGCCGTAGAGCTGGCCGGCCTTCTCCTCGAAGCGACGGATGAGGAGCATCTCGCGGTAGAATTCGAGCCACTGCCCGTTATCCGCTGCCGTCTTCGTGCTGGCCCGGCGGGCCGCCGGCTTGGCACTGCTCCTGCTCGCGTTCATGGGTCGACGGCCCTCCCGATTGCGTTGTTCCTGCAGCCTGTGACGTGAACTTATAGCGAAGCCCGAAGGTTGCGCCAGCCGGTCGCCGCGCATGCAACCCATGCAGGAACGAATTTGGCTGTTGCGCCGGGCAGCTCTACTGCGGCGGCTGGTCGAAGATGACGACCTCGTTCCGGTTGACGAAGCCGAGACCGAGCAGCGTCTCCTCGAGCAGGTCCGGCGTCAGCCGGTCGGGGCCGAGCGCCTCGACGCGCTGCTCGAGCCATTGCCGTTCGGCGCGGATCTGGGCGAGATCGAGGCGCCTGGTCTCCAGCTCGTGCTGGCGATCGATCCAGGCGAAGAGGCCTCGGCTGCCGTGGATCGAATGATAGGCGAAATAGGCGAGCACGAGGACGAGGGCCACGCCCAGCCAGTGCCGCACCGCCTGCTTGCGCAGGCGGTAGCTCCGATATGCCAGACCGTCGACCTTCAAGGCGCCGTCCCCCGACCTCAAAAGGCCGCGTTGCCCGCGTAGACGGCCGAGCCGCCGAGCTCCTCCTCGATGCGCAAGAGCTGGTTGTACTTCGCCAGCCGGTCGGAGCGGGAGAGCGAGCCGGTCTTGATCTGGCCGCAATTGGTGGCGACGGCGAGGTCGGCGATCGTCGCGTCCTCGGTCTCGCCCGAGCGGTGCGACATCACGGCGCGATACCGGTTAGCCATGGCGAGCCGCACGCAGTCCAGGGTCTCGGTCAACGAGCCGATCTGGTTGACCTTGACGAGGATGCTGTTGGCGACGCCCTGCTCGATGCCCTCGGCCAGGATCGCAGCATTGGTGACGAAGAGATCGTCGCCGACGAGCTGCACGCGTGAGCCCAGGCGCTCGGTGAGCTGCTTCCAGCCGGCCCAGTCGCCCTCGGCGAGGCCGTCCTCGACCGAGCGGATCGGGAACTTCGAGCAGAGCCCCTCGATGAAGTCGACCATGCCGCCCGCATCGACTTTCCGCCCCTCGCCCGCCATGTCGTACTGGCCGTCGGCGTAGAATTCGCTCGCCGCACAGTCGAGGGCGAAGACGACGTCGTCGCCGATCCTATAGCCGGCCGCCTTTACCGCCTGCTCGAGGAAGCCGAGCGCCGCCTCGGCACTCGGCAGGTCCGGCGCGAAGCCGCCCTCGTCGCCGACATTGGTGTTGTGGCCGGCGTCCTTGAGCGCCTTCTTCAGGCTGTGGAAGATCTCGGTCCCCATGCGCAGGGCCTCGCCGAAGCTCGGTGCACCCACCGGCATGATCATGAATTCCTGGATGTCGATCGGGTTGTCGGCGTGCGCCCCGCCATTGATGACGTTCATCATCGGCACCGGCAGCACCCGGGCACCGACCCCGCCGAGATAGCGATAGAGCGGCAGGCCGGAAGCCGCCGCCGCCGCTTTGGCGACCGCGAGGCTGACGCCCAGGATGGCGTTCGCCCCGAGCCGGCCCTTGTTGTCGGTCCCGTCGAGCTCGAGCATCGCCCGGTCGATGGCGATCTGATCCGTGGCATCCATGCCGAGGATGGCGTCGGTGATCTCGCCATTGATGCCGTCGACCGCGCGGAGCACCTCCTTGCCGAGATAGCGGCTCTTGTCGCCGTCGCGCAGCTCGAGCGCCTCCCTGGAGCCGGTCGAGGCGCCGGACGGCACCGCGGCCCGACCCATGGCGCCGCAGTCGAGGCCGACATCGACCTCAACGGTCGGGTTGCCGCGGCTGTCCATGATCTGCCGACCACGAATGCTGACGATCTCGGTGTCCTGCATGTTTCGTCTC
>JAUIID010000106.1 GCA_030431615.1 Alphaproteobacteria bacterium
GCCCCTGCGGATACTCGGCCATGGCGGGCATGGCGAAGGCGCCGGCGAGCAGCGCCACGCAGGCGGTCATCGTCTTCTTCATCTCGTCTCTCCCTGCTGGATTGGTTGGTTCTGCGAGGTCGCCGTCACCACTTGGTGCGACGCCGCCCCGGCGCCTCGGCGGCCAGCGCCGGATCCTTGGTCAGCCAGTCGACCGTCCATTCGTTGTGCAGATGGTCGTTGGTGCGTGCCATCCACCCGACCATCCGCCGCCGCCGCTCCTCGAGTGCCGCCCGATGCTCGCCAGGGTCCTCCGCGAGGTTCGTGAGCTGCCAGGGATCGTGGCGGCGGTCGTAGAATTCGTCGATGTCGTTGGTGTGGTAGATGTAGGCGTAGTCGTCGTCGGCCAGGAGCCGCATGGAATAGAGGCCCATGTGGCTGCCGTGGAACTCGCAATAGGCGTCCTTGGGCCAGTCCGCCGGCGGCTCCCTGCCCTCGAGGATCGGCCGGAGCGAGCGGCCGTGCGCGTCCTTCGGCACCTCGCCGCCGGCGACGTCGATCAGCGTCGCGAAGATGTCGAGGAAATGGTGGACATAGGCGTTGCTCGCCTGCCCCTCGGGCGTCACCCCCGGCCAGCGCACGATGAGGGGGACCCGGTAGATCTCCTCGTACATCGTGTAGTCCTTGTTGCAGATGCCGTGCGCCCCGATCGTGTCGCCGTGGTCGGTGGTCCAGATCACGAGCGTGTCCCGGTCGAGCCCGGTTTCCGCCAGATGCGCCAGCACCCGGCCGACCTGATCGTCGATCAGCGAGATCTCGCCGAAATAGGCGGCGACCAGGAGCTGCCAGTCGGCCCAGCTCATGTTGTCGGTCCGCCAGTGGCGCTGCTTGATGCGCTGCACGGCCGGCTTGCCGGTGAGCGGGTCGGCGGCATTGGGCCAGGGCTCGAGCGAGGCCGGGTCGTACATCGAGAAGAAGGGCTCCGGCACGACGTTCGGGAAATGCGGCCCGTGGAAGTCGAGCCGCACGAAGAAGGGATCGCCTTCCTTGCTGTACGCGTCCACCAGCCGGATCGCGTTGTCGCAGAGGAAAGCCGGCCGCGAGCGCTCGATCGGCGCCGGGTCGCGAGCACATACCTGCTTCGTGTAGTCGTGCATCTCGTCCGGAATCGGCTCGTCGATCTCCCGCCGCCAGGACTCGAAATCGCCGAGGCTCACATAGTCCTGGTAGCCGAAATCGGTCGGCGGCCGCTTCGAGACGTGCCACTTGCCGACATAGCCGAGGCGGTAGCCGGCCTGCTTCAGCGCCGGGCTCAGCCGGTCCTGGGCCGGATCGAGCTCCTCCCGGATCGGGTGCAGCGCCACGTTGGTCAGCACCTTGTGCTCGTGCGGGTAGGTGCCGCTGAGCAGCGAGCAGCGCACCGGCGAGCAGAGGCCGGTCGGCGTGTAGGCATTGGTGAAGCGCAGCCCGCCGGCCGCCAGCGCGTCCATGTTCGGCGTCCGGCAGACCTTGCTGCCATAGGCGCCGACCGTGTCCAGGCGCTGCTGGTCGGTGACGATCACCAGGATGTTGGGCTGCTTCATCGAACGTTTCCTTTGGCGGCAGGCGCTTGCGAGAGGGCGGTCAGGGTCGCCAGGAGATGGCGGTCGTCGGGCCCGCTGATCCGGGCGAGGTGGCGGCGGATGGCCTCGATGGCGCCGGCATGGTCGCGCGCCCGGATGCGGTCGTGCAGCTCCTCGTGCTCGGCGAAGGCCGCCGCCTGGTCGATGCCGGTGGCGACGATGCGGTAGCGGTAGTCCATGAGCCAGCCGAGCACGGCCTTGGTCAGCGCCACGTAGATCGGGCTGTGCGTGGCCTCGGCGATGGCGATGTGAAAGGCGATGTCGGTCTTGACGAAGCGCTCCTGGTTGCCGTCGGCAAGGGCGCGCCTGTTGGCCTGCAGCGCCGTCCCGATCGCCGCGATCTCGGCCTCGGTGGCGTGGTCGATGGCGGTCATGATGATGGCGAGCTCGAGCGCACCCCTGGCCTCGCGCAAATGGCGCGGCCCGTCCGGCGACATCATCAGCATCTGCCAGCCGGTCCGCTCGATCTGGCTCACGAGGTGCTCGGCGGTCGGCTCGCGCACCCGCGCCCGCTCGCCCGGCTGAAGGTCGATCAGCCCGATCTGCGCCAGCGCCGACATGGCATCCCGCACCGCCGGCCGGCCGACCGCGAAGAGCTGCATCAGCTCGCGCTCGCTCGGCAGCTCCGCCCCCACCGCCAGCTCGCCGCCATTGATCATGTCGATCAGCCGGTCGACCACCTGGTCGGAGAGCTTCTGCCGGCGGATCGGCTGCTGCCTGGTCCCGGGCACCGGCTCAGCCCTTCCAGGGCTGCAGCACGCTGATCGGCCGCCGCCGGTCGAGCCGCTCGCGCTCGGCCGCGAGCAACGCCCCCCAGTCCGGCCGCTCGAAATCTTCGTGTTCGTAACGCCGAAGCCGCAGCCGGAGCGCGTTCGTGGCGAGGAGCAGGAGCCCGAACGGCCCGGGCAGCAGGCCGAGCCCGAGCACCAGCGCCGGGAGCGCGATGGCGACGAGGGCGAGACTGAACCAGGGATTGTCGAAGACCAGGAGCGCCAGCCACCGCAGCACCAGCCCCGGCCGCCCCCCGGCATCCAGGATCGCCGGCACGACGAAGAGGGCGAGCTGCAGCCAGACCACGAAGAGCCAGAGCGACGTGGTGAGCCCGGCAATCCCGGCGAGCCCGCCGAGGTCGAGTGCCGCATCGCCGAGCAGCAGCGCCAGCGCCAGCAGCCCGGCGAGGGGTGCGAGGGCGAGGAGTGCCAGGGCGGCGGCGTCGCCCGTCTCGTGCCACCACCGCCCCGGCTCCTGATGCGCCACGATGCGAACGAGCAGCCGCTGGCCGGCGAGCAGGGCCAGGAAGACGATGCCGCCCGCGGCCAGCAGCAGGAGCGTCGTCGCCACCGGCGGCAGGGCCCCGAGGGCGAGGAGCCCCAGCACCATGGCCAGCACGAGGCTGAGCAAGGCGAGGTTCAGGAGGAATGCCAGGACCGCATGGTCCCAGATCTCGATGGTCGTCTTCTTCAGGAGCAGCCCAAGCATCAGGCCGCCGCCCGCTCGAGCCGCCGCCCGTCATGGGCGAAGCAGTGCAGCCGGGCCGGATCGAAGGAGATGGCGAGCGGCTCCGTTTCGTCGATCACCTGCTCCTCCGGTGCGAGCATGGTGAGCTCGCCGAAGGGCAGGCTGAGATAGCGATAACTCCGATCGCCCAGATGCTCCGCCCCGATCGACCGGTGCTGCCCCGCAGCGAAGCTGAGGCTCGCCCGCTCCGCCAGCCCGATGCGGATATGCTCCGGGCGGATGCCGACCGAGGCCGTCTCCGCCGGCAGGGCACCCGCCACCAGCGTCGAGCCGTCGCCGAGCGTCAGCTGCGAGCCCGTTGCGTCGGCCCGGACCTCGCGCACGTCGATGAAGTTCATCGCCGGCGAGCCGATGAAGCCCGCAACGAAGCGGTTGGCCGGCCGCCGATAGACCTCGAGCGGTGTCCCCACCTGCTCGATCAGCCCGGCCCGCATGATGACGATGCGGTGCGCCAGGGTCATCGCCTCCACCTGGTCGTGGGTGACGAAGACCATGGTGGCCAGGAGCTCCCGCTGCAGCCGGCTGATCTCGAGCCGCATGCGCACACGCAGCTCCGCATCGAGATTCGACAAGGGTTCGTCGAAGAGGAAGATCTTCGGCTCCCGGATCATCGCCCGCCCCATGGCGACCCGCTGCCGCTGGCCGCCCGAAAGGTCGCGCGGCAGCCGGTCGAGCAGCTCCTCGAGCTGCAAAAGCTTCGCCGTCGCCGCCACCCGCCTGGCGATCTCCGCCCTCGGCAGCCGCGCCATCTTCAAGGGAAACGCCATGTTCCTGCGCACCGTCTGGTGCGGGTAGAGGGCGTAGTTCTGGAAGACCATGGCACAGCCGCGCTCGACCGGCTCGAGGTCGTTCACCTCCTCGCCGCCGATCCGGATGACGCCCTCGCTGATGTCCTCGAGCCCGGCGATCATCCGCAGCAGCGTGGACTTGCCGCAGCCCGAGGGCCCGAGCAGCACGGTGAGCTCGCCCTCTTTGATCCTGAGGTCGATCCCGTGGATCACCTCGGTGCGGCCGAAGCGCTTGGAGACGCCTTCGATCAGGACCTCGCTCATCTCGTCATCCCTTGACCGCCCCGGCGACCGCCGAGCGGACGAACATCTTCTGGAACACGAGGTAGATCAGCAATATCGGGATCAGCGACAGCATCAGCCCCGAGAAGATCGCCTCGTAATTGGTCGTGTACGTCCCGCCGATCGCCGCGACGAAGGCCGGCAGCGTGTACTTCGCCGGCGAGAGGAAGACGAGCGGGTGCAGCAGGTCGTTCCACATCCAGGGCATTGCGATCGAGGCGAAGACCGCGAACGGTGTGCCCATCAGCGGCAGCAGCACATAGAAGAAGTAATGATAATGCCGCCCGCCATCCATCTGCACCGATTCCCTGAGCTCCTTCGGAATCGTCGCGATGTAGGACGTGAAGACCATGGTCGAGAGGGCCCCACCCTTGATGTGGATGAGGATCACCGAGAGATAATTGTCGTCGAGGCCCAGCACCTTCGTCATGATCAGGTATTGCGGCAGGATGACCATCATCGGCGGGATGATCATGTTCAGCATGTAGAGATTGTATGTGAAGAGGTGCCAGGGCCGCCTGAAGCCGGCGAGCGCCGACCCGGTCATGATGCCGAGCAGCCCGCCCACCCCGACCGAGACGCCGGTGACGAAGATCGTGGCCAGGAGCGAGCGGAGGAACCCCGCCTCCATGACGCTCAGGACGCCATTGTACTGGACCCGGGGCTCCAGCCAGGCGCGGATGCGCTCGGGCTCCAGCTCGTAGGTCTCGGCAAGCTGCGCCAAAGTGAGCTGCGGGTTCACGTAGCCCTTGATGCCCATTTCCTGGCGGAACGCCCGGGCATCGATGCTGTAGATCGTGGCGAGGTCGCCGAGCCGCGCGTTCATGCTGAGCGGCCGGCGGTCCGGCAGCCAGAGATGGAACTCGGTGCTCTGCACGGTGGGGGTGAAGGCCCGGACCACCAGCGCATAGAACGGTGCCAGCGTGATCAGGCAATAGAGCCCGAGCAGACCGACGAGGACGAGCTGGTGCCGCTTCATGTCAGTGATACTGCAGCCGCTTCTGCAGCCGGTTCAGCCCGAAGGCGACCAGCACCAGCGGCAGGAAGACGAGGAGCGAGACGGTGATCGCCTGGGCCAGCGTGCCGATCTTGGCCCCCCCTGTGGCCCCGGCCCCGAAGCCCAGCTGGTAGACGAAGACCGAGAGGAACTCGGCATTGGCGTTGCCCGAGAGCCCGCCGAGGCCCACCAGCTCGTCGAAGATGCCGAACGAGTTGATCAGCGAGAAGATGGTGACGATGATGATGCTGGGCACGATCTGCGGGATGTAGATGTGGATCACCCGGTCGAGATAGCGGGCCCCGTCCATGCGCGCCGATTCGATCGTCTCGGTCGGAATGGCGAGCAGCCCCCCCAAAAAGACCGCCATGTTGAAGCCCGCCGTCTTCCAGCCATACATGATGGGCAAGGTGATCAGCGTCCCGGCCTCGCTCTTCACGTCGACCACGTTGCGGCCGAAGCCGAGCTCCTTCAGCAGCAGGTTCAAGGAGCCCGTGTCGCTCGAGAAGAGCATGATCATCAAAAGGCCGATGCCGACGCCCGAGATCATCCAGGGCATGTAGATGATCGTGAAGAAGAGCCCCTTCAGCCGGCTCGTCAGCTCGAACATGGCGAGCGCCAGGACGAAGCCGAAGAGATAGACCATCACGTAGTTGACGAGCGCGAAGAGGGCCGTCCGCTGCAACGCGTCGCCGAAGCGGTCGACCAGGGGCGGCTGCAGCATGGCCCGCACATTGTCGAGCCCGACCCAGGCCACGTCCTGGTCGAGGAAGTCCAGCCGGTCGGTGAAGATGATCGGCAGCGCGATCACGAACGGCAGGAGCTGCACCAGGACATAGAGGAAGAGCTGCGGCCCGGCATAGGCGAGGTCGACGAGGAACCGCCGCCCGGCCCGGGAGCGAAGCCACGAACGCTTCGCCCCCCGCGTGCTCGACCCCGCCATGCGCAGACCGCCGCTCTTGCCCGTCAGTGCCCCGTCAGGAACCGTAGGCCTGGTCCCAGCGCGTCTGCATCTGCTGCAGCAGATCGTCGAGGCTGATCTCGCCGCCGAAATACTCGCCCAGCACGCTCGCCATGGCGTTGTCCTCGATGACGTAGGGTGTGCCGCTCTTCTGCAGCGGTCCGCCGGCACCCTGGCCGCCGAGGCCGCTGTCGAAGGTGAAAGCACCCTCGTCCATCACCGGCTTGATCAGCTTGACGAATTGCGGGTTGGTGAGGTCGACGCCGCCGACCGCGGAGAGGTCCATGGCCGGGAAGAAACCGACCGATTCGGCGCGGAGCTTCACGATCTCGGGGCTGGTCCACCAGATCAGCGCCTTCACCGCCTCCTCATACGTGTCCTTGTCCTGGTTCGCGACATAGAGCACCGAGCCGCGGTCCAGCGTCGTGCTGTCCTGCCAGATCACGCCCTCCTCGTTGGCCGGGAAGAAGAACCCGTCGAGGTCCGCATCCGGGTTCTGCGCCAGCACCTTGTTCCAGAGCCAGGGGCCGTGATAGGCGAGGATCGAGCGCCCGCCGATGAAGCTCGATTCGTACTCCTGCTCCCAGGCCCGCTCCCACCAGTTCGGCGGCAGATAGCCCGCGTCGGTGAACTCCTTCACCAGCTCGAGCGCCGGGACCATCGGGTTGTTCGCCTTGTCGGTCCACTTGATCTCGCCGAGCCAGAGCTGGCGGAATTCCTCCTTCGAGGCGCCGAGCCCGACCCCCCAGGCCTCGAGGATCCAGCGCCCCCAGGCGCGCGGATGCCAGCCATTGTCGAGCACGTAGTCGAGGTCGTCCTGACTGTCGACATAGACCTTGAGGTCGGCCAGGAGTGCCCGGAGATCGTCGACATTCTCCACCGACTTCGGGTCGAGCCCCGCCTCCGCCATCCGGTCCGCGTAATAGACGAAGCTCATGAAGAGCCCGCCATTGACGTTCAAAGCCGGCACGTAGTCCGGCACGCCGAAGGTCTGCTCGAAGACATTGCGAGCGTCGTAGGTCAGGAGATCCCAGTAGGGATAGTCGATCTCGAGCAGATTGACATAAGTCTGGTAGTTGTCCTTCGTCGGAAAGACGAGCCCCCGAATATCCGCCGGATCACCCGCCGCCACCCGCGCCTGGTAGGCCGCCTCCGTGTCCTCGTTGATGGCAAAAAGCTCGATCACGACATCCGGGTTCTCCTCCTCGTAGAGGTCCCAGATCGCCCGGTTCTGCGCCATGTATTCCGGCTGTGTCGCCGACACCTGCAGGACCGTCTCGGCCTGCGTTTCACCCGCCAGCAGTCCCCCGGCGAACAACGCCAGCGCACTCGCCATTCCGACCCGCCGCATCACGGAACTCGCCACCATCAAAGCCTCCTCTTTACGGACGGATCACGGCCCGTCTGTCCCTGTCGAGGCAGCTATGCGACAGATCATACCAGTTGGTCAAGGTGGGGGATGACCTCTACGAGCTAGTTCACGCCCGCGCCCATCGGCGGCGTGCCACCGGACCAAGCAACCGTGTAGCGCTAAGCTTCTTCTCTGAAAGATTGTGGAGTGCCACCCTGCCTTGAGGAGGCAGGGCAGGTACGAATGATACGGCT
This sequence comes from Alphaproteobacteria bacterium, assembly GCA_030431615.1. Classification (GTDB taxonomy): domain Bacteria; phylum Pseudomonadota; class Alphaproteobacteria; order Geminicoccales; family Geminicoccaceae; genus SLRI01. The sequence goes on from JAUIID010000106.1 coordinate 7,753, forward strand.
CGAGGCTAAGAGGGTCAGTACTATTTAGCCGTCACAAGCGGTTATGCGGGGCGGATACAACACTTGAAGACTGTCATACAGCCAGCCCCGGTGCAGCTCCCTACCACCCCAAGACATCCCGCAGCAACGCCACCAGGAACGCGGCGTGTGTGCCTTCTGGGTCGAGGTCCGGGTCGAAGATCGTGACGGTGAGCCCGGCGCAGCGCACGTCCTGCACGAGCCCGGCCAGCAGTGCCCTGAGGATTTCGGTCTCGATCCCCGGGCTGCCGGGCGAGTCCACGGCCGGCATGAGCGCCGCATCGAGGACGTCGACGTCGAAATGGACCCAGAACGGCCAGCCCGTCCGGTCCAGAACCCTTCGTGTCGCGGCGAGAATACCGCCGGCCTCCTGAGCCTCGAAGACCTCGATCCGGGTGATGGCGGTTTCCCGGATATCCGGAAACGCGTAGTCGCGGTCGCGCGCCTCGCGCTCGCCGATCTGGACCACCTGCGCGTCCGGCACGAGCGGCACCGGCACGTCCGGCCACTCGGTCAACAGCGCCTCGCCGCGCCCGGTCGCAAGGGCCAGGTCCATGCCGCCGACCGCGCCGGGCATGGCGGACGGGTCGTAGTTGCCCGGATGCCGGAAGTCGCTGTGCCCGTCCACATGGACGAGCGACAGCGCCGAATGCCGCCTCGCACCCGCGAGCGCACCGACTAGGATCGAGCAGTCGCCGCCGACGACCACTGGAAACCCGCCGCCGTCGATCGTCTCCGCCACCCTGTCCGCCAGCTCCAGGTTGAACGCCCTGATGCGGTGCCCGTTGCGCATCCGGGTGCCCGCTTCCGGCCCGGGCTCGTAGGCGGGATGGGCAAGCGCCACCACGCGCGACGGCCGGAGCGCTGCTTCGAGGCCCGCGGCCCGCAGCGCCTCGGGCGCCCGCCAGGTCCCCGGCACATGGCCAGGGCGCAGCGGCCGCAGGCCAAGATTGGAAGGCGCGTCGATAATGACCAGCGGACGATTCATGGCATACCGGCTCTCACCTCCCCGATGGCTCAGCGGACGAGACATCGTGCGTCCGGTCTATCGCACGCATCGCCCACCCCAGGAAGATCGGAAATGCCCAAAAAAGGGGTCAGGACTCTTTAGCCAACGCAAGCCCCTTGAGCCAAGAGGAGAACCAACGGGTCGGCTAAGGAGACTGCATTGCACAGACAATGACCGCCATCCAAGCGACCTCGACCACCCCTCTGGCATCACGAACTCTAGCACCCGTCCCCCGAAGACCCACCCGGACGCATCGCCGGGCGCCCTTCGGCCCCCTGCATCGCCCGGGATGTCGCAGAATCCGCGACAGCAGGGGTCGGGCTGTCGCATGTTTCGCGACAGCTCCTGCCGAAACGTCGCGGACTGTGCGGCAGGCGGCGACGAACGAACCGGGGGCCGGCTTGACGGGCGAGGCGGGCCGGCATGGGCGAGCGGACGGCCGCACGGCCCGGCTGCCGCAGCGGCCAGGACGGGCGGGCGCTCGTGATCCGGGTCGGCAAGCTGGAGCGGCGCGTGCCACAGGATGCGTCAGACAGGGCGGTCGCCCGGGGTGCCGGCCGCCTGATCGTCCTGCACGGCTAGCAGGACCTCGTAGCTCAGCCCTTCGGGTGAGAAATCGGGCCTCGCCTCGGCGAAGAGGCTTCTCAGCAGCAGGCCGCCGAAGCCGAGCCGCGTCGGCGCCACCACCGCCGGCCCGTTGCGCTCCTCCCAGCGAAAGCGCACCAGTCGCCGTTCGGCGTCCTCGACGGACCAGCTGATGCGGATCCTGCCCTGCGGCACCGAGAGCGCGCCGTATTTCGTCGCGTTGGTGGTGAGCTCGTGCAGGGCGAGCGAGAGGTCCCGGACCTGCATCGGCCCGACCGAAGCCTGGGGCCCCTCGACCTCGATCTGACAGGCGAAGGCCGTCAGCTCCGATTCGATGATCTCGTGCAGGCCGAAATTGCCCCAGCTCGCCTGCGCCAGCTTCTGGTGCGCCCGCGCCAGGGAGCGCAGCCGCGCCTGCAGCGTTTCGCGCGCCTGATCGACGGGCTGATCGCCAGTCACGGTCCGCGCCACGATCACGTCGATGACGGCGAACAGATTGCTGCTGCGATGGTGCATCTCGCGAAGCAGCAGGCGTTCCCGCTCCGCGGCGCGCTGCCGCTGACTGATATCGACGATGACGGCGAGCACCATCAGCCCGCGGCTCGTCGAGACCGGGCTGAGCCCGATCTCGACCGGCACTTCGGTCCCGTCCTTGCGGAGCGCGAAGAGATCGCGGCCTACGCCCATTTCCCGCACCGCCGGTGCGTTCACATATGCTTCGTGATAGCCGGCGTGCGCGGCGCGAAAACGCGCCGGCAGCAGCTTCTCGATGCGCTCGCCATCCAGTTCCCCGCGGTCGTAGCCGAAGAGCTGCTCGGCCGCCCGGTTCACGAGGCTCATGCGGCCCGTTTCGTCAACCAGCAGCATGCCGTTGGGTGCCGCCTCGACGGCGACGCGGATCATCTCCTCCGCGCGTCTCCGCTCGCTCATGTCGACGAACATGTTGACGGCACCGGTCAGTGCGCCGCTCTCGTCGCGGATCGGCGTGGGGTACGGCATCACGGGAACAAGTGAGCCGTCCAGACGCTGCACGAGGACTTCCTTGCCCCATACCGGCCGGTTCTCGGCCAGCACCCGATAAATGGGTCGCTGCTCGAGCGGCATTCTTCGTCCCTCGAGCGTGAACAGGTGAAAAACCGCATCGAAGGCATCGACGCCGATGACCGGTTCCTTCGCGGCCAGATCCCTGGCGGCCCGATTGAGGTAGGTGATCACGCCGGCCCGGTCGGTCATGAAAACGCCCGCGGGCAACGCGTCCAGCACCTGCCGGATGAGGTCGTCCTTGCGTCGTACTTCATCCCGCGTTCGCTTCAGATCAGTGACATCCAGGGTGAAGCATCGCGTGTTGACGAACTCGCCGTTGTGGAATTGACCACTCGAGGTGATCTCGACATGTCTGATGGTGCCGTCGCGGGCGCGCAGACGAGCGGGGTATCTGCTGAGCGTCTCGCCGCGGGTGAGCCTGCTCAGGATGTCCGCGATGACTTCGCCGTCGGCATGGAAATCCGCGATGTTCCGACCGATGTATTCGTCAGCATGATAGCCCAGAAGATCGAGTTCGGCCCTGTTTGCACGGAGAATTGCACCATTCTGTCCGACTATATGCAGGGCAACAGCACCATTCTCGAAGAAGTCCTCCAAGCTTCCAATACCATCGTTGGCCGCGGTAGCACTAGCTGCCGCAGTTGATGACGTTGATGATCTCGGTCGCAGCGTCCTGGCGGATCGGGTCAAGGCGAAACCCGTTGAAGTTGTGCCTCCGAGGAGGCGAGGATGGGGGAGGACAACCTACGTTGACGGCTCCGACAAGGCAAGGAACCCCGAGAGGCCGAAAGTGAGCCGAGAGGCTTGAGGAAGGCCAAAAGAGGTCAGGCGCCATTGGCGCCCGGCTCGTATCCGGGTCCGGCCGATATATGACGTTCACATGATACTGTCGGTCATCCCGCCAACAGCCGCGCAAACGTGTCAGATGATGGCGACGTCGGCCGGACAGGGAGCGTCTTGGGTGTGCGCGAGCTCGAGTGCGCCGGTGCCCGGGTCGATCCGGAAACATTCGACGCAATCGGCGTCCTGGCTGGCCACGAGCAGGAACCTGCCACTCGGATCGAGCGTGAGATTTCTGGCATTCGAGTTTGCAGCCAGCGCATGACGGCTTGCAAATGACAGTTTGCCAGCGCCACGTTCCACGGTGAACACCGCGATGCTCTGGTGAACCCGGCAGATGTAGTAATAGTGTGACCCGTCGGCCGACAGGCAGCCTTCGGCACCCCAGAAGTCGCCCTTGCCGAGATTTTCCGGATGGCCGCGCCCGTCGAAGTCATCCGGGTAGCAGCGCACGGTCTGGATCGGCAGGAGCCCCTTCTCATCTTCAACGGTGCAGACGACGACGGTGCCATCGAGCTCGCAGTTCACGTACGCCACCCGGAGCGACGGATGGAAATTGATGCCGCGCGGCCCCGACCCCGGGGACAGGATCAGCTCACCATGCGGCGACAGCTGCCCCGTGGCCGTGTCCAGCCTGTACTGGCAGACCTTGTCGATACCCAGATCCATCACGTAGACGAGGTCCGTCTTCGGGTCACCGTGGATACCGTGGGGATGCGGCGAGGCCTGACGCAGCTTGTGTGGCCCGGCACCGGTATGCTCCGGACGCGAGGTGACGTCGCCGAGCATGCCGGTATCGGGATCGAACGGCAGCACCGAGATGCCGCCTTCCCAATACCGCGTCAAAAGCAGAAAACGCCCGGTCCGGTCGAAGGAGGCGCAGGTATTGCCATGACCACCGCTCGGCCGGGTACAGATCTTCTCGAGCCCGCCATCGGGCCGAACCTCGTACGATGTGACGAATCCCACGCCGGCCGGCACGCCCGTGTGGTGGGAAAGATCATGTACAGCGACCAGAAAGCGCCGGTTGGGGTGAACTTCCAGCCAGGTCGGTGAATCCTGCCTTGTCAGCTTCCCGGTCGGGGAAAGCGAGCCGTCTGCATTGTCGAACGAGAAGGATAGAATGCCTTCTCCGGGCTGCTTCGAGCCGACCCAACCAAGCTGCCCCGGCTCATATCCCGTATAGCATCCAACGAAGGCGTGGGTTTGAGACATATGTTCCTCCCCTTTCAATGTCACCGGGTCACTTCCGGCTTAACAGAATCCGCTCGGTGCAGCAGGGCCAAGACAATGAAAAACGGGGCGGCGACCAGAACGCCGGGCGCGATCGGCCTGTCGAGCGTGGATCCCAGGAGCTGACAGGCTCAGGCCACCATTGCCCCCGAGTCGCGTCCTGGCAGAGAAGGGGGCTGGCCCGCCACCGCCCCTCACCCCATCGGCCGCCCCCTTACCTGCAACGTCATGGCGCCCGTATCGGCACGACGGTAGGTTTCGCGCCATGCAGGCGAATGCCCCCTCCTTCGGCGTGCAGCTGCGCGACTGGCGCCAGCGTCGGCGCCTGAGCCAGCTCGACCTCGCCTGCGAGGCCGGGGTGTCGTCGCGCCACATCAGCTTCCTCGAGACCGGCCGGTCGAACCCGAGCCGCGAGATGATCCAGCTGCTGGCCGAGATGCTCGCCGTGCCCTTGCGCGAGCGCAACGCGCTCCTGCTGGCGGCGGGCTTCGCCCCGGCCTTCCCCGTCCGCCAGCTCGACGACCGCGCCCTGGCGCCGGCGCGCCGCGCCGTCGATCTCATCCTCGCCGGCCACGATCCCTTCCCGGCCCTCGCCGTGGACCGGGGCTGGCACCTGGTCGCGGCGAATGCCGGCGTGGGGAAGCTCCTCGTCGGCGTCCCGCCGGCCATGCTGCAGCCGCCCGTCAACGTGCTCCGCCTCTCGCTCCACCCGGACGGTCTGGCACCGCGCATCGTCAATCTCGGCGACTGGCGGCACCATGTCCTGCAGCGCCTCGACCAGCAGATCGCCGCCTGCGCCGATCCCGGGCTCATGGCGCTGCGCGACGAGCTCGCCGGGCTCGCGCGCGGCGGCACCCGGGCGGCGCGCGACGGCGCCGATCCCGGCGGCATCGCCGTGCCGCTCGTGCTCGAATCGCCCGCCGGGCGCCTCTCCTTCATCAGCACGACCACCGTCTTCGGCACGCCCGTCGACGTCACGCTCGCCGAGATCGCGATCGAGTCGTTCTTCCCGGCGGACGCGGCAACCGGCGAGCGGCTGCAGGCCCTGCCCCCCGCCGGCTGACGGACCGGCCGGCTGACGGTGGAACTTCCCTTACCTCCGGCGTAATTGTTCCGCCTTCGACCTTTCGCTCCAATGCGCCCCGTCGAGCGCTCGATGGAACCGCATCCCAAGGAGAACGAACGTGACCGATCCGACACGCATCGCCGATCGCTACATCGCCGTCTGGAACGAGGCGGATATCGAGAAGAGAAGGGAGCAGCTGGCGGCCGGCTGGTCCGCGGAAGCGACCTATGTCGACCCGCTCATGAGCGGCGCCGGCCATGCCGGCATCGCCGAGATGATCGAGGCCGCGCGCGCCGGGTTTCCCGGCCTGAGCTTCGCCCTCGACGGCACCCCCGACGGGCACGGCCCCTTCGTCCGCTTCTCCTGGGCGCTGGCGCCGCAGGGCGGTGCCAGGATCGCGCGCGGCTCGGACGTCGTCCGCCTCGACGGCGACGGCCGCATCGTCGAGGTCATCGGCTTCATCGACGAGGCGCCCCGCGCCGCAGCCTGACACCGCCCGCCCGCCAGACGGGCACCTTCATCTGCCGTGCAACCAGGGCAAGGCCCGGCCCATCCGGCTGCCGGCCGGATGGGCCGCGGCGCCTGAAAGGGGGTCCGGAACCTCTGGCCAACGCAAGCCCGCCCGGCCGCCCCGCCACCCTCTTGCCACGCCCGAAATTTCGGGCATCCTCCGCTCGAGTGCCAGCGTTGGACCGGCCGGGGGAGCAAGCGGATGAGCGCATCGGGCAGCGCCAATCTCAGGAACATCGGCCTCAACAACGCCGCCAGATTCCCCAACGACGTTCTGGTGATCGATCTCGATGCCACCGCACTCGGCGGCTTCCAGGGATTCGAGATCCTGGCCCTTGCGCCGAACGGGATCCTGCCCGGCACGGTCACCGTCTACGTCCAGCCGGACCTGAACACCCCGGACCAGCTCGCCTTCGGCGTGAACGGCACGGGCGCCACCGGCGCCGGCGACGACTCCATCACGTTCAGCGGCCCCAGCCCCCTGGGCCTTCGCCCCATCACCGCACCGGTCGTCACCGGCGGCCCGGGCAATGACAGCTTCGTCACCAGCACAGAGGAGTTCCAGGGCGTCGCCGTCACCGCCTATGGCGGCAGCGGCGACGACACGATCACCGGCGGCCTCGACAACGACACGCTGCACGGCGACAGCTGGGACGACGGCTCGATCTCGCCCGCCGGCATCCTGACGCTGGACGTCCCGGCCGCCGCCCCGGGCGACGACCAGATCTTCGGCGGCGACGGCGACGACACGATCTCCGGCGACGGCGGCGACGACCGGCTCTTCGGCCAGCAGGGCCCCGACACGCTCGACGGCGGCGCCGGCAGCGACTTCCTCGACGGCGGGCCGCGCGGCGAGGGCTATCTCGACCAGCTCACCGGCGGCCCCGGCGCCGACGCCTTCATCCTGAACTACACGCAAGGCAGCTCGACCGGCACCTCGTTCTGGAGCCAGTACGTCTCGACCGACCTCGGCACGACCGCCCTCGACGAGGTCAAGGTGATCCTCGAGGTCGCCAGCAAGGAGGCCCTCGAGGAGGCCCTCGGCAAGCTGGTCGGCGGCCTCGTGCTCACCGGAATCGGCGACGGCCTCGGCGTCCTGCTCGAGACCTTCATCGAGGACCTCCTGAACACGCCGAAGCCGAAGTCGAAGGAGGACGTGCTCGTCGTCACCGACTTCGACCCGAGCGAGGACGCGCTCTTCCTGCCGATCGAAACCGGCCTGACCCTGAATGCCACGCCCACCTATTTCGCCAACTCGGCCTCCGGACAGGAGGGCTGGGGCATCGCCTACACGGACGGCACCTCGGGCGACCTCTTCGCCGAGGTCTTCCTCGATACCACGAGCTACCTGCCCGCCCTCGGCATCACCAACGACCAGCCCGACCCGGACACCGAAACCGAGGTGAAGCAGATCATCGATTCGGTGCTTTCCACCAGCGTGCAGATCACGCCGGGCGGGATCGTCAACCTGTCCTCGATCACCGCCCTCAGCGCCGAGGGCGTGCTGTCGGCGGCGACCAAGAGCGGCACCACCCTGCAGGTCTTCGGCGCCTTCGGCCCGATGACCGTGGTGAACCCGGACGACGGCTCGCCGCTGGTCGCCGCCGGCTCGGTCTATGGCGACTACCTCACCGTCAACAGCCAGGCCGTCCTGCCGGAGGACTGGCAGCCGGACGCCCTCTACGCCGCCACCGGCCGCAGCCTGATCCGCGGCTTCGCCGGCGACGACCTCCTCTATGGCGGCGCGGGGCCGGACGTCATCTATGGCGACGCCGGCGACGACGACCTCTACGGCTTCTTCCCGATCCAGCAGAGTGCCCTGCTGGAAGCCGACCAGCTTTATGGCGGCGACGGCGACGACCTCATCGTCACCGGCATGAGCCTCGCGGATGTCGACGGCGGCACCGGCACCGACACGCTCTCCTTCCGGTACTCGACCCTGCCGGTCACCGTCGACCTCCCGGCGGGCAGAGCCTTCGACGGCATCGGCACGGCGGAGAAGCCCAACTACAAAATCGCCCATATCGAGAACGTCACCGGCACCGCGCAGGACGACACCATCACCGGCGATGCGAGCGACAACGTCATCGACGGCCAGGGCGGCAACGATCACCTGGATGGCGGCGGCGGCAACGACACCCTGGTGCTCACCGCCTACGCCTCCACCTCCAGCTACGACTCCGCCGTCATCGTCGACCTCGTGCACCAGACCGTCACCGGCGTCGGCACGACCGGCATGACCATCGCCAATTTCGAAAGCGTCGTTGGCGTGCCGACGGCAAACAACACCTTCTATGCCACGGCCAATGCGGCGGCCGAGAGCAATCTCACGGGTGCGGCCAGCGCCAGCGTCGTCGTCGGCGGCCAGACCGTGGCGCTCTCTGACGTCTTCGTGCCCAACGCCGCGGCCGACCATCTGACGAGCCATGCGGCCGGGATCACGGTCGACTATTCCGGCTCGCCCGCCGGCGTGGTGGCCGACCTCGGCAGCACCGGTCCGCAGAGCGGGGGCTGGGCCGCCGGCGACGTCTATGCCTTCACCACCCCTGCGGTCGCCAACCTCATCGGCTCCGCCTTCGCCGACAGCCTGACCGGCAGCGGCGGTGCCATCCTGACCGGCGGCGCCGGCGCCGATGTCTTCGGGGTCGGCACCGGCGTCAACAAGGTCGTCGATTTCAACCCGGCCGAAGGTGATCGCATCGACGTCAGCGCCTACGGCTACACGAGCCTGGACGAGCTCCAGCCGAACATGCGGTTTTTGGGCAACGACCCGATCACGGTGACCATCCTCGGCGACAGCGCGCCGGACTCGTTCACGTTCGTGGACCCCAGCAACAACATCTTCACCGCTTCCAGCTTCATCTACGCCCCCGCCGCCCCGGGCCTCTTCACCGCCAGCTCGCACGCCGACGCGCATGCGTCGATCGAGCTGGTCGGCAAATACGCCGCCTACGACAACGCGCTCGGCATTTTCGAGATCATGGGCGACGACACCATCGGCGAGGTCGAGATCCTGATCCCGTCATCGAAAGCGGCGGACGTCGGCAGCCGGATCGCGCTCGACACGATCGAGCTCGGCGACCGCTACGGCTTCTTCCTCGTCCAGGACCACCCGCTTACCGACCTGGACGGCAGCTTCGCCCTGCACAATACCCAAACCGGCAGCGGCCTCGACCTCGCCGACCTCCTCGACCCGGGAACGGAGATCGGGCTCGTCCGGACCGACGCGAGCGGCACCGCCAGCGCCATCGACGCCAAGGTCTTCCTCTCGACCGACCTCGGCGACGGCCAGGAGCAGGCCCGTACCACCGCTAACGACGACGGCAGCACCCTCGTCGTATTCGAGGACCAGGACCGCAGCGTCGCCAGCGACAACGACTTCAACGACCTCGAGATCCTGATCACGACGAGCCCGACCGAACAGGCCTGAGCCACCCCCTCGACGCCGGCCGCCACGCCCGCCCCGCCGTCATGCACCGCCCTGAGAAAAACGGGCCACCGCCGAAGCGGTGGCCCAGTCTGTAGGGAGGCATCACAACGTCAGGGAGGACAGTGAGCCGCGAGCTGTCGATCCGGAAGACCAATAGTCCGCGCCCCACGAGAGGAGAGACTACCGGCGAACCTTTAAGAAGGTCTGAACGGCCGAAAAAAAGTGCTGCCGGCCGGTCATCAACCATAGAATGTATAAACTGGCACATTGAGAACTTTTTGATTGAGGTTGACAGCTACGGTGCATGGGTGTCTTGCTGACCGCGCCATAAAGTAGAGGCCGTTCCAACGGCCCGTCTTCGGCCTCTCGGTTCTTCGGTCGCGATCGTGCCACGGTCGTGTGACCCTCTCGGCCCGGCACCTGACCGGGCCCGAGCTGGAGGCAGGAGCCATGTGCCTCAACTGCGCGCCGATCCGGGTTCATTCCGGCGTTCCCCCCGGGGCATGCCTGCTGCAGCCGACGCACGTGGCGGCG
>JAUIID010000107.1 GCA_030431615.1 Alphaproteobacteria bacterium
AGCAATCCTCGCCATCTCTGACAGCTCGCAACCTGTGTGCTACATTGTGGCCCAGGAACACTGTCGTCGAAGGGACTTGCCCATGACCGCCAATACCGTTGTTCGGGCGCGCATCGACCCTGATATCAAGGACGAGGCTGCGACCATCCTCGCTGCCGCCGGCCTGACCGTTTCCGACGCCTTCCGCATGATGTTGGTGCGCACCGTTGCCGAAAGGCGGCTCCCCTTCGATCCGCTCGTCCCGAACGCCGAGACGATCGACGCCATGCAGGCTGCCCGGCGGGGCGATACGCGGAAAGTCGGGGGCCTCGACGATCTGCTCGCCGACTTGCATGCGGAAGATTGAGCGAACCACACGCTTCAAGCGTGACTACAAACGAGAGGCCAGGGGCCGCCATCGACTCAGTCTGGATCGGGACCTGCTGGCGGTCGTCTCACTGCTTGCTCAGGATGCCGTGCTGCCCCTGAACTATCGGGACCACGCGCTCGCCGGCGACTGGCAGGACCATCGCGACTGCCACATCAAGCCCGACCTCGTTCTGATCTATCGGAAGCCGAACCCGCAGTCCCTTCAGCTCGTCCGCCTCGGCTCGCACAGCGAGCTGAGTCTCTGACGGCGGGAGGCGGCGCGTCGGCAAGCCGCCATGCAGGGCTGATTTGTCCTGTCCCCCTTTCTCGGCATGCAGCGCTTCAAGGTGACTGCGCGAACAAGCACTCGCCCTCTTCAGATGCGCCCGTCATAGGCGTCGGGGGCGATCGGGCAGGCGATGAGGGTGAAGCGGTCGGCGGTGAGCGCCGCTTCGAGGGCTGCCGCCAGGCTTGCGCGGTCGGCGGCCACCACGCCGTGGCCGCCGAGGCCGGCAGCGAGCTGGACGGCGTCGAAGGCGCCGACGGCGACGCCGCGCTGGGTGAGCTGGCGCTCGCGTTGCTTGACCTCGATCAGGGCCAGTGAATGGTCGACGAAGCACATGACGATGATGGGGAGGCCCTGCTCGACGGCAGTGGCGAGCTCGCCCAGCACCATGAGCAGGCCGCCGTCGCCGGTGAGCACGACGACCGGCCGGTCGGGCTCGGCGAGCCTGGCGCCGATGGCGAGCGGCAGGCCGCAGCCCATGGTGCAGAGCCCGTTCGATTGCAGCAAGGTGCGCGGCGCATAGGCCGGCCAGACCTGGCTGAACAGGATGCGGTGGGCGCCGACATCGGCGGCCGCCACCGTGTCGCGCGGCAGCACCCGCCGGGCGACCTCGCAGATCGCGGCGGGGCCCCATTCCTCGTCGCTGCGGAAGGGGGCGAGCACCTGGTCTCGCGCTGTTGCCACCGCCGCCTCGGTCCAGGTCGAGGCGCTCTGCACGTCGCCACCCAGGGCGTCGAGCCCGGCGCCGATATCGCAGATGAAGCCGATCCCCGCCTGGTGCAGATAGTGGTCGTTGGCGACTGCATCGAAGGCGATCACGCGCTTCTTCGCGGTGTCCCAGGGATGCTGCCAGTCGCGGCGCATCTCGATCGCGTCATAGCCGGCGAGCACGACGAGGTCGGCCTCTTCGATCTCCGCCTTGAGCTGGCGGTCGGCCACGGGTGAGAGGGCAGCGGCGGCGAGGGCGAAAGCGTGGTCCTCGGGCAGCAGGCCCTTGGCCTTGTAGGTCTGGATGACGGGGGCGCGCTGGGCTTCGGCGAAACGGGCGAGGGCCGCCCCTGCATCGTGCTGGACGGCGTCGAAGCCGGCGATGACCAGCGGCCGCTTTGCCTCGGCGAGCCAGGTGCGGGCCTCGTCGAGCGCCGGGCCGGCGGCCGGGGCCACGGGTGCGGAGGGAGCGCGGCGGATGGGCGTGGTCGTGGCCGCCGGCGCGTCCGCCACCGAGATCGGCACGTCGATGAGCACCGGGCCGGGCCGCGGGTCGCCGGCCAGCGCCAGGGCCCGCTCGGTGATGAGGTCGGCGGCGGTCGCGGTGAGCGTGAAGGCGCCCTTGATGGCCGGCTCCAGGAGCTTCTTGTGATCGATGATCTGGTGGTTGTAGGCGAGCTGCTCGTCCGCATCGACGGCACCGACAAGGACGATCAGCGGCACCCGGTCGAGCCGCGCATTGGCGACGACGTTGACGGCGTTGCTGATGCCGGGCCCGACCGTCGCGACCAGCACGGGCGGCGTGCCGGTGCGCTGCCAGACGGCTTCCGCCATGAAGCCCGCCGCCGTCTCGTGCTTGGTGGTGACGAAGGTGATGCCAGCACCCGCCAGCGCGTCGATCAGGGTCAGGATCTCGCCGCCCGGAATGCCGAAGGCGAAGCGGCAGCCCGCCTCGGCGAGGCGCCGGGCGAGCTGGTCGGCGGCGCGGTTGCGGCCACCGGGACGGGACGGGCTGGCGGACATGGCGGGCTTCCTCGAAAGAACGTGGCCGGCCTGCGCTCGCACGCCGGCCACGCGCTCGTCAACCGGCAGCGGCGGGCGTGTTCCGCTGGCGGAGGAAGAAGTCGAGCATGGCGCGGCTGGCGTCAGGGCCGCGCGGATCGGTGTAGCTGCCGGACGCATCGCCGCCGGACCAGGCATGGCCGAGGCCGTGCACCTGCCAGTGCTCGGCGAGGGTTTCGCCTGCAGGATCCAGGTGCCGGGTGCGGGTCCAGGCGTGGCCGTTCGGCACGGCACCGCGCTCGACCGTGGTCTCGAGTGTGCCGACCGCCTGGCGGATCACCGCCTGCCCGTTGCCCGGATGCACCGTGGCATCGCGGTCGCCGTGGACGACGATGACCGGCATCTTCCGGCCGCCGGAGGTTACCGGCCAGCCGGGTGCCGGCTCACGCATCGCCTGGAAGGCGGATGGGACGTCGCGCGCCGCCCCGTAGGCGAGGCCGGAATGGACGCCGAAGGCAGCGTAAAGCTCGGGATAGGTGGCGGCTAGCACGGCGGCCTCGGCACCACCGGCCGAGAGCCCGGCGACGTAGACCCGCTCAGGATCGACGGCATGGTCGCGCATCACTTCCCGGGTGATGCCGGCGATGATCGAGGGCTCGCCCCGGGCGCGCTCCTGGTCGTTCGGCTGGAACCAGTTCCAGCAGCGCTGCATGTTCGCGGACTGGCACTGGCCGGGCCAGGCGACGATGCAGCCGGCCTCGACGGCGAGGCGGTTCATGGCCGTGCCGGCGGCGAAGTCGTCCGGGCTCTGCGTGCAGCCGTGCAGCATGACGAGCAGCGGCCGCTTCTCGTTTCCGTTCTCGGCTGCGGCCGGAACGAAAAGCCGGTAGTCGCGCCGGCCGAAGGGGTTGGCGAAGCTGCGGGTCAGCCATTGCTCCCCGCCCGTGGCGGTTTCGGCCAGCGGCTCGGCCTGGAGGTCCAGGGTCGGACCCTGCCAGCCGTCCACCGGCGGCCCGGCGGCGGTGCCGTTGGTGGTGAGGTCACCGCCGAACCCGCCGCGCAGCAGGGCCGTTGCCTCGGCCAGGCGGCCGGCGCGCGTCAGCCGGGTGGCTTCGGCCATGCGGCCGGAGTCGATCATGTTCATGTTCCGGGTATCCAAAGAAGGAGGTGGGGTCAGTGCATGCGGTCCTGGAGGGCCGCCTTGACCGCCGGGGTGGCGTTGAGGGCACCCAGCACGGTGACGGAGGCGATGGTCGCGCGGGCCAGCTCGGGGGTCACGTCGCTGGCGATGCTGGCGAGCCCGAGCACGTTGATGTGGAGCATCTCGCCGGCGGCCCGCATGGCCTCGAGATCGGCGCGGCTGTAACGCCTGAGGCCGAGGTCGAGCCCCTGGCGGCCGACCGACCGGTCGACCACCTCCGCGTGCCGGTCGAGCTGGTTGCGGATGGCCGTGCGGATGAAGTCGCTGCGGTTGGAGTAGAAGCCCTCCTGCACGAGGAGGTCCACTCGCCCGAGATCGACATAGCCGAGATTGAGCGTGATCTTCTCGCTGTCGGTCGTCCGGGGCGAGCGGTCGGCGGGTGTGTCGGCCATCCTAGAACCATCCATATTCCATCCGTGTGGATGGTAAGTGGCGTATGGATGGCTGGCGTCAAGCCCTGACGGGCTGAAGATCCGCAAAGAAGCGCTGCACGTCGACGAGATGGCAGAGCTCGGTGCCGGGGGTGAGGACGGTAGCGGTGCCGGCGGCGACGCCGAGGGCGAAGGCGCGCTCGGCGGGCTCCCCGCTGGCGAGGCCCCAGGTCATGCCGGCGACGAAGCTGTCGCCGGCGCCGACGGCACTCTTCGCCTGCACCTTGGGGGTGCCGAGGCGCCAGATGCCCTCCCGCGTGGCGAGGAGTGCTCCCTCGTGGCCCATGGTCACGGCCAGAAGCTCGGTGCCGCCGGACTCGACGAGCCGGGTCGCCGCCGCGGCCAGCTCGGCCGGGTCGGAAAGGTCTCGCTCCAGCAGCCGCGCGAACTCGCCCCGGCTCGGCTTGACCAGATGCACGCCGGCCTCGAGGGCGGCGGCGAGCGCCGGCCCCGAGGTATCGACGACGAGCCGGCTGCCGCGCCGCTTCACCGCCACGGCGAGGCGGCCATAAAAATCGACGGGCACGCCGCGCGGCAGGCTGCCGCTGGCCACGAGATAGTCGAAGTCGAGCAGCTCGAGGAAGTCGAGGGCGGCCTGCCATTCGCCAATGGCGATCTTCGGGCCCTCCGGCGTGAAGCGGTACTCCTGGCCCGAGCTCTTCTCGAAGACCACGTGGCTCACCCGGGTCGGCTCGGCGGTGGAAATGCGGTGCGCCATGACGCCGGCATCGCGCACCAGCTCGTCGAGCACGTCGCCCGATCGGCCGCCGGCCGCATAGACCGCGAAGCTCTCGCCGCCGAGCTCGTTGACGACCCGGGACACGTTGATGCCGCCGCCGCCGGGATCGAGCCGGTCGTTCGTCGTCCGCAGCTTGTTGATCGGGCGCACCTCCTCCGTGGCGCAGGAGGCGTCGACCGCGGGATTGAGGGTCAGGGTGACGATCCGCTTCGGCATTGGCGATGCGCCCTTTATTCGTTTGACGATGCGCCCCATCTTAGTCGTGAGCCGGCCGACGCCAAGGCACGGTCGCTCCGGGCCTGCTGGCCAGGCAAGGAATGTCGGCCACGGGCCGCCATCGTCGAGAACTAGGGAGAAGCTTCATGACACTCGCAATCGGTGCCACGGCACCGGACTTCACCGCCGAGACCACCGAGGGACGCATCAATTTCTACGAGTGGGCCGGTGACAGCTGGGTCGTGCTCTTCTCGCATCCCAAGGACTTCACCCCGGTCTGCACCACCGAGCTCGGCACCATGGCGAAGATCAAGCCGGAGTTCGAGAAGCGCGGCGTCAAGATCATCGGCCTCAGTGTCGACCCGGTCGACGACCATGTCCGCTGGTCGAAGGACATCGAGGAGACGATGGGCACGGCCCCGAACTACCCGATGATCGGCGATCACGACCTCGCCGTGGCGAAGCTCTACAGCATGCTGCCGGCCGGCGCCGGGGACACCGCCAAGGGCCGCACCGCCGCCGACAACGCGACGGTGCGGAACGTCTATGTCGTGGGGCCGGACAAGAAGGTGAAGCTCGTGCTCTCCTACCCGATGAGCACCGGCCGCAATTTCGACGAGATCCTGCGCATCGTCGATTCGCTCCAGCTCACCGCGAAGCACCAGGTGGCGACGCCGGCCAACTGGAACAAGGGCGAGGACGTCATCATCGTGCCGGCCGTGTCCGACGAGGCCGCCAAGGCCAAGTTCCCGGACGGCTGGAAGGCTCTCAAGCCCTACATGCGGGTGGTGCCGCAGCCCAAGGGCTGAACGGGCGCCTCATCACCGTGGTCCGCCCGGATGCGGGCCACGGTGCAGAGGGCTCTGCGGGTCGGTGAGGCTCAGCGGGTCGGGACGGGCGTCTCGCCGCGATAGTCGTAGAAGCCGCGCTTGACCTTGCGGCCGAGCCAGCCGGCCTCGACATATTTCACCATGAGCGGGCAGGGCCGGTACTTGCTGTCGGCGAGCCCGTCATAGAGCACCTGCATGACGGCGAGGCAGGTATCGAGGCCGATGAAGTCGGCGAGCTCGAGCGGCCCCATCGGGTGATTGGCGCCGAGCTTCATGGCGGTGTCGATGCTCTCGACCGTGCCGACACCCTCGTAGAGCGTGTAGACCGCCTCGTTGATCATCGGCAGGAGGATGCGGTTGACGATGAAGGCCGGGAAGTCCTCGGCGGTGACCGGCGTCTTGCCCAGCCGCTCGCACAGGCCGCGGATCGAGCGGTAGGTGTCCTCGGCGGTGGCGATGCCGCGGATCACCTCGACCAGCTTCATCGCCGGCACCGGGTTCATGAAGTGCATGCCGATGAAGCGCTCGGGCCGGTCGGTGGCCGAGGCGAGGCGGGTGATCGAGATCGACGAGGTGTTGGAGGCGACGATCGCATCCGCCTTGAGATGCGGCACCAGCCCCTTGAAGATCTTCTTCTTCAGCTCCTCGTTCTCGGTGGCGGCCTCGACCACGAGGTCGCAATCGCCGAGATCGGCCACTTCCGTGCTGGTCGAGACGCGGGTGAGCGCCGAATCCCGGTCGGCGGCCTCGATCGTGCCCTTCTGCACCTGCCGGTCGAGCAGCCGGCCCATCAGCGACATGGCCGCCTCGAGCTGCTCGCCGCGGACATCCATGAGCACCACGTCGAGCCCCGCCGCCGCCGCGACCTGGGCGATGCCGCCGCCCATCTGGCCGGCGCCGATCACGCCGATCCGCTGGACCTCGGGAAGAGGCGGGTAGTCTTTCTCGGTGTAGACGTTCATTCAGACGCTCCTGGGGCGATGCCGCTCAACCCTTGGCCTGCTGCAGCGCCTCGGTGAGCTCTGGCACGAGCTTGAAGAGGTCGCCGACGATCGCGTAGTCCGCGACCTGGAAGATCGGCGCTTCCTCGTCCTTGTTGATGGCGACGATGACCTTGCTGTCCTTCATCCCGGCGAGATGCTGGATCGCACCGGAGATGCCGACGGCGATGTAGAGATCCGGCGCCACGATCTTGCCGGTCTGGCCGACCTGCCAGTCGTTCGGGGCGTAGCCGGCGTCGACCGCGGCGCGGCTGGCGCCGACGGCGGCGCCCAGCGCATCCGCCAGCGCCTCGACGATGTTGAAGTTCTCGGCCGAGCCGATGCCGCGGCCGCCCGAGACGACGACCCGGGCGGAGGTGAGGTCGGGCCGCGCACTCGACTGCACCTCGCGGCCGACGAAGCGGGCGAGGCCGGCGGGGTCGACCGCGGCGACGGTGGCGATCTCCGCGCTGCCGCCCTCGGCCGGGGCCGCGTCGAACGTCGTGGTGCGCACGGTGATGACGCGCTTTGCGTCCTTGCTCTCGACCGTGGTGAGCGCGTTGCCTGCATAGACGTAGCGGCGGAAGGTCGAGGGCGAGACGACCTCGACGATGTCGCTGAGCTGGGCCGTGTCGAGCAGGGCCGCCACGCGCGGCAGGAGATTGCGGCTGAAGGTCGTCGAGGCGGCGATGACGTAGTCGTAGTCCGCCGCCATGGCGACGACGAGCGGCGTCAGGTCCTCGGCCACCGGGTTGGCATAGGCGCCGTGCTCGACCCGGATCACCTTCTCGATGCCGGCGACCTTGGCCGCGGCCTCGGCCACCGCACCGCACTCGGCGCCGGCAACCAGCACGTGCATGGGGCCGGGCAGGGCACCAGCGGCGGTCACGGCGTGCAGCACTGCCGGATCGAGGGTCTGGTTGTCGTGCTGGGCCAGGATCAGGACGGCCATCAGATAACTCCCGCCTCGGTCTTCAGCTTCGTCACGAGCTCGGCGACGTCGGTGACCCGGACACCGGCCTGGCGCTTCGGCGGCTCCTCGAACTTCGTGTAGACGAGCCGGGGGGCGACATCGACGCCGAGCTCCTCGGCGGTGAGCGTGTCGATCGGCTTCTTCTTCGCCTTCATGATATTGGGCAGGGACGCATAGCGCGGCTCGTTCAGCCGTAGGTCCACCGTGATGATCGCCGGCAGCTTGACCTCGATGGTCTCGATGCCCTCGTCCACCTCGCGGCCGCAGATGGCGACACCGTCCTTGATCTCGAGCTTCGAGACGAAGGTCGCCTGGGCCCAGCCGAGGAGTGCCGCGAGCATCTGGCCGGTCTGGTTGCTGTCGTCGTCGATCGCCTGCTTACCCAGCAGGATGAGCCCCGGCGCCTCGCGCTCGGCGATCACCTTCAGGCACTTGGCGACCGCCAGAGGCTGGAGCGCCTCTTCGGTCGGCACGTGGATCGCCCGGTCGGCACCCATGGCGAGGGCCGTGCGCAGGGTCTCCTGGCACTTCTGCTCGCCCAGCGAGACCGCCACCACTTCCTCGGCGACACCCTTCTCGCGCAGGCGGATCGCCTCCTCGTTGGCGATCTCGTCGAACGGATTCATCGACATCTTGACGTTGGCCGTCTCGACCCCGCTCTGGTCCGACTTGACCCGAATCTTGACGTTGTAGTCGACAACCCGCTTGACGGGCACGAGCACCTTCATGTCCGCAACCTTTTGCTCAGCGATCGCGCAATTCCAGATCGCGCGGCCCGTTTATTGTGCGCTGCAATAGGGACAGATATGCCCCGGTCACCGCCTTGTCAACGAACCAACACCTCGCCGGCACCAACACCCCACGCGCGGAGGCGGTCAACGGTTCGCCCCTGGCTGCCAGAGCACATCCAGCCGGCCACCATCGTTGAGGTGCCGGGACAGCACGAAGAAATGGTCCGACAGCCGGTTCAGGTAGCGCAGCGCCAGGGCGTTGACCGGCTCCCGCTCGAGGAGGGCGCTCACCAGCCGCTCGGCCCGGCGGCAGACCGTGCGGGCGAGGTGCAGCTGGGCGGCGGCCGGCGTGCCGCCCGGCAGGACGAACGAGGTGAGCGGTGCGAGTGCGGCGTTCAGCGCGTCGATCTCCTGCTCGAGCCGCAGCACCTGGCTCTCCTGGATGCGCAGCGTCGAGGGGTCGGCGGCATCCGCGCCGGGCCGGCAGAGATCGGCGCCGAGGTCGAAGAGATCGTTCTGGATCCGGCGCAGCATCGCGTCCGCCTCGGCGTCGCCGCCGGTGTGCAGGCGCACCAGCCCGACCGTGGCGTTGACCTCGTCGACGGTACCGTAGGCCTCGACGCGCAGGTCGTGCTTGGCGATCCGGACACCGTCGCCGAGCGAGGTCTGTCCGCGGTCGCCGCCGCGCGTGTAGATCTTCGTCAGGGTGACCATGTGCCGGTTCCGGCTGAGGTGGGTGTTCCGAACGTCAATGTGCGAGGAACAGGATGGCCAGGATCGCCAGCGCCACGAACTGCAGCCCGACCCGGGCACGCATCAGCCTGTTGCCGTATTTCTCGTTGAAGGCCCCGCCCCTGAGAAAGCCGGTCACGCCGACGACCAGGACGGCGAGCGTGGCGAACATGGCGGCGAGGAGCAGGAAGTGGAGGAAGGTCATGGCGACAACCGATGCGGTGGGGAGCGGCCTGGCCAGTCAGCCGGCCAGTCACGCCCAGTAAGATCATTCCGGGCGCCCGCGCGCAAGCCCCGGCCGCAGGGTGCGGCGTCAGGCGCCCGGGCGGGCTGCCTCCACTCTTGCCGGCGGCCCCGTCCTCGGGCATGCCTCAAGGGCTTCGAGGGAGGGCCACGGTGAAGACCATCGCCAGTGTCGGCGAATGCATGATCGAGCTCAGCGAGGCCGGCGAGGGCCTGATGCGGCGCGGCTTCGGCGGCGACACGCTGAACACCGCCGTCTATCTCCGCCGCGAGCTCGCCCCGGACGAGGCCCGCGTCGCCTATGTCACCGGCCTCGGCGACGACGTCTACAGCGACGAGCTCATGGCCGGCTGGCAGGCGGAGGGCGTCGACACCAGCGAGGTCGCCCGGCTGCCGGGCCGCCTGCCCGGCCTCTACGCCATCCGCACGGACGCCAGTGGCGAGCGCAGCTTCGCCTACTGGCGGAGCGAGGCGGCCGCCCGCTCGGTCTTCGCCGGCAGCGAGGGCAGTGCGCGCCTCGAGCGGCTCGGCAATTACGACCTCGTCTATTTCTCGGGCATCAGCCTCGCCATCCTGCCGGCGGAGGATCGCGACCGGCTCTTGGGGCGCCTCGTCGCCCTGCGGGATGGCGGCCGGCAGGTTGCCTTCGACCCCAATTTCCGGCCGCGGCTCTGGCCGGACCTGGACGAGGCGCGCGACGTGATGACCCGGGCAGCCGGCCTCGCCTCGATCGTGCTGCCGAGCTTCAGCGACGAGCAGACCCTCTTCGGCGATCCGGAGCCCGCGGCAACCCTCGACCGGCTGCATGCACTGGATGCCGAGGAAGTGATCGTCAAGGACGGGGAGGGGCCGATCCACTTCCGCGCCGATGGCGAAAGCTTCGAGTCGCTGCCGGTGCGCGTCGCCGATCCGGTCGATACCACCGGCGCCGGCGACAGCTTCAATGCCGCCTACCTCGCCGCCCGGCTGCGCGGAGCACCCGTGCCGCAGGCGGTGGATGCGGGGTCGCGGCTCGCGGCCCGGGTCGTGCGCCACCGCGGCGCCGTCATCCCGAAGGACGCACCGCTCTACTGAGCCGGGGTCGGGCCGGCCCCGCGTCGCGCGGGGCCGCGGCGGGTCAGGCGATCTGGCCGTGGCACTGCTTGAACTTCTTGCCGGAACCGCAGGGGCAGGGGGCGTTGCGCGGCACCTTGCCCCAGTCGCCTTCCGCCAGGGCGGTCTGCGGCCGCTCGACCGTGGCGACCTCGCCGTCGCCGCCATCGGGCCGGGCCGGCTGCTGCGCCACCTGGCGCGTCGCACCACCGACCGGCGGCGGTGCCGCAGCCCCGGCACCCTGGGCACCTGGCTGAGCCTCGCCGGCCGGCGCCTGCATGCGGATCTCGAGATGCGCCAGCACCTGGGTGACCGTCTCGCGCAACCGGCCGAGCATGGTCTCGAAGAGGGCGAAGGCCTCGCGCTTGTACTCGTTCAGGGGATCGCGCTGGCCGTAGCCGCGCAGATGGATGCCCTGCCGCAGATGGTCGAGCTGCAGCAGATGCTCCTTCCAGAGATGGTCGAGGATCTGCAGGAGCAGGCTCTTCTCGGCCATCCGGATCATCGATTCGCCGTAGTTCGCGACCTTCTGGGCGACCTTCTTCTCGACCAGGGCATCGAGCCGCTCGCGCACCTCGGTCTCGGCGATGCCCTCCTCCTTCAGCCACTCCTCGATCGGCGCATCGACCGCCAGCACGCGCTTCACGTCGGCGGCGAGGCCGGCGCCGTTCCACTGCTCGGCGTAGGACTTCTCGGGGATGTGCCTCGCGACCAGGTCGTCGAGCACCTCGTGGCGCATGTCGACGATGGTCTCCGAGACGTCCTCGGACTGCATCAGTTCGAGCCGCTGCTCGTAGACGACCTTGCGCTGGTCGTTCATGACGTCGTCGAACTTCAGGAGGTTCTTGCGGATCTCGAAGTTGCGCGCCTCGACCTTCTGCTGCGCCTTCTCGAGCGCCTTGTTGATCCAGGGATGGATGATCGCCTCGCCCTCCTTGAGGCCGAGCTTCTGCAGCATCCCGTCCATGCGCTCCGAGCCGAAGATGCGCATGAGATCGTCGTCGAGGGAGAGGAAGAACTTGGACCGGCCGGGATCGCCCTGGCGGCCGGACCGGCCGCGCAGCTGGTTGTCGATGCGCCGGCTCTCGTGGCGCTCGGTGCCGATCACGTAGAGCCCGCCGGCCGCCTTGACCTTCTCGCTCTCGGCCGCGACCTCGGCCTCGATCGCCGCGGCGCGCTCGGGATCGGGCTCATTGCCGAGCTCCTGCTGGATGCGCATCTCGGCATTGCCGCCGAGCTGGATGTCGGTGCCGCGCCCGGCCATGTTGGTGGCGATCGTCACCCCGCCGACCCGGCCGGCCTGGGCGATGATGAAGGCCTCCTGCTCGTGATAGCGGGCGTTCAGCACGTGGAAGGGGATCTTCTCCTTCTTCAGCAGCGTCGCCAGCGCCTCCGACTTCTCGATCGAGACGGTGCCGACCAGCACCGGCTGGCCCTTGGCATGCGATGCCAGGATCTCCTTGACGATCGCCTCGTTCTTCTCGCGGCCGGTGCGGTAGACCTCGTCGTCCTCGTCGGCCCGGATCATCGAGCGATGGGTCGGGATCTCGATCACTTCGAGCTTGTAGATCTCGGCGAACTCGGCCGCCTCGGTCGCCGCCGTGCCGGTCATGCCGGCGAGCTTCTCGTAGAGGCGGAAGTAGTTCTGGAAGGTGATCGACGCCAGCGTCTGGTTCTCCGGCTGGATCGAGACGCCTTCCTTGGCCTCGAGCGCCTGGTGCAGCCCGCCCGAGTAGCGCCGGCCCTCCATCATGCGGCCGGTGAACTCGTCGACGATGATGACCTTGTCGTCCTTGACCAGGTAGTCGACGTCCCGGGTGAAGATCTTGTGCGCCCGGAGCGCCTCCTGGACGTGGTGGACGAGGGTGATGTTCTGCGGGTCGTAGAGATCGCCATCCTTGAGCAGGCCGGCCTCGGTCAGCACCTGGTGCATGCGCTCGGTGCCGGCCTCGGTCAGCGTCACCGTGCGCTGCTTCTCGTCCTGCTCGAAGTCGTCGGGGCCGAGCGCCGGGATGAGCTGGTTGATGGCGACATAGAGCTCGGAGCCGCCTTCGGCCGGGCCGGAGATGATGAGCGGCGTACGCGCCTCGTCGACCAGGATCGAATCGACCTCGTCGACAATGGCGAAGTGGTGCGCCCGCTGGACCATCGTCTCGAGCGTCAGCTTCATGTTGTCGCGGAGATAGTCGAAGCCGAACTCGTTGTTGGTGCCGTAGGTGATGTCCGCCGCATAGGCGGCGCGCCGGTCGGCCTCGCCGATGCCGGGCACGATGCAGCCGACGGTCAGGCCGAGGAACTCGTAGATCTGGCCCATCCAGCGGCTGTCGCGCCGGGCCAGGTAGTCATTGACGGTAACCAGATGCACGCCCTTGCCGGGCAGCGCATTCAGGTATGCCGCGAGGGTCGAGACGAGGGTCTTGCCCTCGCCCGTCTTCATTTCGGCGATCGAACCCTGGTGCAGGAAGATGCCGCCTAGGAGCTGCACGTCGAAATGCCGCTGGCCGAGCGTGCGCTTGGCCGCCTCGCGCACCGTGGCGAAGGCTTCGGGGAGGAGCGCGTCGAGCTCCTCGCCGGCGGCCAGCCGGCTGCGGAACTCGTCCGTCTTGGCCCTGATCGCCGCATCGTCCAGAGCGGCGAAGGACGGCTCCAGGCCATTGATCTCGTCGACTGTCTTGCGGGCGGTCTTGACCAGGCGATCGTTGGTCGTGCCGAAGAGCTTTCGGGCGATGGCGCCGAGCATCACGGTATGTGGCCTCATGGTTTCAGCCGTGCGGAACGGCAGCCCCGCACGGCCATTGCAGCCTGTCAGATAGGGTCGGCCCAGAGGTGTGTCAACGAAACCACAAGTGCAGCATGTCGCTGCCGGTGGTCAGTCGGCGCCGGTGGTCAGCACCTCGATCATCTGCGCCGAGCCGGCGAGCAGCCCGCCGTCGACGACGAGGTTGGTGCCATTCACGAAGCCGGCCTCGTCGGCGGCGAGATAGGCGATGGCCGCGGCGATGTCGTCCGGCTTGCCGACCCGGCCGACCGGATACCAGCGCGCCAGCTTCTCGAAGACGTCGGGATCGCGCGCGACCCGTGCCTGCCAGCTCGGGTGGTCGGTGTGGATGGTGCCCGGGCTCACCGCGTTGGCGCGCACCCCGCGCGGGCCGTACTCGACCGCGATCTGCCGGGTCAGCGCGAGAAGGCCGGCCTTGGCGGCGCTGTAGGCGGGATTGGCGAGGGCGCTCAGCGCATTAACCGAGGCGACGCTGACGATGGCGCCGCGACCGCGCTCCGCCATGCCGGGCAGGACCGCCCGGCAGAAATTGTAGGCAGCACGCAGCGTGACGGCGAACTCGGCGTCCCAGCCGTCCGGCTCGGTCGCCTCGAGGGTGCCGCGGCCCGCCCGGGCGGCGTTGTTGACCAGGACGTCGAGCGGCCCGAGCGCCTTCTCGGCGGCCCTGACATGCCGCTCGCCGGCGTCGTCATCGGCGATGTCGCCGACCAGCGCCACGGCGGTCCGCCCCATCTCGGCGATCATCCGGGCCACTTCGTGCGCCGGCTCGCTGTCGATATCGAGCACCGCGACGGCCGCCCCTTCCCTGGCGAGCCTGAGCGCCGTCGCGCGGCCGATGCCGCGCCCGCTGCCGGTGATCAGCACGGTTCGTCCAGCGTAACGGTTCAAAGCTCCTCCTCCCAGACGGCGAAGGCCGCCCTGACATGTTCAAGCGCGGCGAGCCGCCAGTGACCGTAATTGTAGAAGGCGAGGCCCTCGAACCCGGCCTGCCGCAGGGCGCGGGCCGCAGCAGCAGTCTCGGCACCGCCGCCGAGATCGGGATGGGACGGCCTGAGGATGGCGTGCAGCCGGGCCGCGTCGCCGACGCGCCGGCGCACGTCGAAGGCATCGGCGGCGACGGCTGCCGCCGAGGGCTCGTAGGCGCAGATCTCGACCGCGTCGCACGCCTCGGACAGCATGGCGAGATCGCTGCCCTCGTACCAGCTCCGGGCACTCGGCCGCTGCACGGAGGGGATGATGCGCAGCTGCGTCGCCTTCGGCAGGCGGTCGCGGATCTCGGCGACGAGGTCGGCCACCACCCGGCAGCGCCAGCGCAGATAGGCGCCGAGCTCGCCGTCGGTGACGACGTCGGCGAGCTGCCACTCGCCCGCCCGCGCCGGCGTGGCGGCGATGTCGGCCGTGCACCAGGCCTCGATATGCGCGGCCACGCGGCGCTTCAGGCCCTCGGCGTCGATGCCGGCGGCCTTCGCACCCGCCATGCTCGCCGGCGCGAAGCAGAGGCCGAGCAGGAAGCCGATCCAGGAATCGAGCGGCACCAGGGCGAACTCGTGGTGGTAGCCGTGCTCGTAGGGCAGCCAGCCTGGCGTCTCGAGGGTGACGGCATCGAGCCCGTAGCGCTCGGCCTGGTCGACGACCATGGTCACCACATACTCGCGAACGTCGGGATGGGCCGGGTTGAGGCTGTAGAAGAGGCCGTCGCCCGTGGCGTTCTGCGCGATCAGCTCGGGATGGGCGCGGCCGAGCCGCGAGTTGTGGCAGCAGACGGTCCAGCCGACCCGGGCGAGATCGGGGGCCTCGTCCGCCAGGGCGGTCAGCGGGTCGAAGTCCTCGAGCATGGGATGCGGCACGGGCTGGACGCGGCCGTAGCGCTCCGGGCGATGGCGGAAATAGATGGTGCCGTCGTCGGGGAAGTAGACCTTGCCCGACCGGCCATGCGGCCGGACGAACTTGCCGGCATGGTAGGAGGTGGCGAGCGCCACCGAATCGGCGCCGGCGTCCCTGAGCCGGCCGGTGACCGTGGCGACCCCCTCGTCCAGCAGGTCCCAGGCATAGACGAACACTCCCTTGCGCGGCATCGCGCTCCCCTCGAGGCTTTGAACACGATCCAGCCTAGCAGCGCCGGTCGCGGGGCGCGAGCCGGCGAACCGGCTCTTGCGGCGTCCGCCGACGCCCTCGCCAGCGTGATATTGCCAAGCCTTCGGCCACGCCTATAACTGGTCGCCGATGGACAATTAAGATCGCCAGCCAAGCTGCGGAGGGACGTCCGACCATGACTGAACGGAAAGAGCACGAGCTGATCCTTCAGGAGCAATGGCGCAGGCGCCTGCTGCGCGGCGAGATCGACCGCCGGCAGTTCCTGTCGCGCACCCTGACCGCCGGGCTCGGCATGGCCGGCGTCGGCGTCGCCGCCAATTTCGGCATGGGTGCCCGCTCGGCGCTCGCCGCCCGTCCCCTGACCCCGACCTTCTACCAGTGGATCCCCGACCTTCACCCGGCCATCCCGGAAGTGAACGCCGGCTTCCCCGACCTCAACTTCCAGATCGCCCCGGTCGAGGGCTTCGGCATCGAGCGCTTCGTCGCCGAGGCCAAGGACCAGAAGAGCACCTGGGACGTCTATGTCGGCCAGACGCCGTTCGTCGAGATGTCGGCGATGATCGAGGCCGACGTCATCGAGCCCTGGGACAACTACATCCCGGCGGACGTGATCGACGACATCCTGCCGGCGATCCGCGAGGAGTGCTCGATCGACGGCAAGCTCTACAGCTGGCCCTTCCTGCTCGACGTCATCGGCATGAGCTGGCACGCCGGCATCACCGACCAGGCCGGCCTCGGCGCCATGCCGCCGGAGGACTGGGACGCCTATCTGGCGGCCGCGCAGACCATCGTCGATTCGGGTGCCGCCCCCTATGGCGCCACCTTCGACGCGCATGGCTGGCGTTCGCTCGCCCCCTTCACCCACTCGATGTCGCCGGACGTCTACACGTCCGAGGGCCTCTTCGACTTCACCAGTGATGCCGCCGTCGAGGCGCTGATCCTGATGAAGAACATCATGGCGCTGGCCAATCCGGACATCCTGCTCGCCGGGACGACTGATGGCGGCGTCAACGGCACGCCGGACGAGCTCGCCTTCGCCGCCCAGCGCGTCGGCCTCTACACCAAGTACTTCAACGCCCCCTTGCGCATGGCGCAGTACTGGGACGACCCGGCCATGCTGAGCATGGCGGGCCTGCCGAAGTTCAAGGGCGGCGCCGGCTCCACCGTCTTCTGGACCACGGGCTCGGCACTCTTCAAGCACGGCGAGAACAAGGAAAAGGCGGCCGAGTACATCCAGGCGCTGACCTACAACCCGCAGATCTGGCAGGACTCGATCGCCGGCACGGCGACCGCCCATCCGGGCCAGCTGCCGCCCTACGCCTCGATCTACGACGGCTGGAACGCCGACCGGCCGGACTGGCTGCCGCCCTTCGTCGACCTCGTCCGCGGCCAGCTCGATCGGGCGCGGGCCATCCAGAACCACCTCTTCGGCCTGCAGCAGTTCGTCATCGGCAAGCCGATCTGGGAAACCTACCTCACCGGCGAGGAAAGCGACCCGAAGGCGGCGCTCGCCAAGGTCGTCGAGGCCGTCCAGGCCGAGATGCAGCGCGGCGGCTAGAGGCGTCAGCGCCGTTCCGACCATCAGCGACCAGGGGCGGCGGTCCGGCTCGGCCGGCAGCCGCCGCCCCGCCCAGCACCCGTTCGACTAGACCGGCTCCGCCCGCCCGGGCCGGAGCGTTCCGGAGGATTGTCTCGACGCCATGAAGCTGACCGCCGGGACCGCCTCGACCCAGCCCAGATCCTCGGCCGAACAGGCCCAGTGGGCACGGGCCAATGTCTGGCTCTTCCTCCTCCCGGCGCTGGTCTTCTTCGTCGGCTACCAGGTCTGGCCGATCATCCGCGTCGTCTGGATCAGCTTCACCGACTACCAGTTCCTCACAAACGAGCCGACCAACATGGTCGGCTTCGCCAATTATGCCGACGCGCTGAGCGATCCCTTGATGTGGGCCGGGCTCGGGCGGGCCGCCCTCTTCACGGCGATGTTCCTGCCCGGCACGATCATCCTGCCGCTCCTGCTCGCCATCCTCGTCGACCGGGTGCAGAACCAGCGGATCGCCACCGTCTACCGGGTCATCATCCTGATCCCGGCGGTGATCCCGAGCACGCTGATCTTCGTGCTCTGGAAGTGGATGTACAATTTCCAGGTCGGGCCCATCAATCACTTCCTCGTGGAGGTGCTGGGCGTCTTCACCATCCAGACCGCGCCACAGTGGCTCGGCGGCACCGCGCTGACCCTGCCGTCCATCGCCATCATGGAGGTCTGGTGGGGGCTGGGCTATCATACCGTCTTCTTCCTCGCCGGCCTCGCCGCGATCCCGAAGGAGCTGACCGAGGCGGCCCGGGTCGACGGCGCCAACGAGTGGCAGATCTTCTGGAACGTCACCCTGCCGGCCCTGCAGCCGATCATGATGATCCTGATCGTGCTGCGCTTCGGCACCTCCATGGCGGTGATCGACGAGTACCTGATCTTCGGCGGCTTCGACCGCGAATCGCCGACCTACACCTGGACGATCTTCATGTACGACCAGGCGTTCAAGACCGGGCTGTGGCGCCAGGGCTTC
>JAUIID010000108.1 GCA_030431615.1 Alphaproteobacteria bacterium
CTTGCCGGGCAGGCGGAGCTTGCGGGTGGCGGACTGGCGCTTGACCTCCTTCGACTTCTTCCTGGCCAGGCGTTCCTCGGCGCGCATGACGAGGTGGTCGAGGAGGGTGGTGGCGGTGGCGGGGTGATCGCCGAGCCAGAGCTCGAAGCGGTCCTTGACGGCGGCCTCGACGAGCCGGGCGACCTCGGGCGAGACGAGGCGTTCCTTGGTCTGGCCCTGGAATTGCGGGGTCTTGTAGAAAAGCGAGACGAGGATCGCGGCACCGCCGGTGATGTCGTCGGCGGTGAGCAGGGCAGCCTTCTTGTAGCCGGTGCGCTCGGCGTGGCTGCGCAGCGCCTTGAGGAGGGCGGAGCGGAAGCCCTGCTCGTGGGTGCCGCCGAGCGCCGTCGGCACGGTGTTGCAGTAGAAGCCGGCATAGGCTTCCTCGTCGATCGGCCAGGCGGCGGCCCACTCGATCCGGCCGGCGCCGTCGGCGAGCTCGGTCTCGCCGGCGAAGGGTTCGTCGACGACGGTATCGCGGCTTTCGAGGAGCGCCTTCAGGAAGTCGGTGAGGCCGGCCGGGAAGTGGAAGGTTTCGCGGTCGGGGGTGGGCTTGCCCTGGACGAGGGCGGGGTCGCAGGACCAGCGGATCTCGACGCCGCGGAAGAGATAGGCCTTGGAGCGGGCCATGCGGTGCAGGCGCTCGGGCTCGAAGGCGAGGCGGTCGCCGAAGATCTCGGGGTCGGGGACGAAGCTGATGGTGGTGCCGCGGCGGTTGGCGACCGCACCCTCGGCGGTGGGCGGGCCGAGCGGGGCGCCCTTGGCGTAACGCTGGCGCCAGAGGGACTTGCTGCGCGCCACCTCGACCTCGAGCTCGAGGGCGAGCGCGTTGACGACGGAGACGCCGACGCCGTGCAGGCCGCCGGCGGTCTGGTAGGCCTTGTTGGCGAACTTGCCGCCGGAGTGGAGGGTGGTGAGGATGACTTCGAGCGCACTCTTGGTCGGGAACTTGGGGTGCGGGTCGACGGGGATGCCGCGGCCGTTGTCGCGGACGGTGACGCGGTTGCCCTGGGCGAGCTCGATCTCGATCCGCGTGGCGAAGCCGGCGACCGCCTCGTCCATGGCGTTGTCGAGGAGTTCGGCGACGAGGTGGTGCAGCGCGCTGGCGTCGGTGCCGCCGATATACATGCCGGGCCGGCGGCGGACGGGCTCGAGGCCTTCGAGGACCTCGATCTGGTCGGCGTTGTAGTCGTCGGCGGCTGGCTTCGTGCGGGTCAGGTCGAGCAGGTCGGTCATGGGCTGGCTGTCAATCTCCGGCGGCGGCTTGACCCGTGAGTGGTGGGTCGGCAATCAGCTTCTATCGGAAGTGGCAGGGCGAAGACAATGCAGGGGCCAGAAGCGGAGTCGCGGAAGCCGGACGAGCGTGTCCCGACGGTCATGCCGGCGGTGCGCGCGCTCGCCATGCCGGCGGACACCAATCCCTCGGGCGACATCTTCGGCGGCTGGCTCCTGGCGCAGATGGACGTGGCGGGCGGGATCGTCGCCTATGAGCGGGCGGGCGGCCGGGTGGCGACCGTGGCGGTCGACGGCATGACCTTCCACCAGCCGGTCTATGTGGGCGACGTGGTGAGCTGCTACGCCGAGGTGGCGCAGACCGGGCGGACGTCGCTGACGCTGCAGGTCGAGGTCTGGGTGCAGCGGGCGCGGACCGGCGAGCCCATGAAGGTGACGGAGGGCCGCTTCACCTATGTGGCGATCGGCGCCGACGGGAAGAAGCGGCCCTTGCCGGAGCGGCCTTGAGCATCGGCTTCGAGCTCCTGGCGGAGGATCGCGGGGCGCGGCGCGGCCGGCTCCGGACGGCGCACGGGCTGGTCGAGACGCCCGCCTTCATGCCGGTCGGCACGGCAGCGACCGTGAAGGCGATGACCGTTGAGATGGTCGAGGCGACGGGGGCCCAGATCATCCTCGGCAACACCTATCACCTGATGCTGCGGCCGGGGGCGGAGCGGATCGCGGCGCTCGGCGGGCTGCACCGCTTCATGCGCTGGCCCGGGCCGATCCTCACCGACAGCGGCGGCTTCCAGGTCATGTCGCTCGCCAAGATCCGCAAGCTCGACGAGCGCGGCGTGGTCTTCGCCTCGCATCACGACGGCAGCCGGCACGAGCTGACGCCGGAGCGCAGCATCGAGATCCAGGACCTGCTCGGTGCCGACATCACCATGCAGTTCGACGAGTGCCTGGCGCTGCCGGCGCCGGCAAGCGAGGTGGAGCGGGCGATGCGGCTCTCGCTGCGCTGGGGCGAGCGGTCGAAGGCGGCGTTCCGGCCGAGGGCGGGGCACGGGCTCTTCGGCATCGTCCAGGGCGGCATCGATGCGGGCTTCCGGCGGGCGTCGGCCGAGGGCCTGGTCGGCATCGGCTTCGACGGCTATGCGCTGGGCGGGCTCGCGGTTGGCGAGCCGCAGGCGGTGATGTTCGAGACCATCGAGGCGACCGTGCCGCATCTGCCGGCGGAGCGGCCACGTTATCTCATGGGCGTCGGCAAGCCGCTCGACATCGTGGGCGCGGTGCTGCGCGGCGTCGACATGTTCGACTGCGTGCTGCCGACGCGCTCGGGCCGGACCGGACAGGCGTTCACGCGCTTCGGGGCGGTGAATCTCAGGAACGCCCGCCATGCCGACGACCCCAGGCCGCTCGACGAGACCTCCGACTGCCCGGCGGCGCGGGATTATTCGAGGGCGTATCTGCATCACCTCGTGCGCTCGGGCGAGATCCTGGGGGCGATGCTGCTCACCTGGAACAACCTGCATTTCTACCAGGCGATGATGCGGGGCCTCAGGGCCGCGATCGAGGCGGGCGAGGCCGCGGCCTTCGCCGAGCGCTTTGCCGAGGGGCAGGCGAGGGGCGATCTGGCACCCCGGGCGGGCTGAGCCCGCCGGGTTGACGGCAGGGCGCGGTTGTCGGATAGCACGGCCCGGGCGCCTCTAGCTCAATTGGCAGAGCAGCGGACTTTTAATCCGCGGGTTCCGGGTTCGAGTCCCGGGGGGCGCACCAGCCAGATCAAGGCTTTATGCGGCGACCTCTGAGCGCGTGGTGGCGATTGGCTGCCATCGTTTCCGATGGAGGGCATTTGAAGGCCGTATTCCAGCCAGGCGTTTTTCCGGACGGCTTTCCCAGGAGGCCTTCGATCCGACGCCAAGGGGAAGCGGCGCCGGCATGGCGAACGTCTGGCCGGCCAGGCAAGGCCGACCTTGCTGCCCGCTACCGCATCAGTTCGATCGGCGAGCGCCCCTCACGGCCGCAATCCGGCCAGGTGGTTGCCGAGGCGCAACCCCCAGGCATAGATGGTCAGGGACGGGTTGATCCGGCTGGTGCGCGGCAGCACACTGCCATCGCCGACATAGAGATTTGCCATGCCATGGACCCGGCCGGCCGCGTCGACCACGCTGGTTTGCGGGTCGTCGCCGGTCACCAGGCTGCCGATCGCATGCGCGGTTCCGGCGAGCCCCGCAAAGCGCTCGACACCGACCAGCCCGGCGCGTGCCAGTTGTACGATGAACGCCCGGATCAGTGCGTGGTGCTCGCGCCGGGCGGGCTCGATCCGGTGTTGTTCGTAGTCGAGCACGGGCATTGTCGCGCCGCCACCGGAGATCACGCGGTTCTCGATGCTGGAGCCGTCCTCGGTCGTGGCGAAGAAGCCGATCACTCTCGTGCCCACGGCATTATCGACGAATTTGGGCACCGCGGCCGGCAGCTGCACGCTCATCATCTCGCCATCGAGCCAGCCAAGGCACTGGATGGTGCTGTGCGGGAACTTCTCGTTGAAGAGGATCGCGGTCTTGCGCAGGACGTCATGCCGCTGGAATGTCGACAGCCCGAGGACCGCGGTGTTGAGGTGCATCTTGAAATTGGCGCCGACCTGGTCGCGGCTCGGCAGCGAGGCGGCGAGGCCGGTCTGTGCCAGGTGATCCTGCAGGATGCGCGGCGAGCTCATGGCACCGGCGGCCAGGACCACCACAGGTGCCTCGTGGATGGAGCCATCGGCGCAACGAACGCCGGTGGTCTTCGCCGGTTCGCCGGGCGCGTGCAGCAGCCCGGTGACGGTCTTTTCGGTGAGCAGCGTGAAGCCGGGATCGTCCCGGATCAGATCGATCAGGTTGCATTCGGCGTCGGACTTGTAGCCGGATGCCGACGCAAAACCGTCGAAGTGCTTGGCCTCGGCCGGGTCCTGCAGGATCTCCCTCTTCAGGCCCAGCGGCAGCGCCTCGGGTCGCCAGGACGGATCGTGCGCGACGATGCGGTCGATCAGTGCCTGCAATTCCGGCTCGTTGTCGAAGCGATTGACGTGCAGCAGCGCCTCGGCTTCGTCGTAGTAGGGTGCCAGCTCATCATAGTCGAACGGCCAGGCGAGGGCCTGATGGGCCGGGTCGGCCTGGAACTCGTGGGGGGAGAAGCGGAGCAACGCCGCGCCATACCATTTGGTCTTGCCGCCGAGGTTGTAGAATTCGCCGGGGGTGAACTCCCTGTTCTCGCCGTCGACCCAAGGCTCCTGATTCTTGAAGCGGCCGGACTTGAAGACCAGCTTGACGTCGAGCGTGCTGCCGTCGCGCGGCAGGCTGCCGCCCTTCTCGAGCAGCAGGACGCGACGTCCCCCCTTGATCAGACGGTAGGCAGTCGACGCTCCGCCGGCGCCGCTGCCGACGACAATCACGTCATGCTCGGTCATCTGCGACCTCCCTGTTCATTCGTCGGCCAACCGAGGGATCCAGTGGCAGCGGGCGACCGCGCGCCGCCACTTCCCGTCAGCCGCCGGTTGCGAAGCCCGGGTAGCAGGTCATGCCGCCATCGACGAACAGCGTCACGCCACTGATGTAGTCGGCCATGTCGGACGCCAGGAACACGGCGACCTGGGCGATATCCTCGGGCTCGCCGATGCGCCTGTAGGGCACCAGCTTCATCAGGTCCGCATAGGCCTCGGGCGTGGTCCAGGCGTCCGTGTTGATCGGGGTGCGGATGGCGCCCGGGCCGATCGCGTTCACCCGGATGCGATGCGGCGCCAGCTCCTGCGCCAGGCTCTTCATCATCATCTGGATGCCGCCCTTGGAGGTCGCATAGTTGACGTGCCCGGCCCAGGGAATCACCTCGTGCACCGAGCTCATGCAGATGATCTTGCCGGCCGCCACCGACACGTCCTTACGCACCCCGCGGCGCAGGAACTCCTTGACCGCCTCGCGGATGCAGAGGAACTGCCCGGTCAGGTTGATGCCGATGACCGTGTTCCATTGCTCCAGGCTCATCTCCGTCAGCGCCGCATCGCGCTGCAGGCCGGCATTGGGCACCAGAATGTCGATGGTGCCGAACGCCGCG
Source organism: Alphaproteobacteria bacterium (assembly GCA_030431615.1). Lineage (GTDB taxonomy): Bacteria > Pseudomonadota > Alphaproteobacteria > Geminicoccales > Geminicoccaceae > SLRI01. Next base: position 5,344 of record JAUIID010000108.1, read on the forward strand.
AGCGCCTGCTCGAACATGCCCTGGACCTCGGCTTCCCTGGACACGTCGGCCTTGATGGCGAGGCCCTTCGCACCCTCGCCCTCGATCGCCGCGACGACCTCCCGGGCTGCCGGCTCGTTCGTCACGTAATTGACGATGACGTCGGCGCCGGCCCGTGCCAGGCCGATCGCCACGGCCCGGCCGATGCCGGAATTGGCGCCGGTGACCAGCGCCTTCTGCCCGACGATGAGCTTGGGGCAGTTCTTGTAGTTGGGCAGATCCCCGTTGAACTGGCTGGCATCTGGCTGCGTCGGCATGGTCGTTCCTTCCTACGTCAATTGGGTCGCAATCCGTCGTCCACTCAGCGGTCGCGCGATGCGGCAATGCGGCTGGCTTCATCGCTATCCTGCTTGCTGCCGATCAGGGCCGCCACCATGGCCAGGCGATGCAGATCGTCCTTGCCGACGAAATAGGCAATCGAATCCTCGCAGGCGCGGGCCCAACCGTCGCCCGGGCCTGCGGTTCTGGCGAGCGACATCCCGAAATGGCCACCTGGGCCAAGCTTGCGGGTCGACCCTGCATTCTCGCCTCGGCCCTCGGCGGCGGCCTGGTGCTGATCAGCACCGACCTCGAACATGCCCGCGGTGACGACATAGAGTCCGCCAGGGTCGATACCGGGCACGAAAACCAGCTCACCGGCGCGGAAACGGACCTGGCCGCTGCCTGGTTGTGCGGCCCGGATCTCGGCGATGCTCTTGCTGACCATCAGATCGAGCAACCAGTCCGCGGCGACCCTGATCCTCGTGGCGACCCCAGGCAGCAGGCTGAGATAGAAGGCGCGCCATGCCGCCCAGGCGATGAACCCGGTGATCCGGACACCCATGATCTCCGCGACCCCGCGGCGGCCGCCCAGGGATGCCATGGTGCCGAGCGATCGATACTCGAACACCGTCAAGGCGCGGCCCTCCATCTGGGCCAGGATGTTGCGCGCCAGGACCTTCGCCTCGCGAACCGCGAACTGGGCGAGTGGCGGTGCGTAGGCGACCTTGCCGTCCCTTGCGTCACCGAGCGGGATCTGTGCGTTGTCGCCCAATGCCCAGACACCGTCCTGGCCCGGAACACGAAGGTGCCGGTCGACCACGATCCGTCCCCGCTCCAGCGCCACCGGCAGCGAGCGCACCAGCGATGACGGCGCGTTGCCGATCGCGGCGACGATGGTTGCGGCATCGATCTGCTGGCCGCTATCGGTTTCGATGCCGGTGGCTGTTGCGGCCGCCACCCCGGTGCGGAGGCGGATCTCGATGCCGCGCCGGCGCAGCTGCTCGGCCGCGTAGGCCGCAAGATGTTCAGGCAGCTCCATGAGGATGCGCGAGCCGTGCTGGATCAGAATGATCCGGACTTCATCGGCCCGAATATTGGGGTAGTATCTAAGGGACTTGCCGATCAGCTCTTGCACCTCGCCGACTGTCTCGATGCCGGTGAAGCCGCCGCCGATGACAACGAAGGTGAGAAATGATCGCTTGCGCTCGGCGTCGATCGCAGCATCGGCGCGCTCCAGGCAGCCGAGAACCTTGTTTCGGATGTTGAATGCATCCACCAGGTCTTTCATCACCAGCGCGGAGTCGGCAAGGCCGGGCGTTCGGCTCAAGTCGACAACCTGACCCAGCGCAATCACCAGCTGGTCGTAGGCAACCGTCCTGATCCCGCTGCCGCGGTCGAGCGTCACCTCGACCTTCTTCCCCTCGAGGTCGATGGCCCGGACTTCGGCAACCATGACCGAAACGCCCGGCAGGAAGCGGCGAAGCGGCGTTACGCCATCGCCGGGATTGATGCTGCCCCCCGCGATCTCGGCGAGCAATGGTTGGAAGACGAAAAAGTTGTGGCGGCTGATCAGCAGGATTTCGACATCACTGCCTGCTACACGTTGCAAGTTCTTGGCAGTAAAGACGCCGCCAAATCCGCCACCAAGAACGACGACCCGGTGTCTGGTCTCGTGCGGCATTCGGTCTCCGTGTCCCCCGACCAACTCCACTGATGAATCACCAGCGTGCCTTCAGCAAGATCACAAGGGGCCTGAGGGGTCAACCCGCCGCACGAAATCATTTGGGCTTGTCGTGTCGCATCGAGCAGGCGACAAGGAAGCAGGCAGAGAAATCTCTGCGAATCTCTGCTTGTTGCATTGGTGGTCGCTGTTACGGCTCCGCCGGACACGAAGGGGATCGAACGCTTGGCGCGTGTCGCGGAGATCGGCGTTGTCTATGGTGGTGGCCTGACCCAGGGCCTGGCCCTCGTCAGCTTTCCCGCCGCCGCAACGATCCTCACCAGCGCGGATGGCTACGGGCTTACCAGCAGCCAGTACGGCAGCATCTTCCTGCCGCTCTTCGTCGGCTCGGTGCTGGCATCGCTGCTGGCTCCCGCGTTCGCGCGCCAGCGCGGGCTGAAGTCGGTTCTCGTCGTCGGCCTTGCCGCCAATGCTGCCGCGATGGCGATTTTCGCGCTGAGTTCGTTGATGATCGGCGTCCCGGGCACTGCCTACGCCATGCTGCTGGCGGCGACCGGACTCCTCGGCATCGGCTTTGGCGCCACACTCACCGCGATCAACGCCTTTGCCGCGGGATTCTTCCCCGCTCGAAGCGAAACGGCGGTGACCGCCCTGCACACGCTGCTCGGCACCGGCACCGCGTTGGCGCCTTTGATCGTGGCACTGCTCGTGAAAGGCGGCCTGTGGTGGCTGCTCCCGCTGGCCATTGCCGCGGCTGCGGCTGCCCTCATCCTGCTGGCGCTCACGCAGACGCTGCGCATTTCGGCCGAGGACGACGCGGCCTCGTCGCTTGGTGCGGCGGCCGTCGCTCGCGCCTTGCCGATGCGTACCTGGATCTGGATCGCCTTCGCCCTGCTCTACGGCGTTTGCGAGACATTGTTCGGCAACTGGGGAACCGTGTACCTGCACGAGCAGCGTGCGCTGCCGCCCGCAACCGCCAATCTGGCGCTGGCCGTGTTCTGGGCAGCGGTGACGATCGGTCGCCTGCTGGTCGCAGTCGTCTCCACCAGGGTTTCACCGTCAGCGATCCTCCGTGTCCTGCCGGTGCTGATCACGATCGCCCTGGTGTGCGTGGCCGCGGCATCCAGCGCGACGTTCGGCGTCCTCGCCTTCGCTTTGGCCGGGCTTGCCTGCTCCGCCTGCCTGCCGCTGAGCATCGGCAGCGCCAGCAGCGAGACGCCGCGATTCGTCGAGACCATCTCCGGCTGGATGGTTGCCGCCTACATGATGGGTTACGGCATCGGCGCGTTCGCCGTCGGTCCGCTGCGCGAGGTCGGCAATCTTCAGCTATCGGCAGTCTATTTCGGCGCGACTGCGATCGCCGCGGCGATGATCGTGCTCGCGGTGCTGCTGGCACGGCCGGCCGGCGACGCTGCGGCAACCGGGAGAGGATGACCACAACCCGCCGGCTGGCATCGCCCTGGTGTCGGCAGCTCGTCCGCCTGTTGCTCACGCTCGTGCTGCTGACCTGATCGTTCACGGCGCTCGCGCCCCGACCCCGAACGAGCGCCAGAAGTCGCGCCGCTGAGGGCAGTGCGGCCGAGCGCCGGTCTCGTGGTCATCCCGGCTGCACTGCTTTACACTTCTGCGGTGCTGAGGAGCTTCGACGGCAAGACGCCCTCCGGGACGACATATCCGTAGCAGTAGTCGAGCCGGCAACAGGGCGGACGGGAGGGAACGAAACGATGGCCTACCAGCCTATCGGTAGCTACGCCATGATCGGCGACATGCGCAGCGCAGCACTGGTGAACAAGAACGGCTCCATCGACTGGCTGTGTGTCCCACGGTTCGACTCACCTAGCGTGTTCGCGGCGATCCTCGACGACAAGAAGGGCGGCAGCTTCCAGATCTGTCCGGCGGACGACGAGGATGGCAGCCACAAGCAGTTCTACTGGCCCGACACGAACGTGCTCGTGACCCGCTTTCTCCAGCCGGGTGCCGCGGCCGAGCTCGTCGACTTCATGCCGGTCGGCGACGGCTCCGGGTTCGTCGAGGAGCGCCGCCAGATCGTCCGCCGGATCACCGTGGCCCGCGGCCGGCTCGAGCTCAGCGTCAGATGCAAGCCGGCCTTCAACTACGCGCGCGACGATCACCAGGCCGTTCCGGTCGGGACCGGCGTCGTTTTCCATTCAGCCAACGCCCACCTTGGTCTGGCGTCGTCGGTGCCGCTGCGGGTCGAGGACGGGGCGGCGGTCGCGACGTTCACGCTCGAGGCCGGCGAGACGGCCTGCTTCGTCCTGCGTGAGCTGGACCGCGGGGAATCGGCTGGCCCGGATCTGTCCGCCGACGAGGCCGAGGCGGCCTTCCGCGAGACCGTCGCCTACTGGCGCCGGTGGCTGTCTCGGAGCACCTACAAGGGCCGCTGGCGCGAGATCGTCGATCGCTCGGCCCTGGCGCTCAAGCTGCTGACCTACGAGCCGACCGGCGCGATCGTCGCGGCACCCACCTGCGGCCTGCCCGAGGGGGTCGGCGGCGAGCGCAACTGGGACTACCGCTACACCTGGCTGCGGGATTCGTCCTTCACGGTGTTCGCCCTGCTCCGGCTCGGCTTCACCCAGGAGGCCACGAAGTTCGCCGCGTTCCTGCATGACACTTGTGCGCGGCCGAATCCGGACGGCTCCCTGCAGATCATGTACGGGATCGATGGTCGCCACGATCTTGCGGAGGAGATCCTCGACCACCTGGACGGCTACATGGGCTCGCGACCCGTCCGCATCGGCAACGGGGCGTACAACCAGCTTCAGCTCGACATCTACGGCGAGGTCATGGACGCCATCTATCTGTTCAACAAGCATGCGCAGCCGATCGGCCAGGACGCCTGGCTCATGATCACGCGCGTCGTCGATTGGGTCTGCGACAACTGGCAGCGCAAGGACTCGGGCATCTGGGAGGTGCGCGGCGGCCCGCAGGAGTTCATCTACTCCAGGCTGATGTGCTGGGTCGCGATCGACCGCGCCTTGCGCATCGCGCAGGATCGGTCTTTCCCGGTCGACCGGGTTCGCTGGGCCGGCGTGCGCGATACCATCTATCGCGAGATCATGGACAAGGGGTGGAACGAGGAACGCGGCGCCTTTGTCCAGCACTACGGCAGCGACACGCTCGACGCCGCCAACCTGATGATGGTCCTCACCAGGTTCCTGTCGCCCACCGACCGGCGGACAGCCAGCTTTCTGAACGCCATCCTGCAGTCGCCGGACAAGGGTGGCCTCGTCTCCAACAGCCTCGTCTTTCGCTACAATGTGGAGCAGACCGTCGACGGGCTGCGTGGCACCGAAGGCACCTTCAATATCTGCACCTTCTGGCTGGTCGACGCGTTGACCCATGCCGGGCGCTTCGATCGTCGCCTGCTCGAGGAGGCGCGGCTGATGTTCGAGCGGATGCTGGGCCTGGCGAACCACGTCGGCCTCTATGCCGAGGAGACCGGACCGAGCGGCGAGGCTCTCGGCAATTTCCCGCAGGCCTTCACCCATCTGGCACTGATCACCGCCGCCATCAATCTCGATCGGTCACTCGACGCCGCCGCTTGAGATTCCGACCACTGGGAGATGACGCTGCCGAACCCGGAAATGCCAACCCAGCCATTGACGGGCGAGTGGCTCGAGGCCGACGGCCTGGGCGGCTTCGCCTCGGGCACCGGGACCGGGGTTCGCACCCGGCGTTATCACGCCCTGCTCCTGGCGGCGACGCGACCTCCCGCCGGGCGGGTGGTGCTGGTCAACGGCCTCGAGGTCTGGGCCGAGACGGCGGGCGGCCGCCACGCGCTGAGCACCCAGCACTACACGCCGGATGTCCTGTATCCGGACGGCCAGGAACGAATCGTCTCCTTCACGCCCGAGCCATGGCCGCAGTGGCGCTATCGGACCGCGGACGGCCACGAAATCTCCCAGGAGATCGTTGCCGTGCGCGACCGGTCGGTGGTGGCGCTGCGCTGGCGCCTGCTGGCGGGTGAAGCTGCCCGGCTGGTCGTGCGGCCCCTGCTTTCCGGACGCGACTACCACGCCCTGCATCACGAGAACCCGGCCTTCGGCTTTGCGCCGCAGATGGCCGGCCAGAGCGTCATCTGGCAGCCCTACCAGGGCCTGCCGGCCATCGTGGTGGCGTGCAATGGCGCCTACCGGCACGAGCCGGTCTGGTATCGCAACTTCCTCTACCAGGCGGAGCAGGAGCGCGGACTCGACTGTGTCGAGGATCTGGCTTCGCCCGGCAGCTTCGCGATCGAGCTGGACGGGCGGGACGCGGTCATGATCCTCGGCGCGGGTCAGCTCGCCCCGGATGCGGCGACGGCGCCCGAGGCGCACGCCCGGGAGATCTTCGATGCTGAAGCCGCGCGGCGAAGTGGGCATGCCACGCCGCTCGAGCGTGCGGCCGAGGCCTATGTCGTGCGGCGCGGCGCGGGCAAGACGATCATCGCCGGCTATCCCTGGTTCACCGACTGGGGGCGCGATACCTTCATCGCGCTGCGCGGCTTCATGACCCTCCCCGGCGGCCTCGACCTCGCCCGCGAGATCCTGCTCGCCTGGGCGCCGACGGTGTCCGAGGGCATGGTCCCCAACCGTTTTCCGGACGCTGGCGACACGCCCGAGTACAACGCCGTCGATGCCTCGCTCTGGTACGTGATCACGGCCCACGAGTTTCTCGAGGCCGCGGGCGCCGCCGGTGTCGAGTTGCCGGCGGCGACGGTGCAGGCCCTGCACGAAGCGACCGATCGGATCGTCGCCGGCTACCGGAACGGGACCCGCTTCGGCATTCGCATGGCCGAGGACGGCCTGATCGAGGCCGGCATCCAGGGCATCCAGTTGACCTGGATGGACGCCAGGGTCGGCGACTGGGTGGTGACGCCGCGGATCGGCAAGCCGGTCGAGATTCAGGCACTCTGGCTGAACGTGCTGCGCATCGCCGCCATCAGGTCGCCGGCACTCGCCGAGCTCGAGGCCCGGGCCGCGAGTGCCTTCCGCGAGCGGTTCTGGAATGCCGAACGCGGTTGCCTGTTCGACGTGGTCGACGTCGATTCCCGCACCGGGGAGAACGACGCCGCCCTGCGCCCCAATCAGATCCTCGCGGTTGGCGGCCTGCCGTTTCAGGTGCTCGATGGCGTCCCGGCGGAGCGCGTGGTGGCCGCTGTCGAGCGGGAGCTGCTGACGCCGCTCGGGCTGCGCTCCCTGGCCCCCGGCGAGTCGGCCTATCAGCCGCATTATCTCGGCGGGGTTCGGGAGCGCGATGGGGCGTACCACCAGGGGACGGTCTGGCCCTGGCTGATCGGCCCTTTCGTCGAGGCGTGGCTGCGGGTCCACGGTGACCAGCCGGCGCAACGCCACGAGGCACGCGACCGCTTTCTCGCACCACTCGTCGAGCATCTCGGCGCTGCCGGCCTCGGGCACGTGTCGGAGATCGCGGATGGCGAAGCGCCGCACAGCCCGCGCGGCTGCCCGTTCCAGGCATGGTCACTGGGCGAGTTGCTGCGCGTCGAGCGCATGCTGTGCGACGCCGAGGCGAACATTGCCGTCGCCGGCGGCAAGAGCCCAATCGTGGCAAGGGATCGCGCATGACGCCTGAGCAGCAGCGCCTCGACGACGCCAATCAGGGTCGCGTGGAATGGCGTCGCTGGGGGCCTTATCTGAGCGAGCGGCAGTGGGGCACGGTGCGTGAGGACTACAGTCCGTACGGCAACGCCTGGGAGTACTTCTCCCACGATCAGTCGCGCTCGCGCGCCTATCGCTGGGGCGAGGACGGCATCGCCGGGATCAGCGACGACCAGCAGCGGCTGTGCCTGGCGGTCGCGCTGTGGAACGGCCAGGACCCGATCTTGAAGGAGCGCCTGTTCGGCCTTACCAATGGCGAGGGCAACCACAGCGAGGACGTCAAGGAACTCTACTATTACCTCGATGCGACGCCGACCCACAGTTATCTGAAATATCTCTACAAGTATCCGCAGCGCCCGTTTCCCTACACCTGGCTGGTCGAGGAGAATCGGCGACGCGGCAGGGACCAGCCCGAGTTCGAGCTGCTCGACACCGGCATCTTCGACGACGACCGCTACTTCGACGTGCTGATCGAATACGCCAAGGCCGGGGCCGAGGACATTCTGCTGCGGGTCACGGTGGACAACCGCGGGCCGGAAGCGGCCACCCTCCATCTTCTGCCGCAGCTCTGGCATCGCAACATCTGGACCTGGCGCGACGGCGCCATCCCGCCGGAGATGTCGGTCGCGGCGGACGGCTCGATCACCACGCGGACCAGGCGCCTCGGCACCTACCACCTGTATTGTGACGGCCGGCCGGAGCTGCTGTTCACCCGGAACGAGAGCAATCTCCGGCGCCTGTTCGGCGTCGATGGCGGGCCCGGTCCCTTCAAGGACGCCTTCCACGAGTATCTGATCGATGGACGCCAGGGGGCGGTCGACGCCGCCCGGACCGGCACCAAGGCAGCCGCCCATTATCGCCTCGAGGTCCCGGCCGGTGGCACGGTCCAGATCCGGCTGCGTCTGCGCCAGGGGCCAACCACAACGGCGTTCGACGACTTCGAAGCGACCTTCGCGCAACGGCAGGCCGAGGCCGACGCGTTCTACGCCAACCTGCAGGCCGACCTCCACGACCCGGACGCCCGCAACGTCCAGCGTCAGGCATTCGCCGGCATGATCTGGAACAAGCAGTTCTATCACTACGACGTGTCGAGGTGGCTGGCGGGCGATCCGACCCAGCCCGCACCGCCCGACGGGCGCCGTCACGGTCGCAACAGCGACTGGCGCCACGTCAACAACTTCGACGTCATCTCGATGCCGGACAAGTGGGAGTATCCCTGGTTCGCCGCCTGGGACCTCGCCTTCCACTGCATCCCACTGGCCCTGATCGACGCCGAGTTCGCCAAGCAGCAGCTGATCCAGCTGACCCGCGAGTGGTACATGCACCCCAATGGCCAGATGCCGGCCTACGAATGGGCGTTCGGCGACGTCAACCCGCCGGTCCACGCGTGGGCGACCTGGCGCGTCTTCCAGATCGACCGCAAGCAAAGGGGCGGTCAGGGCGACCTCGCCTTCCTCGAACGGGTCTTCCACAAGCTGATGCTGAACTTCACCTGGTGGGTAAACCGCAAGGATGCGCAAGGCCGCAACATCTTCCAGGGCGGCTTCCTCGGCCTCGACAATATCGGCGTGTTCGACCGCAGCGCGCCGTTGCCGAACGGCGAGTTCATCAACCAGGCCGACGGCACCGCCTGGATGGCGATGTATTGCCTGAACCTGATGCGGATGGCGCTCGAGCTGGCCAGGCACAACAACGTCTACGAGGACATCGCGACCAAGTTCTTCGAGCATTTTCTCCATATCGCCGAGGCGATGTCCAATATCGGCGACCAGGGCATCGGGCTGTGGGACGAGGCGGACCAGTTCTTCTACGACGAGCTGAACATGAGCGACGGCCGGATCATCCCGCTCAAGGTGCGCTCGATGGTCGGGCTGATCCCGCTCTTCGCCGTCGAGACGCTCGATTCTGCCCACCTCGAGGCACTGCCCCAGTTCAAGGAGCGCCTGGAGTGGTTCTTGAGCCATCGCCCGGACCTCGCGGCCCTGGTGTCACGCTGGCACGAGCCGGGACTCGGCGATCGACGCCTGCTCTCGCTGCTGCGCGGGCATCGCATGAAGTGCCTCCTCGCGCGCATGCTCGACGAGACGGAGTTCCTCTCCGACTACGGCATACGTGCCCTCTCCAAGAGCCACGAAGCGCAACCATATGTGTTCGACTGGGCCGGCCAGCGATTGAGCGTCAAATATCTGCCGGCAGAATCCGACAGCGGCCTGTTTGGCGGCAATTCGAACTGGCGCGGGCCGATCTGGTTCCCCGTCAACTATCTGCTGATCGAGTCGTTGCAGAAGTTTCATCACTACTATGGCGACGACTACAAGGTCGAATATCCGACCGGTTCGGGCACCCTGCTCACTCTGGAGCAGGTCGCCGATGAACTGTCGCGGCGACTGACCCGCATCTTCTTGCGCGATGAGCAGGGCCGGCGGGCCGTTTTCGGCAATCAGCCGAAGCTGCAGGACAACCCGCACTTCCGCGATCATCTGTTGTTCCACGAGTACTTCCACGGCGATAATGGTCGCGGCGTCGGTGCCTCGCACCAGACCGGCTGGACCGGCCTGGTCGCCAAGCTCCTGCAGCCGCGCCGCCCCGAGCCGAAGCAGCCCCGAAACGAGGACGGGTGACAGGCGCCCGCTCCCCAGCCCGTTGCACCACCGTCCTGCAGGGGACATCCGAAAGCGAGAGCTGCTGATCAACCTGAGCGAGAAGCTGATCAAGATCGGCGCCGGGATCGGCACGCATGGTCGGTACTTGGCGTTCCAGATGGCTGAGGTCAGGGTGCCAGGCGACCTGTTCTCTAATCGGAGAGGCGCACGTCCATCACGTCGCGCACGCCGTCGCCGAAGAAGTTGAGCGCGAGTGCGGCGAGGAAGATGGCGAGGCCGGGGAAGACGCTCAGCCACCAGGCGCTCCAGTACTCCATGGAGGTGGCGAGCATCTGGCCCCAGGTCGGCGTGGGCGGCTCGGCGCCGAGACCGAGAAAGGCCAGCGAGGATTCCACGATCAGCACGGCCGAGGCGCGCAGCGAGGCGTAGACGATGACGTTGCCGGCGACGCTCGGCCAGACGTGGCGGGCCATGACGCGGATGTCGCTGGCGCCGATGGAGCGGGCCGCCTGGACGAAGTCCAGCTCGCGGATCGAGAGCGTCTGGCCGCGCACGAGGCGGGCGAAGCCCGGCACGTTGACGATGGCCAGCGCCAGGATGGCGTTCATCAGGTTCGGCCCGAGGACGGCGATGATGCCGAGGGCGAGGATGAGCATCGGGAAGGCCAGCAGCGCGTCCATGAAGCGCATGATGATGTTGTCCGTGCGCCCGCCGGCATAGCCCGAGACGAGGCCGATCGCGCCGCCGATGACCAGCGACAGGAAGATCGAGACGAACACGACCTTCAGCGAGACCTGCGCCCCGTAGATCAGGCGCGAGAGGATGTCGCGGCCGATCTCGTCGGTTCCCAAGAGATGCGCCCATGAGGGCGGCGTCATCATCGATTCGTAGTCGATCTCGGCCGGGTCGTAGGGGGCGAGCACCGGTGCCAGCGCGGCGCAGACGATGATGACGAGGATGATCACGAGGCCGGTCATGCCGATCTTGTGGCGCAGCAGCTTGCGCAGCATCACGAGATAGCGGTTCTCGGAGCGCTCGCGCCCGGCATGGTGTGTGGCGACGGTGTCGATCATGGCTTTGGCCCTAGAGCTTGATCCGTCGGTCGAGCGAGGCGTAGCTGAGGTCGGTCAGCAGGTTCACCAGGATCAGCCCCGTCACGATCACGAGGATGCCGGCCTGCACCGGCGCGAAGTCGCGCTCGAAGATGCCCTCGACGACCATGCGGCCGAGGCCGGGCAGCGAGAAGATCGTCTCGGTGACGACCGCCCCGCCGACCAGCGCGCCGGTCTGCAGGCCGATCACGGTGATCACCGGGATGAGCGCGTTGTGCAGCGCGTGCCGCACGAGCAGCCGCAGCTTCGAGACGCCCTTGGCCCGCGCCGTGCGGATGTAGTCCTGCGACATGACCTCGAGCATCGAGGTTCGCGTCTGGCGCATGACGAGGGCGATCAGCGAGACGCCGATCGTCAGCGACGGCAGGACCATCAGCTTCAGGTTCTGCAGCGGGTCCTCGGTGAACGCCACGTAGCCGGATGGCGGCAGCCAGCCGAGTTGCAGCGAGAACAGGCGGATGAGCAGGATGCCGGCCCAGAAATAGGGCAGGGCCATGCCGCCCATGGCGAGGAAGCTGACGGCGAAGTCCACCCAGCTGTTGCGTTTGAGTGCGGCGATGATGCCGCCGGGTATGCCGATGACCACGGACAGCAGCACGGCGAGGAAGGTGAGCTCCAGCGTCACGGGCACGCGCGTCGCCAGCATCTCCGAGACCGGCTCCTGGTTGCGCAGCGAGCGGCCGAGATCGCCGCTCAGCACCCGCTGCAGCCACTTCACGTACTGGACGGGTATGGGCTGATCGAAGCCCATTTCCTCGCGGAGTTGCTGGCGCTCCTGCTCGTTCGCCATCTCGCCGACGATGGCGAAGGTCGGGTCGCCGGGCAGCAGGAGCAGCATCGAGAAGACGAGGAAGCTGGTGATCGCCGCGATCGGCAGGAGATAGAGCATGCGGCTCAGGATGCGTCTGATCATGGTTCCTCTCCCGAAGCACCCCGACTAGTCGAGGTCATCGCGGATGCAGGCCTTGAGATGCGTTTCGCTGACCGGGCGCAAGGGCGGGACATCCCGTGCGCAGGCCGGCAGGGCGAACGGGCAGCGCTCGCGGAACGCGCAGCCGCTGGGCGGATTGATCGGGCTCGGCACGTCGCCCTTCAGGATGATGCGCTCGCGCCTGGTCGACGGGTCCGGGTCCGGAATCGCCGAGAGCAGCGCCCGGGTGTAGGGGTGCTTCGGCTCGTCGAAGAGATCCTGGGTCAACCCGACTTCGACGATGCGGCCG
>JAUIID010000109.1 GCA_030431615.1 Alphaproteobacteria bacterium
CCTGACCGGTGCTGCCGTGCTCTCGACGCTGATCGCCTGGCACGTCTTCGACCGCGAGCTGGAGCGGGCCTTCGAGGCCCGGCTGCGCCTGCTCGTCGTCGAGGCGACCCGGGTGCTGGACGCCGGCATCGCCGCCGGGCTCGAGCTGGACCGGCCGCAGCTCCTCGAGCGCGCCATGGGCCTCGTCCGGGTGAATCTCGCCGTCGGCGAGGTGATCGCCATCGTCGATGCCGATGGGCGGATCCTCGCCAGCAGCAACCCGGCGGAGATCGGCGAGGATTCCCCCGCCGGCTGGCTCTCCGCCGAGGACGGCACGGCCAACGGGACGGCACCGGCAGCGGCGGCGGACGAGCAGCTGGTGATCAGCCGGCCGGTGCAGAGCCTCTTCGGCGCGCCAGCCGGCATGGTCGTGGCCCGCCTGCCGGCCACCGTGCTCGAGCCGCCGCGGCGAGCGCTGATCGCCAAGATCAGCCTGACGACCGCGCTCGTGACGGCGCTCGGGCTGCTCGCTGCCGCAGCCGCCGCCTTCCTGCTCCCGTGGCGGGCGCTGCGGGCCGTGCGGGCGCTCGGCGTCACGATGGAGACGCTCTACGAGGGGATCGGCAAGGATGCGGACGGCGCGGTGGCGCCGGGCGAGCTGCCGCGGAACCTCGGGGAGCCGGCGCGCCGGTTCGCGACAGCCGTGGCGGAACGCGACCATGCCCTGGCGCAGGGTGCTGCAGCCGTCGACGCGCTCGACGAGGCGGCCTGAGCATGGCCTTTCGCACCAGGCTGGCACTGCTGCTCGTGAGCCTGATCATGGCGCTCGCCACAGCCCTGGGAGTCCTCTGGCTGGCGCTCGGCGAGGTCGAGCAGGGCCTGCTCGAGGCGCTCGAGGGCAAGGCCGCGGCCCAGGCGCGCATCGTCCGCGACGATGTCGAGCTGGCGCTCGAGCTCGGGATCCCGCTCGCCGACATCCCGGGCACCTACGAGTATCTCGAAGGCAGCGCCGAGGCCGATCCCGACGTCAGGTTCATCGCCATTGCCGACACGGAGATGCGTCGCCTGCACTATGGCGGCATCGGCCGGCGGCGCCTCGACCCGTTGCTCGACACCGAGCCGGTCCGGGCCGTCGCCACCGCCGTGGCGAGCCATCCCGAGCAGCCCCTTCGGGCAGTCGAGGTCGAGGGCTTCTCGATCACGCCGGCGCCCCTCTTCGTCGATGGCGAGCACCGGGGCTTCGTCATCGTGGCGGTGCAGGGCAAGCAGATCCAGGAGGCGCTGATCGAGCGCAGCCTCGGCCTCGTACCGGCGGGGCTGGCCTTCCTGCTGCTCCTGATCGAGCTCATCCTGTGGGTTTCGGCGAGTGCGGTCGAGGAGCCTTGGCGGCGGCTGCACCGGCTGATGGCCCGCTTCGAGCGCGGCCAGCGGCTGCTCTGGTCCGAGCGTCACGACCGCAGCGAGATCGGTCACGCCAGCCGCCTCTTCAATGGCATCCTCCATCGCCTGCGTGATCGTGCCGAGCGGCTGACGCTCCGCGCCACCGAGGCCGAGCGCGCCGTCTTCGATCCGGTCGTGGCGCGATCGATCCGGGAGCGGATTGACGAGCTCGGCGAGATGCCGCTCGCCGCCCTGACCAGCCGGCGGGAACACCGACCCGACCTGCGGCCGAGCGACCTGCAGCCGGCAATCGTCCTCTTCGTGGCCGCAGCCGTCCTCGGCCTCGTGCCGCTCTACTGGCCGGTCGCCAGCGAGGGGTGGCTGGCACCGCTGGCCGGCGTCGCCGCCGGACTGGCACTGGCGCTGCTGGTGCCGCGGGCAGGCTGGCTCCTGGTGGCGGTCGGCCTGACACTCGCCACCGTGCCGCTGCTCGGCCCGGCCGTGCCGGTCCCATCCGCCGCGCTGCTGACAGCCTGCGCCGTGGCGGCGCTCGCCGCCGGCTGGCTCTATCTGCGCAGCACCATGGGCTGGTGGCTGGTCGGCTGGCTCGCGCTGCGCGGCCTCGTCGGTGCCGCGGTCGGCCTGCTCGTGGCAGTCACGCTGATCCTCGAGGACCGGCTCGCGATCCTGCCCTGGCTGCATTACGCGGCCCTGCTGCTCGCCGTGCTCGCGAGCAATCGGGAGCCTCTGGTCCGCCGCCACCTTTTTGCCGGCACCACCGGCGGAACGCGGCGCTGATGCTCCGCACGCGCATCCTCGTGATCGCCACGGCCATCGTCCTCCTGGTCATCGGCCTGCTCGTCTACGGCGCCTGGCTGCGCGACCAGGGTGCGCGGACGGCGCAGGACCAGCTTCGTCTCGACGGCCTGGCGCAGACCTGGGCACTCCGCGGCACCAGCGCCATCGAGCATGCGACCGCCGTGATCATGGCCCGGCTCGAGGCATCGGCGGCGATCGAAGCCGTGGCGGAGCGCGATGGCCCGCTCCTGGCTGGCCTCGGTGGCTCGCTCTTCGGCCGCGGTCCGGAAAGCGAGCAGTTGCTGCGCACCGACCTCTACGCCCTGGACGGCAACCTGCTGTTCTCCACCGACACCCGCTACTTCGCCCTGCATCTCCTGGGCCAGGGCGAGGTGCTGCCGCTCGCGACCGACCAGCCCCTGATCGGTGCCCGGGTGGGCGAGGGCACGCTCTTGGGGCTCTCCGTGGTCCCGCTCGATTTCGCCGGCGAGCGGGTCGGCACGGCCACGATCGTGCTCGACCTGGCACCTTCCATCGAGGCCATGGCACGCGCCCTGGATGCCGAGATCGCGGTCCTCGACCGTGCCGGCCGGCTGGTGCTCGCGACCGGCGGCGACCTCTCGGCCGCTCTGCCCCATGATTTCGCCATCGACCGGCCCACGCTGGTCGAGGTCGTCGACGGTGAGCGCAAGCTCGAGCTGGCCTCGACGCTGGCGGTCGACGTCGGCGGCGGGCGGAGCGCCACCCTCGTCGTGATTCGCGACATCACCCGGCTCGCCGAGCGGCAGCGGTTCATCGATCTCGCCTGGCTGCTCGGTGCGCTGCTGATCGGGCTCGGCCCCCTCGTCCTTCTCTGGTTCTACCTGCGCCGCGCCTTCGAGCCCCTCGACGAGGCGGTCGAGGCGGTGCGCCAGCTGGCCGCCGGCCGCACCGACCACTATGCGGAGCTCGGCAGCGGCACGGATGAGATCGGCGATATCGGCCGGGCCATCGAGGTCTTCCGCCAGAACACGCTCGCACTCGAGCGCAACGCCGACCTCGAGGCGCGCCGCCGGCGTCGTCAGGCGCGCTTCATCCGCCGCCAGATGATGACGCTCTCGGAGACGCTCGACGAGGAGGCGCAAGCCTCCGCCATGGAGGATCTCCGGCAGATCGAGACCGCGGTCGCCGATGGCTCGCCGACGACGCAGGATGGCACGCGGTTCAGCGACGAGCTCGGCCTGATCGGCGTGGCGCTCGAGCGGATGACCGCCCGTGTCAGGAGCCAGCAGCAGGCGCTCTCCGAGCTGATCGACGAGCTGCGCGAAGCGCTCGAGATGAAGACGCGGCTGATCAGCCTCGAGCAGGAGCTCGATATCGCCCGGCAGATGCAGCAGAACGTCCTGCCGCGCCGCTTCCCCGACACGCCCGGCTTTGAGATCGCAGCGGTGATGGAGCCGGCGCGCGAGGTGGGTGGCGACTTCTACGACATCTTCCAGATCGACGCGCACCGCGTCGGCATCGCCGTGGCCGATGTCTCGGGCAAGGGCATCCCCGCTGCCTTCTTCATGCTGATCGCCCGCACCCTGCTCAAGGCGATCGCGCTCGAAGGCGCGGGCCCGGGCCGGACGCTCGCCCGCCTCAACGACTTCCTCTGCGGCGACAACGAGGAAACGATGTTCGTCACCCTCTTCTATGGCGAGCTCGACAGCCGCAGCGGCCGCTTCGTCTATACCAATGGCGGGCACAACCATCCCTATCTCGCGACGCCGAACGCGGCGGTGACCGCGCTGCCGTCGACCGACGGCATGGCGCTCGCCGTCTTCGAGCAGGTGAGCTTTCCCGAGAAGGAGACGACACTTGGTCCTGGCCACCGGCTCGTCCTCTACACCGACGGGGTGACCGAGGCGTTCGACGACGAGGGCGAGATGTTCGGCGACGCCCGGCTTGCGGCGCTGCTCGAGAGCGACGCCAACCACACGGCTCCCGACCTGCTCGCCGCCATTCTCGACAGCCTCGAGCGGTTCACCGCAGGCGCGCCGCAGTCGGACGACATCACGGTCATCGTCATTGCCGGACGGTCCGAGGGCGAGACCCGTGCCGACTGACGCCGCCCGCATCGAGGCGGCGCTCGCCGCCGGGCGGACGTTCGAGGCGGTGGACCTCGCCTGTGCCGGGCGATCGGGCGAGACGGCGCCAGGGGGCGGTCGGTCGGAACGGGCGGTGAGCTGGCTGGCGGCCACCGCCCTGCTCCGCAGTGGTGCCGTAGCCGCAGCGGAGGCCATGGTCGCCGACCTCGAGCAAGGCGAGCGGCGACCGGTGAGCGGTCCGGCCGGCGCCCTTCGCGCCCGTCTCCTGGAGGAGCTCTGGCAGGCGACCGGCCGCGGCGCCGATCTCGACCGGGCGCTCGCCGTGCGGCTCGCCCGGGCGCGGGCCGGCGGGGGCGCCGAGAAGACGGCTGCGGCACTCCTCGCCAAGGCCAATGGCCAGGGCGCGCTCGCCGCCCGGCTCGCTGCCGCAGCCCGGGCCGCGGCGGCAGCCGACCAGACGGATCCGGATGGCCTGCTCGACCAGTTGCGCCTCGCCTTCCTCGAGGCGGTGCCGGGTGCGGCCGAAGCTCCGCTCGCGGCCCTGGCGAGGCTGCTCGAGCGACGACCGCTCGAGCGCGCCATGGTGCGCCACGCGCTCCTCGGTCTCGAGGCCTATCGCGTAACGGTACCGGAGGCGGCGATCCTAGCGTTCCCGCCGCCCCGCCTCGTCATCTATTGCGGCGCCCGCGATCCGGCCCTGGCCGGCGAGCCGGCTGTCGCCGCGGCGATCCGCGCAGCCCTGGACGCGGTCGAGGCCGAGATCGTCTATGGCTCGGCCGCGGCCGGCGCCGATCTCCTGTTCGCCGAGGCGGCGCTGGACCGGGGGGCGGAGGTCAACCTCGTCCTGCCCTGCGGGGTCGCGGCCTGCCGGGAGCGGCTGGTGGTCCCGGCCGGCGACCCCTGGATCGATCTCTTCGACCGGGTGACGGCGGCCGCCGCCTCGCTAGTCAGCGTCGCCGACGACCGCGACCGGGTGGACGGCATCGTGCTCGGCTTCGGCAACCGGGTGATCGACGGCACGGCCCGCCTCCGGGCGGAGGAGCTGGGTGCCAGGCCCTTCCTCGTCGCCGCCTGCGACCCCCTGGCCGATACGGGCCCCGGCGGCCCTGCCGACTTCATCGACCATTGGGGCGATCCGGCCCGGCTCAGACTGGTCGACCTCGACGAGCTGGGCATCCCGACGGCCGCCGGCATTGCACCGGAGACGCGGGCGGCTGGTGTCGAGCAGCGCATCGCGGGCCTGCTCTTTGCCGACGTCGTCGGCTTCGCCCGGCTCGACGACGCGCTCCTGCCGCAGTTCTGGCGCTTCATGGCAGCCGTCGCCGGGCATATGCGGGAGGCGGCCGGGCAGCCCTCGAGCCAACGGAGCTGGGGCGACGCGCTCTTCATCACGGCCGACAACGCGCTGGCGACCGCCGACTATGCCATGGCGCTCGCCGGCGCCTTTGCGGCCGTGGATGCGAGGCAGTTTGGCCTGCCGCAGGAGATGGCGATCCGCATCGCCCTCCATGCCGGGCCGGTCTTCGCCGGGCGGCACCCGATGACCGGCGAGGCCATGCTCTATGGTGGCAACGTCAACCGGGCGGCGCGCATCGAGCCGATCACCGTGCCCGGGCAGGTCTATGCCTCGGCCCAGTTCGTCGCCTGGCTCAAGGCCGAGGAGAGCGCCGCCGAGGCCGAGACGCGGCTCGCCGGCGGTCTCTACCGGCCCCGCTACCGCTGCACCTATCGGGGCGTGGTCGAGCTCGCCAAGCGCTACGGCTCCCAGGCGGTCTACGAGGTGGCGACCTGGCGCGCGGAGGGGCCCATGGCCGAAGCCAGCATCGATGGCACGCGGCTGGCGATGACGCTGGCCAACGACCCGGCCGAGCATCGCCGGCTGGCGGCGGCTTTCGCCGACTTCCTCGGCCGGCACGGCATCGACGCGGCCCAGCTCGTGCCGTTCGAGATCGCCTTCGACGAGGTGGTGACCAATATCTGCCGCTATGCCTGGCAGGATGCGGGCCAGCACGCGATCGAGGTGGCGGCCGAGCTGGATGGCGACCTCGTGCAGGTCACCTTCAGTGACGACGGTATCGCCTTCGATCCCCTGGCCGGGGCGGCGGTCGGGCTGGACGACGACATCGAGGAGCGGGAGATCGGCGGGCTCGGCATCCACCTCGTCCGTGAATTGATGGACGAGCTGCGCTATGTTCGCGACGAGCCATGCAACCGGCTGATCCTGACCAAGCGCCTGGCGCCCCGAGCCAGCGCGCACGAGGAGGAACCATGAGCGACGACAGGACGGATGCCGGTGCTGCGGCAGCCAATCTGGTGCGGGTCACCGGCAAGCTCGACGTGGTCGCCTCCAAGGCCTTCGAGGCCGAGCTTCTGGCCAAGCTCGACAGCCCCGAGCCCGTGCTCTTCGTTGACTTCGCCGACTGCGCCTATGTCAGCAGCGCCGGCCTGCGGGCCGTGCTAATCGCCGCCAAGACCGCGAAGAAGAGCGACCGCCGCCTGGTCCTCGCCGGCATGAACCCGATCGTCCGCGAGGTCTTCAAGGTCTCCGGCTTCGACCGCATGCTGGTCATCGAGGACGACCTCGCGACGGCGGTCGCCGCCCACGGCTGAGGGCCCGAGCGCTCAGGTGGTGATCGCCACCTTGAGGACGCCGTCGCGCTGGTTGGCGAAGAGCTCGTAGGCCTCCTCGATCCGGTCGAGCCCGTAGTGGTGCGTGACCAGCGGGCCGAGGTCGAGGCGCTCGGCGGCGATGACGTTCATCAGCCGGCGCATGCGCTCCTTGCCGCCCGGGCAGAGCGAGCTGACGATCTTGTTGTCGCCGAGGCCGGCGTGGAAAGCGGCGAGCGGGATGGTGAGATCGCTGCTGTAGACGCCGAGGCTGGAGAGCGTGCCGCCGGGCTTGAGCACCTTGAGGCAGCTCTCGAAGGTCTGCTGCAGGCCGAGCGCCTCGATCGCCGCGTCGACGCCGCGGCCGTTCGTCAGCTCCATGATCGCCTCCACCGCGTCGACCTTCTTGAAGTCGACCACGGCGTCGGCGCCGAGCCGCTTCGCCATGGCGAGGCGCTCCGGCACCGAATCGACGGCGATGATGGTCGTTGCACCCTTGAGCCTCGCCCCCGCCGTGGCGCAGAGGCCGATCGGGCCTTGCGCGAAGACGGCCACCGTGTCGCCGATCCTGATATTGGCGGCCTCGGCTCCGGCAAAGCCTGTCGACATGATGTCCGGGCACATCAGCACCTGCTCGTCGGTCAGGCCGTCCGGCACGGCGGCGAGGTTGGCCATGGCGTCCGGCACCAGGAGGTACTCGGCCTGCGCCCCGTCGATGGTGTTGCCGAAGCGCCAGCCGCCCAGGGGCTTCAGCCCGTGCGCCGTGCCCGGACCGTCCTGGGAATGCAGGCCGTCGAGGCAGGCGTGGCTGTGGCCGGAGGGGCAGATGGCACCGGCGATCACCCGCTGGCCCTCGGTGTAGCCGACGACGTTGCGGCCGAGCTTCTCGATGGTGCCGACCGGCTCGTGGCCGATGGTCAGGCCACGCTCGACCGGGTACTCGCCCTTGAGGATGTGGACGTCCGTACCACAGATCGTGGTCGTGGTGATCCGGACGAGAGCGTCGTTCGGGCCGATCTCGGGCATCGGCTTCTCGCCGAGGACAATGCGTCCGGGCTCGATGAAGATCGCCGCTATCATCTTTTCGGCCATGGGAAACCTCCACTCCAGGCGGGCCGTCCGGTGACGGCCGCGGGTCGAGGCGAGCATCCGGCTATTCGCGGACGGCGCCTTGCGCTGGATCAAGCCTGCCCGGACTTTCGATCCGGGTCCGCCGCCGATAGGGTGCCGGAAAGCTTCGACAGGGAGACGAGCCATGCGACTGGGCCTCCGGACGGCGACGATCCTCTGCGCGGCACTGGTGCCGCTCGCGGCGGCGGCGCAGAGCTATCCGGTCACCTTCGGCATGCAGACGGCGATGGAGACCTATTTCGGCGAGGACGGCATCGTCAGCTTCGGCGAGTACGACGCGGCCTTCGTCCCGGCCGAGGGGCTCAATGCCGAGGTGGCGCTGGCGGACGAGGCGGGCAACGTCCTCGGCCGGTTTCCCTTCCACGACAGCTATCGCTTCCAGGACAAGGTCTTCGCCCGGATCGGCGTGGTCGGGCCGGCCGAGGTGCAGCTCGACACGCCCGGCGTCTACAACATCTTCTTCCTCGTCGATGGCGAGATCGCAACCCGGCTGCCCTTCGTGCTGAACGAGGCGAGCGACGGCAGCGACCCGTTCGACCCCGAGAAGAGCTGGACGGTCGACGGCTTCTGGCGGCAGCTCGGCTACATGACCGAGCTGAACTCCAGCGCCGGCCCCGCCCCGCGCTTCACCTTCTGGACCGGCGGGGTGGACCTGCCCGAGGGGGCCACCGGCGACGGCTATGTCGCCTCGCTCGTTCGGGACGGCGAGGTGATCGCCCACAGCAAGCGCACCACGGGCCACATCCCGTCCGGCCGCTTCGCCCGCACCAGCTTCGAGCTCTTCCACCCGCACGGCGAGCGGGAGACGCCGAACGCCGAAATCGTCACCCTCGCCGATCTCGGGAACCAGCCCGACGGCGAGCTGCTGCTGCGCATCTTCAGGAGCTCCGACAACGCGCTCATCCGCGTCTTCCACCTGAACATGGCCGGCGGCATCCTGCAGCAGCACGAGCGCGCCGTGCTCGGCTACGAGCCGCAGATGGACTTTATCCTCCCCCGCGTCGTCCGCGCCGGCGCCAATGCCTACGAGCTGGTCGAGGCCACCTGGTTCGAGAGCTTCTGATCGATGAAGGAATAATAGCCTATTTCGGCTGTCGAAGTCAAGCCCGCGGGTTCCTTTGGCAAATCACGCTTCTCGGGTTCCTTCGCCGGCGAAAAGGCGGGACGGAGGCCCGGATTTCCTCGGGCGGGCCGCCGGGTTCGTTCGTCGAAAGCCCGGGTTCGCTCGTCGATTCCCCGGGTTTGATCGTCGGATTCGCGGGTTCGTTCGTCGATTTGGTGGGTTCGTTCGTCGTGAAGTGTCGCGTATAGCGCGATATCCCGGGTTCGTTGTCGCGCTATACGCGACACTTCGGGCGCAGCTGTCGCATTATACGCGACAACCCGAGCGCTGCTGTCGCGTTATACGCGACATCCCGGGCCGTGCTGTCGCGGGATATGCGACAGGGGTGGACGGGATGGGAGTTCCGGCATCGGACCGGGGGACGCGGAACGGCCCGGATGGCCTCGGTTCCCGCTCCGGAGGTTCCTGGCCCCGTCAGGAACGCGGCGCCGGTCGCCGGCGTCATTTGGCGGTGCTGGCGCGGGACATGACGAGCCAGGCGCGCCAGTAGTTGAACACGCCTCCGGCGAGGAAGAGGATGCTGCCGACCAGGTACTGCCAGGCGAGGAACGCGTCGATGAGCGTGCGGTCGGTCGGCGCCTGCACGGTCCAGAGATAGGGGATCGAGGCGACCGTAAAGAGGACCGAGCCGACCACGAAGGAGATCGCGGTGAGGTTCATCAATTGCAGGGTGATCAGGTCTGCCGCCTTGGTGATCTGCAGGACGTTGATGCAGGCGCCGAGCACGAACAGCAGGCTGCCGATGACAAAGAACCAGGCGGCGATGGTGACCCAGCCGATGACCGAGAGGAAGAACACGCTGCCGAAGGTGAAGAGCAGGGTGCCGAGCACATAGGACAGGGCGGCGAAGTATTCCCGCCGGGTGTCGCGATCGGCCAGCCCGAGCCGTCGTCGGTAGCCGGTCGCTTCGATGAGGTCGTGGACCGTGACGATCAGATAGAGCAGCGACCCGAAGAAGAAGGCCCAGGCCCCCCAGTCGGCGTAGGCCGCGAAGCGTGGGAAGAACAGGATGCTGCCGATGACGAAGATCACCCCGCCGAGCTTGTACAGCACCGCGTTGATGGTTTCCCAGCGAAACTGCGCCCGCCGATCGCCGAGATCGCGCGCCACGTCGTACAGGCGGGGTCGGTTGACGAAGAGATGTGGCATGAGTCGGCCCTTCCCCGGCGCGATCAGCGTAGCGTATGGCTGAGCAAGATCACCCGGACGCAGCGGCATGTAAGGTCAGTCGGGGCCGGGGAATGACCCCCCATTGTCAGGCCGTTCCGGTGGGACGACCTCGCCGGACCCGTTCCATATCGGTTTTGGCGCGCCATGCTCAGGGACTGCACGCCATGGCAACGCAGACAGATTGACAGGACAAGACGGTCGCTGACCGCATCTGGAACACATGGCCTTGTCTGGCTCGGGCGGGTCAGGCCGGTTCCGCCGACAGTCGCACGCCCAGCGCCCGCATGACCTTCATCACCGTCGCCAGCTCCGGGTTGCCGTCGGCGCTGAGTGCCCGGTAGAGCGCCTCGCGGGCGAGGCCGGTCTCGCGTGCGAGCTGGGTCATGCCCTTGGCGCGCGCCACCTGACCCAGCGCGTGGCAGAGCAGCGCCGGATCGTCCTCCGCCAGCACGGCCTCCAAATAGAGGGCGATATCCTCCTCGGTCTCGAGATGCCTCGCGCTGTCGAAGGACAGGGTCTCAACCGTCATCGTCTATTTCCTTCGCCAGGGCCTGCGCCTGGGCGATGTCCCGTGTCTGCGTGCCCTTGTCGCCACCGCAAAGCAGGATCACCAGCACGGATCCGCGCCGCGTGAAGTAGACGCGGTAGCCCGGGCCATGGTCGATCCGCAGCTCGGCCACACCCGAGCCCACCGACTTGACGTCGCCGAAATGGCCGATACCCAGGCGATCGATCCTCGCCAGGATACGCGCACGTCCGCGTCGATCCTTCAGCCGGTTCAGCCACCGCGCGAAGACAACCGTCTGGCGGATCTCCAGCATGCTCGATTTGTAACCTGCAGGTTACGAAAAAGCAAGTGATGCGGGAGATCGCCGGTGATGGGGTCAAGAGCGGGCGAGGCCGGCTCGCCCGCCTTGGGGGGCTACCCGAACGAGACGCCGGTCAGGATGCGGTTTTCCTGGGCGATCAGGTTGCCGGCCTCGCGGCTCTTGGTGAGGAAGTTCGTCCAGGCGGGGTCGGCGGTCATGGCGGCGCGGCGCTTTTCGCGGTCGGCGGCGGACTCGTAGGCCCAGACGTGGACATAGGTATTGATCTGGCCGGTCTCGGTGACGCCGTAGAGGACGGGCTGGCCCAGATGCTTCGTCTGGGTCGCGTAGCCGTGCTCCTTGTAGAGGGCGAGCTGGGCCGGGACGGTGCCCGGGCGGCAGGTGTAGATGCGCATGTCGTAGATCATCGTCGGCGTTCCCCGATTACCTTGGCAATGGCCGCGAAAGGCGCCATGGCGCAGCCCTTGTCAACCCGCCATGACCCCGGTGGCGGGTTCAGGGATTGAAGATCAGGACGAGGTAGACGAGGAAGATCACGAGGTGGGCGACGCCCTGCAGCATGTTGGTGCGCACGGCGCCGAAGGTCAGCATGCCCAGCGCGAGGGTGAGGACGAGCAGCACGATCTCGACCTCGTCGAGGCCGAGGACGACGGTCTGGCCGGTGACGAGGCTGATCAGCAGCACGGCGGGGACGGTGAGGCCGATCGTGGCGAGCGCCGAGCCGAGGCAGATATTGACCGAGCGCTGCACCTGGTTGGCCCGGGCGGCATGGACGGCAGCGAGGCCCTCGGGGGCGAGGACGAGGATGGCGACGAGCACGCCGCCCAGCGCCGCCGGGGCGGCGAGCGTGGCGGTGCCGAAATCGACGAGCAGCGCCAGCTTCTTCGAGAGCAGCACGATCGGCAGCATGGTCAGCACCAGCAGCACGGCATGGTACGGGACCGAGCGGACCGGGCCGTGGCCATGCCCGCCCGTGCCCTCGTCTGCCGGTGCAGTGCCGGTCCCGGTCCCGGCGGGAGCCGGCTGCTTGAAGAAGGCGCGATGGCGGCCGGTCTGGACCGCGAGGAAGATGGCGTAGAGGGCGATCGTGATCGCGCCGAAGAGGATCTCCTGCGTGACCGAGAGGGTCGGGGCGTCGGTCGACTTGGTGAAGCGCGGCAGGATCAGCGTCATGGTCGCGAGCGGAATCAGCACGGCGAGGTAGGCCCGGGCCCCCTGCAGGTTGAACTCCTGCTCGCCATGCCGCAGGCCGCCGATCAAGAGCGAGATGCCGACCAGCGCGTTCAGGACGATCATGATCACGGCCAGCATGGTGTCGCGGGCGAGGCTCGGGTTGGCGTCGCCGGTCAGCATGATTGCGGCGATCAGGGCCACCTCGATGCTGATCACCGAGAGGGTCAGGATGAGCGTGCCGTAGGGCTCGCCCAAAAGGTCGGCCAGGGCGTCGGCATGGCGGACGACGCCGAAGGCGCACCACAGCATGGCGGCGAAGATCCAGACGAAGAGGAGGACGGTCGGCAGCGGCTGGCCGAGCAGCGTGAACCAGCCGGCGCCGACCGTCATCAGGATGGCGGTGGTCAGGGCACCGCAGACGAAGGCGCCTTCCTGGCGCAGCAGCGCCAGGGCGGCAGGTTTCGCTTCGTGCATGGGGTATCCTCGATCATTCGCAGGTCGGTCGGGTGATAGCGGCTTCAGGCAGCGATTCCCATCGACCAGTTCAGGCCGGGTGAGCTAGAAGCGCTGCACAACGAGGGAGGTGGCAAATGACGAGCCTGACGAGACGCAGCCTGATGGCGGCGACCGCCATTGCCGGTGTGGGCATTGCGGCGCCGACGGTGCTTCGCGCACAGAGCACGGTGATCCGCTGGGGCGAGATGCTGCCGGCGACCCATCCGCAGGCGCTGATGATCGACCGCATCGCGGCGACGGTGGCCGAGCAGTCGGATGGCCGGATCGAGATCCAGAGCTTTCCGAACGGCCAGCTCGGCTCGGGCAAGGACATGATGGATTCGGTCGTCTCCGGGGCTTTGGCCATGACCACGGACGGTGCGGCGGCGCTCGGCTCGCTCCTGCCGCAGCTCTCGGTGATCGAGGCACCCTATCTCTGGCGCGACGCGGCGCACATGGCCAAGGTGGCCAATGCCCCGGTCTTCGCCCAGATGAACGACGACCTGGTGGCGCAGCGCGGGCTGAAGATGCTGGCCGTCACCTATTACGGCAAGCGGCACCTGACGACCGGCACCCGCGAGGTGAACACCGTGGCCGACATGGAAGGCTTCAAGCTGCGCGTGCCGCCGGTCGACACGTTCCGCGCCATGGCCGAGGCCTGGGGGGCGCAGGCGACGCCGATCAACTTCACCGAGCTCTATCTGGCGCTCAGCCAGGGTGCCGTGGACGGGCAGGAGAACCCGCTGCCGACCATCGCCAGCGCCAAGCTCAACGAGGTGCAGAAATACCTCGTGCTGACCGGGCACATCATCACGCCGCGCCTGGTGATCGCCAACAATGACTGGCTGAACGGGCTGGAGGAGGCCGATCGCGAGATCCTCGAAGGGGCGATCGTCGAGGCCGTTGCCTGGCAGGACGCCGAGCTGGCGAGCCAGGAGGCGTCGCTCCAGGGCACGCTCGAGCAGCAGGGCATGATCATCATCGAGCCGGATGTGGAGAGCTTCCGCATGCCGGTGCTCGAGCAGTTGCCGCCCCTCTTCGAGGACAAGTGGGGCGCCGGCACCTGGGACGAGCTGGCAGCGCTCTGACTGGCATGACGACCCGCCGGCCGCAGGTGCCGGCGGACGTCGCCGCTTCCGGCTAGAACCGTGCTGCATTCGCTCGCCCGCGTGGCGCAGCGGCTCCTGGAGGTCGCTGCCGTCCTGCTGCTGCTCGCCATGCTGGCCTCGGTCTTCCTTGGTGTCGTCTTCCGCCTCGCCAACGACCCGCTGACCTGGTCGGACGAGATGGCGACATATCTCCTGGTCTGGACCGGCTTCGTCGGCTGGATCATCGCCGGCCAGCGCGGCAGCCACATCCGGATCACGGCGATCATCAACCGGCTCAGGGGCACGGCGCTGATGCTGGCGGAGATCGTCATCCAGCTTCTCGTCCTGGTCTTCGGGCTGATCCTGCTGACGCAGAGCTTCGGGCTGATCCAGCGCAATCTCGATGTCGAATGGGTGAGCCTGCCGCTCTCGGTGGCCCTGGTCTACATCCCGATCCCGATCGCCGGCTTCGCTGTGGTGTTGCAGGCCGTGCTCGAGATCCTCCGGCTGGTGCGCGAGAGGGCGGCCTCGTGACGGCGATCATGGTGCAGATCCTGATCGTCTGGTTCATCGCCCTGATGCTGGGCGTGCCGCTCTTCGCCACGCTGGGCCTGGCGTCCGCCGCCTTCGTCTGGCTCAACGGCATGCCGATCGACATCGTGCCGCAGAAGCTGGCGCAGTCGGTCAACTCCTTCCCGCTGCTCGCCGCCCCCCTCTTCATCCTGATGGGGGCGATCATGAACTCGGCGGGGATCACCGACCGGATCTTCGGCTTCGCCACGGCCTGCGTCGGCTGGGTCCGGGGCGGGCTCTGCCATGCCAACATCCTGGCGAGCGTCATCTTCGCCGGCATGTCGGGCTCGGCCGTGGCCGATGCCGGGGGCGTGGGGGCCCTCGAAATCCAGGCGATGAAAAAGGCCGGCTACGATCCCGAGACGGCGGCGGCGATCACCGCGGCCTCGGCGACGATTGGGCCGATCATCCCGCCTTCGCTGCCCATGGTGATCTACGGGGTGAGTGCGGATGTCTCGATCGGCGGGCTGTTCCTCGCCGGGGTCGTGCCCGGGCTGCTGATGGCGGGCGCCCTCTCGGGCATGGTCGTGGTGATGGCGCGGCGGCGCAACATGGCGCGCGAGCTCTTCCCGGGGCTGCGCGGCCTCTGGGCCGCCTACCGCCGGGCGCACTGGGCGCTGATGACGCCGGTGATCCTCTTCGGCGGGATGATGGCCGGCATCATGACGCCGACCGAGGCGGCGGCGGTCGCCACGGTCTATGCGCTGTTCCTGGGCCTCGTCGTCTATCGCGAGCTCGACCTGCGGGAGCTGCCGAAGCTCATCGTCTCGACGGTCGAGGTGACCGGCATGGTGCTGGCGCTGGTCATGACGGCGGCAGCACTCGCATGGTGCCTGTCGATCTCGCGCATCCCGCAGACGGTGACGCCGATCATCGTCGAGCATCTGGGCCACCCGCTGCTCTTCCTGCTGGCGGTCAACGTGCTCCTGCTGTTCATCGGCTGCTTCATGGAGGCTCTCGCCGCCATGCTGATCCTGATCCCGATCCTGACGCCCGTCGCGGCGCAGCTCGGCATCGATCCCATCCATTTCGGCGTGATCTTCGTCCTGAACCTGATGCTGGGGACGATCACCCCGCCGGTCGGGGTGGTGTTGTTCATCACCTCCAGGCTGGCGGGGATCAGCTTCGAGCGGATGTCGATCGCCATCGTGCCCTGGCTGATCCCGCTTCTGGTCGTGCTGGTGCTGCTCTCGCTCTGGCCGCCGCTCACGACCTTCCTGCCAAACCTCTTCCTCGGCCGGCCGGGCTTCTGAGCCGCGGCCGGCCCCGGTGCGTCAGCGGGGCTGAGCTACGGTGAGACGCCGGGCGGCGGGTGCCAGGAGGCGATGGACGGTGCGGGCGAGCCACCGGCCGAGGCCGTGCAGCATCGCCGCGGTCGTCTCGGCGCGGAGCATCCGGCCCTGGGCGACGTGGTGCTGGATCTCGGCGGGCGTGGGGTAGGGGGGGAAAGGCAGGCCCTGGTTCGGGCGCGCGGCGGGGCGGGACGGGCGCTTCTGGCTCATGTCGGAGCTTCCTCGGCAGGGTTTTGGAGAATGACCCGGAACGACGCCGTCCTTGCCTGCCTTGCCGGAAGCACCCGGCTGCGAGCCGACGGCGCCATCCCTGAACGTTCCTCAATATGCACCCGTGACGGCGGCCGGTAACGGCCCGTTGTGCAATGCGGCATGCCCATCATTGCATGGATCGGCAGCGCGCGGCAGCGCGGAGCCTGAGCCACCCCGGGTCCCTGCGGCTGGACCCGGGGCGGTCCGGTGCGCCGGATCAGGCGGCCGTTGCTTCCGGCGGCGCCATTGCACCCGTCATCAGCGCCACGGCGTCCGACATGGTGATGGTCTTGGGATCGACGACGCAGAGCCGGCTACCGAGCCGGTGGATGTGAATCCGGTCAGCGACCTCGAAGACGTGCGGCATGTTGTGCGAGATGAGCACGATGGGCATGCCGCGCGAGCGGACGTCGAGGATGAGGTCGAGCACGCGCCGGCTCTCCTTGACACCGAGGGCGGCGGTCGGCTCGTCCATGACCACGAATTTCCGGGCGAAGGCGGCGGCCCGGGCGACAGCGACGCCCTGCCGCTGGCCGCCGGAGAGGGTCTCGACGAGCTGGTTGATGTTCTGGATCGTGGCGAGGCCGAGCTCCGAGAGCTTTTCCCGCGCGATCCGGTGCATCGTCTTCTTGTCCAGCATCTTCAGGTACTTGCCGAGCCAGTCCTGGCGCTTGATCTCGCGGCCGAGGAAGAGGTTGTCGGCGATCGAGAGGGCCGGCGAGAGCGCCAGGTTCTGGTAGACGATCTCGATGCCCTTGGCCTGCGCCTCGATCGGGCTGGCGAAATGGACGGGCTCACCGTCCACCTCCAGCACCCCCTCGTCGGGGGTGACGGCGCCGCAGATCGACTTCACCATGGTCGACTTGCCGGCGCCGTTGTCGCCGATCACGGCGAGGATCTCGCCGGGCATGAGGTCGAAGTCGGCGTGGTTCATGGCGACCACGCGGCCGTAGCGCTTGGTGAGGCCGCGGCCCTTGACGACGGGTGTGGGGTTCTCGGACATCACGCGGAGACCTTTCTCAGCCACTGGTCGATGGCGACGGCGATGATGATCAGGGCGCCGACGGCGAACTGCTGCCAGAGCACGTCGACGCCGGAGAGGTTGAGGCCGGAGCGGAAGACGCCGACGATCAGGGCACCGACGAGCGTGCCGATGATCGAGCCGCGGCCGCCGAAGAGCGAGGTGCCGCCGATCACCACGGCGGTGATCGCATCGAGATTGCCCTCGAAGAAGCTCTGCGGGCTGACCGAGCCGACACGGCCGATCGAGACCCAGCCCGCAAAGGCGCAGAGGCCGCCGGCCACCGCATAGACCGAGAGAAGCACGCGGTTGGTGTTGATGCCGGAGAGGGCCGCAGCCTCGCGGTCGTCGCCGATGGCATAGACGTGGCGGCCCCAGCCGGTCCAGTTCAGCACGTACCAGAAGATGATGAAGAGCAGCAGCATCATCACCGAGCCGGTGGTGAACTGCGCGCCGAAGAGCGAGAACGTGCCGCCGAAGATCTTGAGCAGCGGGGCCGAGGCGTCGATGTCCTGGCTCCTGATGCTCTGCCCGGCGGAGAGCCAGAGGACCATCGCGAAGAAGATCTTCCAGGTGCCGAGCGTGACGATGAAGGGCGGCAGGCGGAAGGTGGTGACGAGGCCGCCGTTGATGGCGCCGCAGAGGATGCCGCAGACGAGGCCGATGGGCACGGCAATGATCGACGGCAGGCCGAGATTGACGCCGAGCCCGCCCATGACGACGGTCGACAGCACCATGATGGCGGCGACCGAGAGGTCGATGCCGGCGGTCAGGATGATCAACGTCTGGGC
>JAUIID010000110.1 GCA_030431615.1 Alphaproteobacteria bacterium
CTCGACAATGACAGCCTCATGCTGATGACCATCCTGCTCCGGGTCATCAGCCTCGGCGGCGAAGGGCTGATGTTCGCCCTCGCCTGCCAACTGCCGCGCACCGGCCGCGCGCCCGCCTGACGATTCCGGTGGAACCTCGGCGACGCTCGCCGCTTTGGATGCAGCGGGCGTAGCTCGACGTTCAAGGCGCTGCCCGACTTGCAGCCCGCCGAGCGACTGTTCGTCGACGAAGAGCGGCCGTGCTTGCCACACCAGGGCCTCCTCACCAGCCCCCCGCCGCGATGCGGCCCGGCTGTCGTCGTCGAGTCAACCCAGCGGCGTCGACCGGAATGCGCATGAGCAAACACCCGGCTGTCCAGGTCATTGGTTTTGTCCTGACGGTGATCAGCGTCGTCTTTCTCGTCTCCAGCCTGGCGAAGCTCGACCTCGAGCAGTTCAGCCGGCTGCCGCGGCTCGAGCTGGTCGTCGTCACGGCCGCCGCGGCTTGTGGCTACGCGGCGCTTCTCACGTCGGTCGCCATGGGTTTCGCGGCACTCGTGCGCGCCACCGGCTACGCGGCGGCCAGCAGCGAGGAAGGCATGGTGGTCTGGGGCCGGGCGAACATCGCCAAGTACCTGCCGGGCAACGTCATGCACTTCGCCGGCCGGCAGTGGCTCGCGAGCCGCTTCCACTGGCCACAGGCCAACACCGCCGCCGCCTCGGTGCTGGAGCTGGCGCTCCAGGTCCTGATGTCCTGCTCGATCGGCGTGGCGGGCCTCCTGATGAGCGAGCGGCTGCACCTCACCTCGACCTCGGCCTGGGTGATCCCGGCAGTCCTCGTCTCGGCCATCGTCCTCGCCATTGCCTTCCTCGGGCACCGGCGCTGGACGCGCCTGCCGGATGTCGTGCACCGGCTCCTCGCCGCGCTCAGCCTGCGCGACCTGCGCGCCTTCGCGGTCGCCGTGTTCCTCTATGGAGCCTTTTTCCTCGGCTTCTGCCTGATCGGCTGGCTCGTCCATGCCTGGCTGGTTCACAGCGTCGATGTCTCGCTGTTGCCGGGGATGGTTGCCGTCGTCCTCCTGAGCTGGTGCGCCGGCCTCGTCGTCCCGGGCTCGCCGGGCGGCCTTGGCGTGCGCGAGGCGACGATGATCCTGCTCGGCGCCCCGCTCTTCGATCACGGCGGCCTCGTGCTGACGGCATTGCTGCTGCGCGTCATCAGCACCGGCGGCGAGGGACTGATGTTCGCCCTCGCCTGCCGGCTGCCGCGCCGGCAAACGGTGCCGGCGCCGGTCCCTCAGTCACCGTCGTCGAACAGATCGACCGCGTAGTCACCCACCGGCAGGGCCTCGTCGATCAGCCCCTGATCCACCAGGAACCCGGCGAACCGGGCATAGCGGTGGTGATCGAGGGCCGCCGGGCTGAGGGCCAGGCGCGGCACGGTGTCCGCCCAGGCCTTCCGGTTCAGCGCATCGTCGAGCAGCGGGTCGGTGGCGGCGAAGACCGCCCAGGCCTCGTCCGGATGGTTGACGATCCAGTGCGTGGCCGCCTCGACCGCCTCCATGAAGCGCTCGAGCCGCGCGTCGCCGAGCGTGTCCACATGCGCCACGTAGATCAGCTCGTCATAGGCCGGAACCCCCTCCTCCTCCGGATAAAAGGCACGGCCCGGCCGCTCGATCAGCTCCATCTGGTTCAGCTCGAAATTGCGGAAGGCGCCGATCACCGCGTCGACCTGGCCGGCGACCAGGGCCGGCGAGAGCGAGAAATTGACGTTGACGAGCTCGATGTCGTCGAGGCCGAGCCCGTGCTTCGCCAGCATGGCGCCGAGCAGCGCATCCTCGAAGCCGCCGACCGAGAACCCCACCTTCTTCCCCGCGAGATCGGCGAGCCCCTTGATCGGCCCGTCGGCCAGCACCACGAGGCTGTTCAAGGGCGTCGCGACCGCCGTGCCGATGCGCCGGAGAGGCAGGCCCGCGGCCACCTGGAGATGCAGCTGCGGCTGGTAGCTCATCGCGATCTCGGCCCGGCCCGCGGCCACCAGCTTCGGCGGGTCGTTGGGATCGGCCGGGGCGATCAGTTCCACCTCGAGCCCATGGTCGGCGAAGAAGCCCTTCTCCTTCGCGATGACGAGCGGCGCGTGGTCCGGGTTGACGAACCAGTCGAGCAGCACCGTCAGGCGCTCCTGGGCCAGGGCGTGGCCTCCGGATCCGAGGGCGAGGACGAGGGCCAGGGCGGCGAGACGCAGCATCAAGGAGGATCTCCGGTTCAGAAGTCGGACGTGGTTTCTGCCTGCCAGGGCGTCAGGCGACGCCCCAGCCGATCGACGGTGAGGTAGAGAACGAGCGCCATGGCCGCGAGGACGAGGAGCGCCGCGAACATCAGGTCGATCTGCATGCGCGCATTGGCGTGCAGCATGAGGTAGCCGAGCCCGCCGGCCGACCCGACCCACTCGCCGACCACCGCCCCGATGGGTGCGACCGAGGCCGCCACCCGGAGCCCCGAGGCGAGCGACGGCAGGGCCGCCGGCAGGCGGATCAGGCGCATGGTGTCGAAGCGCGACGCACCCAGCAGCCGCACCAGATCCAGCATCTCGGGATCGGCGCGCCGGAGCCCGTCATAGAAGGCGGCGGCGATCGGGAAGTAGATGATGAGCACCGCCATGGCGATCTTGGATGCCATGCCGTAGCCGAGCCAGAGCACCAGCAGCGGCGCCAGCGCGAAGACCGGCAGGGCCTGGCTGACGACGAAGAGCGGCAGGAGCCAGCGCCTGGCCGTGGCGAAGGTGGCGAGCAGCAGGCCCGAGCCGGCGCCGAGCAGGCCACCCAGCAGAAAGCCCAGGAGGATCTCCAGCCCGGTGATCCCCGCATGGCCGAGGATCAGCCGCCAGCTCGTCGCCAGCGTCTCCAGCACGGCCATGGGCGGCGGCAGGATGTAGGGCGGCACTGCCGTGGCGAGCACCACGGCCTGCCAGAGGGCGAAGAGGCCAAGGACCGTCAGCAGCGGCCTGAGGCCCGTGGCGGCGGCCGGGTGGCGCGCTGTCCTGGCGGCAGGCCGCGCCCGCTCCCCGGGAAGGGTGCCGACCGCCATCGCTCAGCCGCCGGCCCGGGCGGTGAGGAAGCCCGCCATCGAGGTCCGGGACCAGGGGCGGAGCAGGTCCAGTGTCGCCACGTAGGAATCGTGGATGCGCGCATCGAGCCCGCCCGCCTCGGCGAAGGGCGCCAGCACCGCCGGCGCCTCGGCGCGCAGCGCCTCGACGATGTCGTCCGGGAACGTGCGAAGCTGGACGCCATGCTCGTCCACCAGTGCCCGCAGAGCTGCGGCGTTCATCCGCTCGGCCTCGGCGAGCGCGAACGCGTTCTCCGCCCGGCAGGCCTCGGTGACGATTGCCTGCAGGTTCGAAGGCAGGCCCTCGAACAGTTCCCGATTGACCACGCATTCGCCCGTGCCGTTCGGCTCGTGCAGGCCCGGGCCGTAATAGAAGGGTGCTGCCTGGTAGAAGCCGAGCGCCAGGTCGCTGGAGGGGCCGGCGAACTCGGCCGCGTCCACCGCCCCGCTCTGCAGCGCCGGCAGGGTCTCGCCCGGCGGCAGCGACACCTGGACGATGCCCATGGGCGCATAGAGCACGCCGCCGAGCCCCGGCATGCGAAAGCGAAGCCCCTTCAGGTCGGCCGCGGAGTGCAGCTCCTCGCGAAACCAGCCGCCCATCGACATGCCGGTATTGCCCGCCATGAACGGCTTCACGCCGAACCCGGCATAGAGCTCGTCCCAGAGCGCCTGGCCGCCGCCATGCTCGATCCAGGCCATGTGCTCGAGCGGTGTCAGGCCAAAGGGCACGGCGAGGAAGAGCTGGGAGACCGGCATCTTGCCGGCCCAGAAGACCGCCGCCGTGTGACCGAGCTCCGCCACCCCCTCGCCCACCGCGTCCAGCACCTCGAAGGCCGGCACCAGCTCGCCGGCGGCGAAGAGCTCGACCTCGATGGCCCCGCCGCTCATGGCCTGGATGCGCTCGCCCAGCCGCCGCGCCGTAACACCTGGCCCCGGCAGGTCCTGCGGCCAGGAAGTCACCATGCGCCAGCGAAGCGGCGTCTGACTCCGCACCACGGCCGGGGCCGCGACCGTGGCGGCACCGGCGAGGAGGGCCGCACGCCGGGTCGTCGTCATGGGTTGCATCCTTCCTTCGGCCACGCCTCGAAGAAATGGTGCACCGGCCCGTGGCCGTGGCCGATACCCAGCCCGTCCGCCGCCCTTATGGCGCCCGTCAGGTAGTGCTTGGCGCTCGCCACCGCCTCGGGCAGTGGCCGGCCGCGGGCGAGAAACGCGGTGATGGCGGCCGAGAGCGTGCAGCCCGTCCCGTGGGTGTTCGTGGTCGAAACGCGCTCGCCCGGCTGCCAGAGCACCTCGCCGCCATGCAGGAGAATGTCCGGGCTCTCGTCGCCTGCGAGATGCCCGCCCTTGAGCAGCACGTTGGGGGGACCCAGATGCTGCAGCCGGGCCGCCACGGCAGGCATGCGCCGCCGCTCGATCACCGGCGGCTCGCCCAAAAGATCGCCGGCTTCCGGCAGGTTCGGCGTCAGCAGCGAGGCGAGCGGCAGGAGCTCGTCCCGAAGGGCCGCCACCGCCGCCTCGGCGAGGAGCCGGTCGCCGCTTTTCGCCACCATCACGGGGTCGAGCACGATCCAGCGCGGCCGCCAGCGGCGGAGCCTTTCCGCCACCGCAGCGATGACCTCGGGCCCGCCCAGCATGCCGATCTTCACCGCATCGATGCGGATATCGTCGAAGACGGCGTCGATCTGCGCCGCGACAAAGGCGGGATCGACGGCAAGGATGCCGGTCACCGCCCGCGTGTTCTGGGCCGTCAGCGCCGTGATCACCGAGGTGCCATAGACCCCGAGCGCCGAGAACGTCTTGAGGTCGGCCTGGATGCCGGCCCCGCCGCCACTGTCCGAGCCGGCAATGGTGAGCGCCGTGGCGGTCATGGCTTGTGCTCCAAGAGGGCCGCATCGACGATCCGCCGCAGCCGTCTCGCCGCCGCCTCGACATCGTCGGCCATGAAGAGGTCGGAAATCACGGCGACGCCATCGGCACCCGCGCCGATCACCGAGGCCGCGTTGGTGTGGTCGATGCCGGCGATGCCGCAGACCGGCAGGCCCTGATGGTGCCCCCGCACTTCGCCGACCAGCCCGGCGAGACCCTCCGGACCCAGGGGCGGATCGCCGGGGTCCTTGCTGGCGGTGGCGAAGACGGGGCCGAGCCCGGCATAACCGGCAAGGCCGGCAGCCACTGCCCCGGCCTCGACCCCGTGATGCACGGTGATGCCGATGATGACGTCGGGCCCGACCAGCCGCCGGGCGTCGGCCGGGTCCATGTCGCTGAGCCCCAGATGCACGCCGGCGGCCCCGCTGGCGAGCGCCACGTCCACCCGGTCGTTGACGATGAGCGGCACGGCATGCGGCTCGAGCGCTGCCATGACCGCCCGGGCAAAGGCTACGAGATCACGCGTGCCGCTCGTCTTGTCGCGGAGCTGCACGAGCGTGGCCCCGCCCCGGGCTGCAGCGGCGACCAGCTCCACCGGATCGCGGCCCCGGCAGCGCGCCGGGTCGAGCACGGCATAAAGGGCGAGGGCCCGGCGGATGTCGATCGGCACGTTCATGCGAATTCTGCCCGGCTCTGCAGGGTGGCGGTATCGAGGCCGTGGACGGCATCGAGGAAGAGCGGCACGAAGCTGCCGGGTCCGGCTGCCGTCTCCGCGGCGATCGCCCCCGCCACCTTCATGACCAGGAGGCCCGATACGGTGGCCCTGAAGGGATCGGGCTCGACCGCGAGGCAGGCGGCGACCAGCGCCGAGGCGGCGCAGCCCATGGCCGTCACCCGGTCCATCAGCTCCGTCCCCCCGCCGAGCGCGATCTCGTGCCCGGCCCCGCTGATGCGATCGGCGGCACCGGTGACAGCGGTGACGATCCCTGGCCCGGGCTCGAGCATCAGGGCCTCGGCCGCATTGCAGCGCAGCACGGCCGGCGCGCGCTCGAGCAGGCTTCGGGCGAACGCCCGGCGGGCGGGCGCGCGGTCGACCTTGACGGGATCCAGCACCCAGGGCCGGCCGAGCCCATGCGCCGCCTCGATGGCGACGGGAATGGCCGCCTCGCGCCAGGGGTCGAGCATGCCGAGATTGACGAGCAGCGCCCGGCTCGTCTCGACGAAGGCCGGCATCTCGCGCGCATCCATGGTCATGGAAGGCACGGCGCCGGCGGCCAGCAGAAGGTTCGCCGTGAGCTGCATGGCGACGAAATTGGTGAGGCAATGCACGCGCGGCCGCTCGGCGCGCACCTGCGCCATCACGCGCGCCGCGTCGCTCGCCAGCCTGGACCTGTCCTCGTGATCGGTCACCGTCCCCCCTCGTCATGCAGCCCGGGCATTGCCGGCGGGAGGGTGATGGACGGTTTACGGAGCCGCTCAATCCCTACGCCGGCATCATCCGGATCAGGTTCGACGGGTTTCGCGAGTTGCCTCGCGCTCTCAGTCCCGCACAGCAAGGGACACCCCGTTGAGACAAGGAAAGAGTTAGGCGGCCCGGCATCCGGTGACAAGAGGATGCCCGCTCTTAGAGCCAGGCTCTTAACCCCATGGTAACCGGCCGGCCGCAAGCTCCACCCCGGACGCGAACGGCAGTGCGGCTTCCAAGGAAGGAGTGGCGGCATGCGACGAGAATCCGGAACCCTGGTGCGGGAACGGCTGGCGGACGAGGCGGTGCAGGCCCGCCCGCCCGGCGGCACCGCCATGCCCGAGATCGACTGCGAGTTCTTCGACGAGCCCTACGACGCGCTCGGCGACCTGGCACCCGGCCTCGCCGGGCTCGCCGCCGACGCCGAGGACGGCGATTCCTGGCAGCGGCTCGGCGACGTGATCGGCCGGCTGGGCTTCGATCTCGACATCGACTGAACCGGCCCTACCTTCGCGGCACTGCAACCGGACGGTCTTCGACTGGCCGCGGCGTCGCCCTCAGCCCGTCGGCTCGCGCCTGCCTTGAAGGAACGCGAAGCAGCGGCTGACATGGCCGAACGACGTCGGGTGCTCGCGCTGCCAGACATTCTTCAGATTGGCCCCGAAGCGCCACCTGGCTATTTCCTCGTCGATGCGCCGGTCGGGCGCGATCGTCGCTGGCGCAACCGGCGGATGACCTGGCCGCCAGGCGCCGGGTCCCGGCGCCCATTCGGGTCGAGGCCAGGAGGTGTGGGTCGCATCGCTGCCGAAGCCTTCGTTGGTGACGAGCCAGTCCCTTGGATAGATCGTGAGCCCTCCGCCCCGGCATTGCTCGAACACGCGCTGATAGTCCCACGTATCGATCTCGCCCGAGAACGTCTCGTCGAAATAGTGCCTGAACTGCCGCGTCATGGCCCAGCCCGCCAGCCCATGCCCGACCCTGAAACGCCGGCGGCAGCGAGGCCAGTCGCGCATCGCCGGATCGTAGGCTTGCCAGCGCGAGCGCCAGCTTGCCCAGCCCCAGACCTCGAAGAACCGTGAATAGAAGTAGTCGGCCTCGATCGATTGCGTGCGCCCGCCGACCGGGTTGGTCCCGCCGATCGACCAGATCTCCGGCACATCGCGGTATCGGTCCAGGAGCTCCCAGCAGAAGGGAAAGAACTCGGGCGCGGGAACGATGTCATCCTCGAGGACGATGCCTTCCGCTTCCGCTGCAAAGAACCAGCTCAGGGCGGCGACGACATTGCCGCGACAGCCGCGGTTCGCCGAAGCCAGGTCGGTGAAGACCTCGCACCCGAAATCGAACGAGCCGAGAATCGCCCGCACGGCGGCACACGCGGCGACATCGTCCGGTCGGTCCGGTCGCGGACCGTCGCAAACGACATAGACCCGCTCGACATCTGCCGCCGCGACCGCACGGCAGATCCGTTCGACATGCGCAGGTCTGTTGAAGGCGATGATGAGGACGGCGCGCGTCATCCAGGTCTCTGCTGGACGGTCGTCCGGCAGAGCACGATGTTGTCGAGCCTGAGGTCGGCGCTCCAGATGAGCCGTGCCTCGGACGCCCAGTCGACCGCGTCATAGCCGTCCTTCGGGCGCACCTCGCTTGCTGCATGCTCGACGGCCGGGTCCCAGCCGGCATCGTCGAAGCCGGCAGCGGTCCAGCCCGCCGGTGCCGGCTCGATCATCGCCTGGCAGCTCCCCTCGCCCACCTTCGGGTCGGCCTCGTCGGCGCACGCGGCATCCAGGGGTGCCCGGTGGATCACCCGGCACTGCCAGCTCGAGTCGGTGACAGCGAGGAGTTCGCCCGTCTCGGCGTTCCGGAACTGGGCGATCGCGCCGCCGTCGCCGATCTGCTGGCGCGACGAGCCGATATATTCGAGGCCCGTGTCGTTCTCCATGAAGTCCCGAAACTCGAAGGCGATGGTCATCGGGAAGTCGGCACTGAAGGTCACCCGGTCGGCGTTGAAGGATCGCTCGGTCCGGTAGGCGACGCTGTCCTCGACCAGCGCCTCGCCGTTGATCGAGAGAGCGAACCAGTTGTCGACCCAGATCTCGGCCGTGACGGTCGTCGCACCGTCGCCCCCGACGGTCCGCTCGTTCAGGACGGCGGCGTCGCTCGTCGGCCGGCCGTCGCAGCCGACGAAAGCGGCGAGGGCCAGGATCGGCAGCAGGCGGGCGCGTCTCATCGGCAGTATTCTCCTGACTTCACGACCCCGTCATCGGTCACGGTCCGCGTCTCGAAAAGGTAGCAGTCGGGCGTTTCGGCCGGCCGGTAGCGGATGAAGTAGGCTTCACCCTTGTAGGTGTAGTCCATGCGCCGTTCGCCGGCCGGGTCCTGCGTGAAGGTCAGGTCCTCGACCCCACCTTGCGGCGGGCGGCCGACGGTCTTGTCGTCGCTGCCCGCGGCCGCCCGCAAGGGCTCGATACGCGGCAGGTGGCGGAGATCGACCACCTCGCCCATCAGGCACTGGATGATGTAGGGCGCATCTTTCGACGTATGGTAGCGATAGCCGAAGACCTCGTCCGGCTGCCCGTTGCAGACGTCGAGCGCCGCCCGGTCGACCGGCGTGCCGTCCGGGTTGTTGTCGCCATAGATGGGAAAGCCGTCGAACGCCCAGCCGAGGATCGCGGCGTCGCCCGCGTTCTCCATGGCCGCGATCATGCAGGTCGGCTTCGCGTGGTAGTGGTAGTCGTCGCCGCGCCCCGCATGCCCGCCGCAGACGTCGAGCTGTTGCGTCAGGATCGTGTCGTGCTCCGCGAGATGGTGGTGGAGGTCGTCCAGGCTCATCTCGCCGCCGCCGGTATAGTCGAAGATCGGCACGCCATTGACGGCGACCGCCAGCGAGGCATCGCGTGTCTTCGGCAGGTCGGTGAGCCGGGGCTCCAGCGGGATGGGTGCCGCGTAGCCGCTGGCCGGCACCGGCACCTGCTCGTTGGTGCCGGCAATGCCGGTCATCAGCTCGTGCCCGGGATAGCTGTCCGAGGCCAGGTGCGCCTGCCGGTCGTCGCAGGCAACGCCAACCAAATCGGGAAAGCCGGCCTCCACCACCGACGCCTCGATCACGGCACAGCGCTCCGCCCGCGCCGCTGCCGCCTCGGGAGTCTCGGTGATCACCGGCAGCGCCGGCATGTCGCTGCCGAGCAGCACCCAGGTCAGCCCGCCCGTCAAGGCAGCGACCGCAAGGCCCGTTCCGGTCACGACGGCCTTCCATCGGGTCACGCCTCGGCCCTCCCCTCGGCGGCAAGGCGCAGATTGGCGATCTTGCGCTCGGTGAGTTGCAGGCGGATGCGCAGGATCATGACGGTGAGCATGTAGAGCTTTGCCACCAGGATCATCAGCAGCAGCGGGTAGAGCATGGAGGGGTCCATGGCCGGCCCGTCGGCGCGCAGGATGGTGGCCGGCTGGTGCAGCGTGCTCCACCAGTCGACCGAGAAGCGGATGATCGGCAGGTTGACGGCACCGACCAGCGCCAGGATGGAGGCCGCCCTGGCACCGCGCGCCGGGTCCTCGAAGGCGTCGTGCAGCGCCATGTAGCCGAGATAGAGGAAGAAGAGGATCAGGACCGAGGTGAGCCGTGCATCCCAGACCCACCAGGTGCCCCACATCGGCTTGCCCCAAAGCGCACCGGTGAAGAGGGCGATGGCGGTGAAGACCGCCCCGATCGGGGCGATCGCCCGGGCCGAGACCTCGGCCACCGGATGCCGCCAGACCAGCGCGACGAAGCTCGCCGCCGCCATCGCCAGATAGGCGAAGCTCGCCATCCAGGCGGCCGGCACGTGGACGAAGATGATCCGGTAGGCCTCCCCCTGCTGGTAGTCGGCCGGCGCGATCACGAGCGCCCAGTAGAACGCGATCGGCGCCAGCACGGCCGTCGGCCAGGCGACCCAGGGGAGGATGGCGTCGGTGAGCTTCTGGAAGCGGAGCGGGTTGGCGAGCGCGTGCATGGGCGATTTCTAGGTCAGTTTCGTCACTTGGAAAATCATCAGGGCTGTCGCGGCCGATCCGGGGACATCTATTCGGACGCCAGCCGGAGTGCGGCGGCGATCGCCCAGGGGGCGAGTGCCATGGCCGCGAGCTGGATGGCACCCAGGATGAGGAAGGGTGCCTTCGCGCCCAGACCCAGCACGACGCCATCGACGGCGGCGACGCCGAAGATCAGGACCGGGATGTAGAGCGGCAAGACGAGGAGTGCGGTGAGCACCGCACCGCGCCGGCTGCCAAGGAGAAGGGCCGCCCCGATGGCACCGATCAGGGTCAGGCTCGGGGTGCCGAGGAGCAGGGCCAGCGGCAGCGCCCAGAACGCGTCGGGCGGCAGGTTCATCAGCAGCGCCAGGACCGGCGAGGCCACGACCAGGAGCAGCCCGCTGGTCAGCCAGTGCACGGCGCACTTGCCGAGTACGGCGAGCTCGAGCGGCAGGGGTGCGAGCAGCAGGAGGTCGAGCGAGCCGTCCTCGTGGTCGTGCTGGAAGAGGCGGTCCAGGGTGAGCAGCACGGCAAGCAGCGCCAGGACCCAGATCACCCCCGCACCGATCCGCGCCAGGATGTCGGGGGAGGCGCCGACCCCGAGCGGAAAGAGGGCAAGGGCCACGAGAAAGAAGACAACGCCGAGCAGGGTCTCCGCCGGCGAGCGCCAGGCGAGGCGGAGGTCGCGGCGCACCAGCGCCAGGAGCGCATCCGTCATGCGGGCGGGCCGTCGAGGTCCAGCACCAGCGGCCGCGCCAGCGCCACGTCGCCATGGCTCGCCACGAGGGCGATCCCGCCCTCTGCCCGATGCCGGTCGATCAGCGCCTCCAGGGCATCGCGATTGTGCCGGTCGAGGCCGATGCCGGGCTCGTCGAGCAGCCAGATCGGCCGTGGCACGGCCGCCAGCCGGGCGAGCGCCGCGCGCCGCCGCTGGCCGGAGGAAAGAAACCGAACGGGCGTGGCGGCAAGCTCGCCGAGCGCGAACGTCTCGAGCGCCGGCGCGAGCCGGCCAGGGCCGCCGCCGAGCAGGGCCGCTGCCGCCTCGAGGTTCTCGGCGACCGTCAGGGCCGGCTTGAGCGCATCCTGGTAGCCAAGGTGATGCAGCGCCGAGCGATAGCGGGCGAGATCAGCGAAGGCATCCCTGCCGCCATGCAGGAGCCGGCCACCGGCGGGCCTGAGGAAGCCCGCGAGCAGCCGGAGCAGGCTCGACTTGCCGCTGCCATTGGCCCCCTTGAGCAGGAGGGCATCGCCCGGTGCCAGCCGCCAGTCGACGGCCTCGAGCAGCAGCCTGCCGCCCCGTCGGCAGGCGAGGCCGGCCGCCTCCAGCAGCGGTGCGGCCGGCGGCGTTGCGTCAGGCGCCGGCACGCCGGCCGGCGCCCGGCTCCGCCGCCGGCGCCTCGACCCGGCCGAGCCGGTCGGAGAGGCGCATGTTGGTGCGCCCGCAGCTGCTCTCGCCCGGCACGATGGCGGCGAGATCGCCCGTGGCGAAGCGGATGAGCGGGTAGTCGGGGTTGAAGGCGGTGACCAGCACCTCGCCAGTCTTGCCCGGCGGCACCGGGTCGCCGGTGCCCGGCCGGACGATCTCGACGATGACCGATTCGTCGACGATCAGCCCGCCGCGCCCGGTGCTCTCATAGGCGATGAGGCCGAGATCGGCCGTCGCATAGCACTGGAAGGCGGCGATGCCGTGCTGCTCGCCGAGGGCGATCCGCGCCGCCTCGCTGGTCGGCTCGCCCGAGAGCAGCGCCTTCTTCAGCGAGCCGACCGGCACCTTCAGCGCCGCCGCCCGCTCGAGCAGGGCGGCGAGCACCGAAGGCCGGCCGGCAAAAGCCACCGGCGCCAGCTCGGCGATGATCCGCACCTGCCGGTCGGGGTCGTCGGGGCCGGCCGGGATCACCGGGCAGCCCAGCGCCCGTGCGCCGAAATCGGCCATGAAGCCGGACGGCCGCAAATGATAGGAGAAGCAGTTGAGCACGAGATCGCCGCGGCTGAAGCCGGCGGCATACATGGCCCTGCCGAAGCGCCAGTAGTCCGAGCGCCCGCCCTCGGGGTGGTAGACCGGCCCGGGCCTCGGCCCGGGGGCGGTGTCGGAGGTGTTCTCGGAGGTGGCGAAGAGGTGGGCCAGGCGCCCGGTTGCGGTGGCGGTCAGGCCGCCGAAGGGCGGGTGCCGGCGCTGGCGCTCGCCGAGGGCCGCCTTGCGCGCCACCG
The DNA here is from genome assembly GCA_030431615.1 of Alphaproteobacteria bacterium. GTDB lineage: Bacteria > Pseudomonadota > Alphaproteobacteria > Geminicoccales > Geminicoccaceae > SLRI01. The sequence goes on from JAUIID010000110.1 coordinate 12,629, forward strand.
GCAGGCGGGCGAGTGCCGTCCGGCTGGTGACGGAATCCGGCTCGATGCCGGCCAGCTGCTCGCGAAAGAAGGGTGCATTGTCAATAGCATGGCGGATCAGGCCAGGCAGCGCGTGGAAGATCGAACGCTCGCGCTCGCCCGGCTCGCGCACCTCCTGCCGGTCGAAAAATGTGCGTCCGTTCTCCGCCATGGCGGTCCGTCCCCCGTCCGCTTGCCCGGCATCGCCCACAAGTGCCGGCACCGTCCGGGCGGCCCGCCATAGGCGATCCCGGAAGAGTCATAGAGCAGATAGGGGGGGAGTGGCCACGGCATAGCGCTCGCGCAACTCTGCGACTATCGCCCGCAGCCATGGCGTGTCGAAGCGCCTCTCCCAGTCGCGCCAGAGCTCGGCGAAGCTCTGGGCCTGCAGGGTCACGGCCGACCCGCCGACCTGCTGGAGAATGGCCTGCAGCTCCGCCCGATGCCGATGGAAGTCGAGCGCCTCGGCCGGCTCCGGCTCCCAGAAGAGGTAGAGCAGCGTCGCCCGATGCCCGGGGAAGGTCCGGTAGATGCCGATGGCGTTCTTGACCAGGGCGGGTGCGTCGACGTGCCGGAAGCGGCCCGGCTCGTTCAGGAGATCCTGCAGCAGCGCCTGCCAGCCGTGCATCGAGTCCGGCAGCGAGATGTCGGCATAAGCCCGCGCCAGGCGCGACGGCTTCCTCGCGAGATAGTCCGGCCCCCGCGCCGTCACGGTGACCAGCGCCTCGCCATTGGCGGCGAGCAGGTCGAGATAGGGCGGCGTGCCGCGCACCCCGGTCGGACAGCGCGCCGCGAAGCGCAGCTCGTCGAAGGCGTCGCGCTCGCCGAGCCGCAGGTCACGCGGCCGGTCGCGCCAGACGAGAAAGCTGTTGAGCGCCATCGCTGCCGCGGATTCGGGCTGGCGCAGCCGGGCCGGATCGAAGAGCCGCATCGCCTCGGCGGTGCGCAGCGTGCGCAGACATGGCAGCAGGCCGGAGCGCCAGTCGACCAGCCGCCCGTCGGCACCAAAAGCCGAAGGGCCCAATCGGCCGCGCCAGTTTTCATGGAGCATGCCGATGTAACGCTGCGCCAAAGACGTCCGCATGCCGCGTTGCCACCCATGCACGCCGATTTGAACGGATCAAGGGATCCTGTTGCGGCGCACTTTTTGTTGTCGTCGACCCCGCCCGACGCAAGGGATCGCATCGGCTCGCCGACCCAATCCACCCATCTCGCAGGTAATATGCCAGACCGTCAAGAGAGCGCGGCCCATTTAACCGCGGGTCGATCAGCCCTTCAGCGGCAGGGCGATGCGGCCGAGCTCCTCCACGAGCGTGTCGTCGGCGCCGGTGGAAGTGCCGTCGCAGACGCCGATCCGGTTGCGGCCGTTGCGCTTGGCGTCGTAGAGGGCCTGGTCCGCCCGCGCCATCAGCGTCTCGAGGGCGGCGACCGGCCCCTTGGCCGAGGCGATGCCGAGACTCACGCGGAACGACGGCTTGCCGCAATCGTGGCGCACTGCTCTGCGGATCCGCTCGGCCGCCACCTGCCCTGCCTTGGGGTCGGTGAGCGGCATGAGGAGGACGAACTCGTCGCCACCGAAGCGCGCGGCGAGATCGGTGGCGCGCAGATTGGCGCGCAGCACGGCAGCCAGCTCGATCAGCGCCTGATCCCCGGCGGCATGGCCGAACTGGTCGTTGAGATGCTTGAAGCGATCGACGTCGACCACCGCGAAGGTGACCCACTGGTCGTAGCGCTGGGCGATGGCGATGGCCTCGCGCGCCCGCTCGACGAAATGGCGCCGGTTGCTCAGGCCCGTGAGATCGTCCGTGGTGGCAAGCCGCCTGAGCTGCTGCTCGGCGATCATCCGCCGGTCGATCTCGACGAGCAACCGCGACCGTGCCCGCCCCAGATGCTCGACCAGCCGCAAGGCCACCGCCAGGCCGGACCCGGCGAGGAGCACCGTGACTGCCGCAACTACCGCGAGGTCGATGGACAGGAGCACGGGTTGAACGCCCAGGAGCGACCGGTACACCAGGGTGGCCGCTTCTGTGGCGAGGGTGAAGGTCAGGGTGCCGAGCACCGTGGCGCGCAGCCAGCCGAATCTCTCGACCAGGCCAAAAAGCGCCGCCATCAGCCTGCCCAGCGGCTCGTGCTCCACCAGGCGCTGGACGCGCGGCGTCGCAGCGGCAGGGTCCGGCCCGCGATCCGCCATCATGGGTACTTCGTCTCCGTCCCACCCAGGCTCGGACATCCGGGCCCTCGGCCTATGTCACCCGATTACCATGTTTGGCGGGAGTTTGACGCATCAGGCGGAATGCCGCAATGCAGATCGCGCAAAATTGAAGTTTGCGCGATGGGCACACGGCCGATCGGGGAGAGCCTTCAGCGGCTCTTGCGGCGATACCGCCAGATCGCCGCGGGCGGCACGTTCCAGAGCACGTACCGGGCGAGCTCCGCCTCGATGTCGAGCTCGTCCACCGGCACCGGCGGCACCGGCGAATAGGTGTACTGGAGCATGAAGTGCCCGGCCGGCATCACCTTGAAGGCCTGGTCGACGATCGCCTTCTTGAAGGCCGGCGGCATGCCGACCATCGGCAGGCCCGAAACCACGGTCGAGATCCGCTGGATGTCGAGGCGGGCCGTGATCTCGGCGAGCCGGGTGGCATCCCCCTGGATGACGTTCACCTCGGGATAGCGACCGGCGAGATACTTGTAGAGATTGGTCTCGAGCTCGACGACGACGATGTTCGCCGGCGGGATGCCGCGCTCGAGCAGGCCCTGGGTGATCGCCCCCGTGCCACCGCCGAGCTCGACCACATGATCGCCCGGCTGCCAGGCGGCCTCTGCCGCAAGGCCGCGCGCCAGCGCCTTCGAGGACGGGATGATCGACCCCATCGACTTCGGCGAGCGCAACCAGTGCCGGAAAAAGACCTCGTTCTCGGTGACCGAGTTCGGCTGCGGCATTTCACTTCCTTCGTCCCGCGCATAGCGGGGGTAATTTACTGGGACCGTCGCGAGCAACGACCGGCGGACGTCCTTGGTTCCTGTCGTGCGCGATCAGTCTTCGCGGATCGCGATAGCAACGCCTAGGTAGGCAAACTGTCACGCGGCGGCAAGTACGACGTTCCGCAGCAGCTTGCCGGCACTGTTGACCACCACGCTGAGCATGGCGAGATCAGGATCCCGGGCGGTCTCGATCTCGGCGAGGAGCTCGCGATAGCGGCCGAGCCCGTCGAGCGTGGCGCCGAGCCAGGCCTCGATGCGGCTGGCGGCCTCCTCGGGCGTTCCGGCCCGGATGCCCGAATGCCAGGCCGCCAGGGTGAGTGCCCGGAGCGCCATCGCCAGCTCGTCCTCGAGCCCGCTCAGCGCCATGCGGTCCCAGCGGGTGCGGATCGGCGCCTGCCGCATGCGGTGGCGCAGGCGCGACAGGCTAAGGCCTTCATCGAGGGCGAAATAGAGCCGGGCGACCGGCAGCGGGTCGGCGACGGTGCCGAGGCTCACCGGGGCGTCGCCGGCAGCGTCGCCGCCCTCATCCTCCGCCCCCGCACCCGTGCCCGATCCGGCGAGGTCGCGGGCGACGGTGACGATGTCGCAGGCGGCGAGCAGATAGGGCAAGGCGGCGACGCCGCGCGCGAGGTCGGGCGACACTCCTGCCTCGACATGCCCGGCGATGGTCGCGGCCAGGGCCTCCGCCTGGCTCGCCGCGAGCGTGCTTTCCAGAGCACCCGCCAGCGTCGCGATCGGCCCGGCGAAAGTGGCGACAGTGTGGCCGATTCGCATCGGACGCGGCGTGTGGGCGAGAAACCAGCGCGTGCCGCGCACCAGGGTCTCGCGCGCCTCGCCCAGCATCTCGATCTGCAGCCCGGGCGGCACGTCCATGGGCAGCGCCTCGATCGCCGCCCAGAGCGGCAGCAGGGCGAAGGCGTCGCGGGTGATGACGTAGCCGAGGCAGATATCCGCGAGCGAGGCGCCGGTTTCGTCCTCGAGCTCGGTGCAGAAGACGTCGAGGCCGCGATTGACGAGGCTGTTGGCGAGCCAGGTGGCGATGATCTCGCGCCGGAGGCGATGTTGGGCGATGGGCCCCGCGAAGTCGCGGCGGAGCGGCCGCGGGAAGTACTTGGCGAGGTCCCGCGCGAAATACGGTCGGTCGGGCAGTTCGGTCGCCAGCACGTCGTTGAAGAGCGTCATCTTGGCATAGGCCAGCAGCACCGCCGATTCCGGCCGGGTCAGCCCCCGCCCGGCCCGGCGCCGCTCGGCCAGTGCCGCGTCGTCGGGCAGGAACTCGATGGCCCGGTCGAGCCGGCCGGCCCGCTCCAGCTTGCGCATCATGCGGGCCTGCGGCTCGGCATACTCGGCGGCGCGCGCCTCGGTCAGGCTGAGCGCCAGGTTCTGCAGCGTGTTGTCGCGCAGGCAGAGGGCCGCCACCTCGTCGGTCATCCGGGCGAGCAGCACGTCGCGCTGCTTCATGGTCAGATCGCCAGCGGCGACCACGTCGCCGAGCAGGATCTTGATGTTGACCTCGTGGTCGGAGCAGTCGACGCCGGCCGAGTTGTCGATGAAGTCGGTGTTGATCCTGACGCCGTTCCAGGCCGCCTCGATTCTTGCCTTCTGGGTCAGGCCGAGATTGCCGCCCTCGGCCAGCACCCGGCAGCGCAGCTCCGAGGCGTCGATCCGCAGGCTGTCATTGCCGCGGTCCTGGGCGTCGTGATGCGTCTCGCTGCTGGCCTTGACGTAGGTGCCGATGCCGCCGTTCCACCAGAGATCGACCGAGGCCTTGAGGATGGCGCTGATCAGCTCGGTCGGTGCCCAGGTCTCGCGATCGAGGCCGAGTGCCGCCCGGATTTCGGGCGAGACGGTGATCGACTTGGCGCTGCGCGCCACGATCTGCCCGCCGGCGGAGAGCAGGCTCCGGTCGTAGTCGGCCCAGGACGAGCGCGGCAGGGCAAAGAGGCGCTGGCGCTCGGCGAACGACCGCGCCGGGTCAGGGTCCGGGTCGAGGAAGATGTGGCGGTGATCGAAGGCGGCGAGCAGGCAGATCCGGTCCGAGAGCAGCATGCCGTTGCCGAACACGTCGCCCGACATGTCGCCGATGCCGATGACGGTGAACCGGTCGACCGCCGGATCGAGGCCGAGCTCGCGG